>NZ_CP062229.1:320500-641000 GCF_024707545.1 Mesorhizobium onobrychidis
ATTACGAACAGCAGATCGTCATCGACACGCAGGCCGGCAGCCCGCCCAACATCGCCGTGCTGCCGCAGCCGGGCCTGATCCAGGATCTGGCGTCCAAGGGCCTGCTGACGCCGCTCGGCGACGACACCGCCAACTGGATCAACGACAATTACGGCGCCGGCCAGTCATGGGTCGATCTCGGCACCTTCAACGACAAGGACGGCAAGCCGGGCTTCTTCGCCTTCCCCTACAAGGCCGACGTGAAATCGCTGGTCTGGTACTCGCCGGACAATTTCGAGGAAGCCGACTACGAGGTGCCGAAGACGCAGGAAGAGCTCGCCGAGCTCGAAAAGAAGATCATCGCCGACGGCGGCACGCCATGGTGCATTGGGCTCGGTTCAGGCGGCGCCACCGGCTGGCCGGCGACCGACTGGGTTGAGGACATCATGCTGCGCACCCAGACGCCCGAGACCTACGACAAGTGGGTGAAGAACGAGATTCCGTTCAACGACCCCGCGGTGGTCAACGCCATCGATATTTTCGGCAAGATCGCGACCGACGACAAGATGGTCGACGGCGGCGCCAAGGCGGTTGCGGCGACCGACTTCCGCGACAGCCCGAAAGGCCTGTTCTCAGTGCCGCCTAAATGCTACTTGCATCATCAGGCGTCGTTCATCCCGACCTTCTTCCCGGAAGGCACTGAGGTCGGCCAGGACGCCGACTTCTTCTACTTCCCACCTTACGCCTCCAAGCCTGACCTCGGCACCCCGGTGCTCGGCGCCGGCACGCTGGCTATGATCACCAAGGACTCGAAGGCCGCGCGCGCCTTCATCGAATTCCTGAAGATGCCGCTCGCCCATGAGATCTGGATGGCCCAGGGCGGCTTCGTGACGCCGTTCAAGTCGGTCAACAAGGAGGCCTATGCCAGCGACGCGCTGAAGAAGCAGGGCGAAATCCTTGCCGAAGCCTCGACCTTCCGCTTCGACGGGTCCGATCTGATGCCGGGCAAGATCGGCGCCGGCGCCTTCTGGACCGGCATGATCGATCTCGTCGGCGGCAAGCCCGCCCAGGATGTCGCCACCGACATCCAGAAGAGCTGGGACGCGATCAAGTAGGCGGCCCCGGCTGGATATGCGGACTACCGATCCTGCAAGGATCCGGGCTTCCGTGGCCCGGATCCGACCGGCGGCCCGCGCCGCAGCAATTTTTATGAGCACATTCCGGCATGACGCGCGACCAGCAAGAGCAGAACCCTGCCTTGCATCTGGTCGCGTTCCAAACAACTGAATCGGCCCATGATCCCGTCGCCAAAGCCATTCTCGACTGGCGGATCATGCGCAGAGGGAGGGACCCATGGCGGCTCAGATTTTCTCGGCCATATTCGTCATCATCGCCGGCGTTGGCGGCTGCGTCGCCTATTTCTGGGGCGCCAACAAACTGGTGGACATCATCTTCCCGTCGCGCGGCGTCGCAGGTGCTGCGGCCATCGACAATCTGCGCCGGCAGGGGCTGATCCGGCCGTGGCTGTTCGTCGGTCCGGCCATGATCATCCTCACCATCTATCTGATCTATCCGGTCGTGGAGACGCTCAGACTGTCGTTCCTCGATCGCGGCGGCGCCAATTTCGTCGGCTTCACCAACTATGAATGGGCGTTCGGCGATCGCGAGTTCCGCAACTCCATCCTCAACAACATCATCTGGCTGGCGGTCGTGCCTGCCGCCTGCACCTTCCTCGGGCTGATCATCGCCGTCCTCACCGACAAGATCTGGTGGGGCACCATCGCCAAGAGCCTCATCTTCCTGCCGCTGGCCATCTCCTTCGTCGGCGCTAGCGTCATCTGGAAATTCATCTATGAGTATCGCGGCGCAGGGCAGACGCAGATCGGCCTGCTCAACGCCATCATCCAGTATTTCGGCGGCCAGCCTCAAGTCTGGATATCGCTGCCGTTCTGGAACAATTTCTTCCTGATGATCATCCTGATCTGGATCCAGACCGGCTTTGCCATGGTCATCCTGTCCTCCGCCTTGCGGGGTATCCCCGAAGAGACGCTGGAAGCGGCCGTCATCGACGGCGCCAATCCGTTCCAGATCTTCTGGAAGATCATGGTGCCGCAGATCTGGGGCACGATTGCCGTCGTCTGGACCACCATCACCATCCTGGTGCTGAAGGTTTTCGACATCGTGCTGACCATGACCAACGGCCAATGGAACAGCCAGGTTCTGGCCAATCTGATGTTCGACTGGATGTTCCGCGGCGGCGGCGATTTCGGCCGCGGCGCCACCATCGCCATCATCATCATGATCGCGGTCATTCCGATCATGATCTGGAACATCCGCCAGGCCAACAAAGAGACGGGAGGACATTGAGATGGCCGCGTCGACCGGAAAATCCTTTGCCAGCCGTTTCGGCGTCCATATCGCGGTCTTCATCTTCGTCGCGATCTGGACCGTGCCGACGCTCGGCATTCTCGTCTCATCGCTGCGCGACAAGGATCAGATCATCGCCTCAGGCTGGTGGAACTCGTTCGCCAGTTCCACCCAGACGGAAGCTGGCCGGCTGCCACCCGCCTCGGCGCAAGTCGAGAAGGACGGCAAGTTCGTCCTCGAGGGCAACATCTTCGGCGACGATCCGGCCCGCGACATCAGCGCCTTCGGCGTCAAGTCGGCGGCGCCGACGCAATATCCCGCCGGCACGACAGCCGATCTCGGCGACGGCGAGACCTTGCAGCTCAATGCCGACGGCAGTTTTGTCATGACCTCAACGAAGCC
This sequence comes from Mesorhizobium onobrychidis, assembly GCF_024707545.1. NCBI lineage: Bacteria > Pseudomonadati > Pseudomonadota > Alphaproteobacteria > Hyphomicrobiales > Phyllobacteriaceae > Mesorhizobium > Mesorhizobium onobrychidis. The sequence goes on from NZ_CP062229.1 coordinate 323,249, forward strand.
CTTCGAGGGCGAGCGCGGCCAGCGCGTCTACTATGCCTCGTCGGCACCGCCGAAATTCACCACCGACAATTACAATACGGTGCTGTTTTCGGAAGGCATCGGCCGCTCCTTCATGAATTCGCTGACCGTCACCATTCCGGCGACGGTCATCCCGATCCTGATCGCGGCGTTCGCAGCCTATGCGCTGGCCTGGATGCGCTTTCCCGGCCGGGCGTTGCTCATCGCGGTCATCATCGGCCTGTTGGTGGTGCCGCTGCAGATGTCGCTGATCCCGCTGCTGAAGCTCTACAACGGCGTCGGCAGCTTCTTCGGCGTGCCGTCGAAAACCTATCTCGGCATCTGGCTGGCGCATACCGGCTTCGGCCTGCCCTTCGCCATCTATCTCCTCAGAAGCTACATTGCCGGCCTGCCGCGCGAAATCATGGAATCGGCGCGCATCGACGGCGCCAGCGATTTCGAGATCTTCGTCAAGATCGTGCTGCCGCTGTCGTTCCCGGTGCTGGCCTCCTTCGCCATCTTCCAGTTCCTCTGGGTCTGGAACGACTTGCTGGTCGCGATGGTTTTCCTCGGTACCGAGGGCGACCAGATCGTGCTGACCGCCAAGCTTAACGCGTTGCTCGGCTCGCGCGGCGGTGACTGGGAGATCCTGACGACATCGGCCTTCATCACCATTGTCGTGCCGTTGATCGTGTTCTTCTCGCTGCAGCGCTATTTCGTCCGCGGGCTGCTCGCCGGCTCGGTGAAGGGAGGTTGAGATCATGCAATCCGCTGTGAAAGCAACCCCGAAACCCGACCTCGCCGTCGACCGCGACTGGTGGCGAGGTGCCGTGATCTACCAGATCTATCCGCGCAGCTATCAGGACTCGAACGGCGACGGCATCGGCGACCTCAGGGGCATCATCGGCAGGCTGCCCTATATCGCGGCGCTCGGCGTCGATGCCATCTGGATCTCGCCGTTCTTCAAGTCGCCGATGAAGGATTTCGGCTATGACGTATCCGACTATTGTGACGTCGATCCGATGTTCGGCACACTGGCCGATTTCGATGCCCTGACCGCTGAGGCGCACAGGCTCGGGCTCAAGGTGATGATCGACGAGGTGCTGTCGCATACCGCCGACATCCATCCGTGGTTCAAGGAAAGCCGATCGAGCCGCACCAACCCGAGAGCGGACTGGTATGTCTGGGCCGACGCCAAGCCCGACGGCACACCACCCAACAACTGGCTGTCGATCTTCGGCGGCTCGGCCTGGCAGTGGGATACCAGCCGCCAGCAATATTACCTGCATAATTTCCTGGCCGAGCAGCCCGATCTCAACTTCCACAGCCGCGCGGTCCAGGACGCGCTGCTCGACGTCACCCGCTTCTGGCTGGAGCGCGGCGTCGACGGCTTCCGCCTCGACACCATCAACTTCTACTTCCACAGCCAGGGCCTGGAGGACAATCCGCCGCTGCCGCCCGAACAGCGCAACGACCAGACTGCTCCTTCCGTCAACCCGTACAACTACCAGGACCATCTCTACGACAAGAGCCGCCCCGAAAACCTCGGTTTCCTCGAACGCTTCCGCGCCCTGCTCGACGAATATCCGGCGACGGCCGCGGTCGGCGAAGTCGGCGATTCGCAGCGCGGGCTGGAAGTGGTGGCGGCCTATACCGCCGGCGGCAAGCGCGTGCACATGTGCTATTCGTTCGACTTCCTGGCGCCCGAAAAGATCAGTGCGGCAAAGGTGCGTTCTGTGCTGGAGGCCTTTGGCAAGGTCGCCAGCGACGGCTGGTCGTGCTGGGCCTTCTCCAACCATGACGTGATGCGCACTGCCTCGCGCTGGGCGGCCGGCGAGGCCGACCGGACCGCTTATCTCAAGGTGATCTCGGCGCTGCTGATGTCGCTGCGCGGCTCGGTCTGCATCTATCAGGGCGAGGAACTTGGTCTTGGCGAAGCGGAATTGCAATTCGAGGATCTGCGGGACCCCTACGGCATCCGCTTCTGGCCGGAATTCAAGGGCCGCGACGGCTGCCGCACGCCGATGGTCTGGAATGGCGCCGACAGCAATGGCGGCTTCTCCAAGGCAAAGCCATGGCTGCCCGTGCCCGCCAAGCACCTTTCACAAGCGGTCGATGTGCAGCAGGGCGACAACAGCTCGCTGCTCGAACATTACCGGCGCTTTCTTGCCTTCCGCCGTTTACATCCGGCGCTGGCCAAGGGCGAAATCGACTTCATCGAAAGCCAGGGCGATACGGTCGCCTTCACGCGCCGCGAGGGCAACGAGCAGATCGTCTGCGCCTTCAATCTCGGCAGCCGACCGGCCGAAATCGATCTCGGCGGACGCTCGCTGCAGCCCTTGCCGGGGCACGGGTTTCCGGGACAGACTGACGCCGGCTCTATCCACCTCGGCGGCTACGGCGCCTGGTTCGGGCGTATCGACTGAGTTTGCAATTCACTGGAGGGAATCATGGCCGATGTCACGCTAAGGCAAGTGAAGAAATCATACGGCAATCTCAACATTCTCCACGGCATCGACCTCGACATAAAGTCGGGCGAGTTCATCGTCTTCGTCGGCCCTTCGGGCTGTGGCAAGTCGACCTTGCTGCGGTCGATCGCCGGGCTTGAGGAAATCACCTCCGGCGAACTCAAGATCGACGGCGAGGTGGTGAACGACGTGCCACCGTCGAAGCGCGGCATCGCCATGGTCTTCCAGTCCTATGCGCTCTATCCGCACATGACCGTCTACGACAACATGGCGTTCTCGATGAAGATCGGCAAGGAGAGCAAGGCCGAGATCGACAAGCGGGTGCGCCAGGCGGCGGAAATCCTGCAGCTGACCAAATATCTCGACCGCCTGCCCAAGGCGATGTCGGGCGGCCAGCGCCAGCGCGTCGCCATCGGCCGCGCCATCGTGCGTAACCCGAAGGTCTTCCTGTTCGACGAGCCGCTGTCGAACCTCGACGCGGCACTGCGCGTCGCGACCCGCATCGAGATCGCCAAGCTCAAGGAGTCGATGCCTGCTACAACGATGATCTATGTCACCCACGACCAGGTCGAGGCGATGACGCTGGCCGACCGCATCGTCGTGCTCAAGGAGGGTCATATCGAGCAGGTCGGCACGCCGATGGAGCTCTACAAGAAACCCGGCAATCTGTTCGTCGCCCAGTTCATCGGCTCGCCGGCCATGAACATCCTGCCGGCGACGATCGACAAATCAGGCAGCCCGACGATCGTCAGCCATGTCGGCGGGCGCAAGGCGACGGTGCCGATCGCCACGCCGGCGTCGGCGAAGGGCGCTTCGGTGAGCTTCGGCGTGCGGCCGGAGGATCTGATGATCGCCACCGGCGCGGATTATCTTTTCGAGGGGACAGTGGACTATGTCGAGCAGCTCGGCGAGGTCCAGCTCGTCTATGTCGACATCGGCCGCGCCGACCTGCCGCTGGTGACCAAGCTGCCCGGCAATGTCGAGGTCAAGCGGGGTGCTGCGCTGCGGTTGAATGCCGATGCCGGCGACCTGCATATTTTCGATGCCGACGGACATTCCTTCACACTCCACAAGGCGGAAGCAAAGGCAGCCTGAGGGCGGCAGCCTAACTGCTGGAAACAGGCAGTTTGGCGAAGGCAAAAACAAGAGCGGCGGGCAAAGCCCGCTGCTCTTGTGCATTCAGGTCGCTGTTAGCGGCCGAACAGGTTCCGGTCACTGCCCTGCGGGGCGGACTTCTGTACGTCGCCCGACGAATTGAGCAGCTTGTAGACCGGCGAGCCGGTATTGCTTACCGAAGACGTCTGCGTGTTGTCGACGTTGACGGTCGCCTGCTTGTTGATGTCGGTTCCGCCAACGTTGTCGTTGCGGGCATAGGCGCTGCCGGCACCAATCAAAAGTGCCGCGGCGGTAAGAACGATCTTCTTCATTTCAGTAATCCTGGATTTTCGTATCCCATCAGCGCGGCGGCCGCGGTCTTTGTGAAAGACAATGCCACCGCTGCTGTTGGGATCGACATTAGTTGTTGCCGAAGAGGTTACGGTCGCTGCCGTTGACGGGCTTCTCGTCAGCCGGAACCGGATTCTGCGCCGAAGCCGAATTCTGAATCGAAGCCGTGTACGAGCTGTTGTCGACCGCAGCGGCCGGCTGGTTGGCGCCGTTCGATCCAAAGTTGTCGCTGCCGGCAAAAGCGCTGCCGGAGACGGCCAGGATGGCGGCGGTGGCAAGAATGATCTTCTTCATTTCTAGTACTCCTGAATTTTTCAGATCCCGAGCGGCGGACTGGCCGCCGCTTTTGATGTTTGGACCAGCTGTTAATTGTTGCCGAAAAGGTTGCGGTCGGCACCCTGGACAACGGGCTTTTCAGCGTGAGCCGGCTTCTGAATGGAAGCCGTGTACGAGCTGTCGACCGCGGCTGCGGGCTGGTTGGCGCCGTTGGACCCATAATGGTCGCTGCCAGCGGCAAAGGCGCTACCGGTGATGGCCAGAACGGCGACGGCAGTAAGAGCAATCTTTTTCATTTTTGGTACTCCAGTATCTTAATTTTCCGTCCGTCTAGCGGCGTGTCTTGGGAGGAATTCGCGTCGTTCGGACAGCCCCGATGTGGGAAGGCCATCCGGCGGATTCCAATCACGAAGTTGTTCCGTGTGGACCAAGAATCTACACCTTGAAATTGTACCAGAGGCTTCTATCTCATTCATTTTCTGTTTTGTTTTCAAAGGTTTATGTCAACGAGGCTAATCGACCATTAGACGGATTGGCGGACCTGCGTTCACAGCATCATGCACGCATTGTCAACAGAAACGAACCGTTCGGTTCGATTTTAGAAGCGGCTTAAAAAGCCTGTGCTGAGTTGTTGTCGAATCGTTAACCATTTCGGGGCGCTGCAATGGTCAAATCCGGCATGCTTTCAGGACCGGCAGCGCTCGCAGCAGGCGCAAATTTCATCTTCCTCAAATCCCAGCCCACAGGTTTCGCCAGCGGTGTCGCGCCGCATGGATACGATGTCGCTTTCATGCCGACAGTCAGCCGGCCATCATGATTAGATCACGCCATCTCAGGTGCCGCTTGGTGACGACGAAGCGGAGAATTGGGAAGCCGGTCAGAACCCGGCGCTGCCCCCGCAACGGTGGTGGAGTTCAAGTCGCAACGGGAGACCACTGGGCCACAAGCCTGGGAAGGTGTCGCGACCGTCCGCAAGGACACTCCAGAGCCCGGAAACCAGCCCGAGATTTCTAGACTCGACTGATCGCGGTGGGCGGTCAAGAGGTGGATAGTGCATGCCCGGCCCTGTCGCCGGCTTGCGGCCGATCCTCCCTCCATCACCACCAGTTCAGTCCTTGAAAGCGAGGACAGGACATGGATGCGCGCAACGACATGCTGAGGCTCTTGCACGGCCGCAGGCAAGGCTATTCGCTCGAGCAGCCCTTCTACACCGATCCCGATTTCTTCAAGCTCGACATGGAGCTGATCTGGTATCGCGACTGGCTGTTCATCGGCCACGATTGCGAATTGCCGAAGCCGGGCAGTTTCATCACCGCCCAGATCGGCGACTATCCGGTCGTGCTGGTTCGCGACCAGCAAGGCAAGATCAATGCCTTCCACAATTCCTGCCGGCATCGCGGCAGCCGCGTCTGCAACGCCGACAAGGGTACGGCGGCGAAGCTCGTCTGCCCCTATCATCAGTGGACCTACGAGTTGGACGGCCGGCTCTTGTTCGCAAGGCAGATGGCGGACGGCTTCGACAAGAGCCAGTTCAGCCTGAAGCCGGTGGCTTGCGAAAGCATCAGTGGCTACATCTTCATCTGCCTGGCCAAGGAGCCCGCCGATTTCGCGCCGATGCGCGCCATGATCGAGCCTTACCTCCTGCCGCACCGGCTGCGCGAGGCAAAGGTCGCCTTTGAATCGACCATCGTCGAGAAGGGCAACTGGAAGCTCGTCTGGGAGAACAACCGCGAGTGCTACCATTGCGCCGGCAACCATCCCGAACTGTGCAAGACATTCCCGGAAGCGCCGACCGTGACCGGGGTGCAGGGCGCCGACAGCGATCCGGAGATGCTGGCGCACTGGGGGAAATGCGAGGCGGCGGGTTTGCCGAGCAAGTTCCGCATCGATCCGGCCGGGCAGTATCGCGCCACTCGTGCGCCGCTGCTGCGCGACGCCGTCAGCTACACGATGACGGGGAGACGTGCGGTGAGGAAGAACCTTTCCGACAGCGTTTCCACCGAGCGTATCGGCTCGCTGCTGCTCTACCACTATCCGACGACCTGGAACCATATCCTCGGCGATCATGCGGTCACCTTCCGCGTGCTGCCGATCAGTGCCACGGAAACGGCCGTCACAACCAAATGGCTTGTCCACAAGGACGCAGTCGAAGGCGTCGATTACGATCTCGCCGATCTCACCCATGTCTGGACCGAGACCAACGACCAGGACCGCCGCATCGTCGAGGAAAACGCCTTCGGCATCCTGTCGCCGGCCTATGAGCCCGGTCCCTATTCGGAATTGCATGAAGGCGGCGTCATCCAGTTCGTCGAATGGTACGCCTCCTTCATCGGGCCGCGCCTTGCCGAGGACGGCCGGCCGGCGTTGCGCAGCGTCGCCTGAGCGAGGTCAAGGGGATGAATGCGATGACGTACCTCGGGCTCTACCGCCATCTCGACGAGATGGCGCCCTGGAACGACAGGCTCCAAGTGCTGGAAGTGATCGGCGTCAGCGACGAGGCGCCTGACGTGAAGACCTTCACCTTCCGCTCCGACAACCAGACCTGGTTCCGTTACAGACCGGGGCAGTTCGTGACGTTGGAACTGCCGACCACCGAGGGCCCGCTGATGCGGACCTATACGCTGTCGTCCTCGCCGTCGCGGCCGTTCTCGATCGCGGTGACGGTGAAAGCGCAGGCCGGCAGCATCGGCACGCGCTGGATGTTCGACAATCTGATACCCGGCGTTCACGTGAAGGCCTATGGGCCGGCGGGCGACTTTTCGCTGCACAGCCATCCCGCGGCCAAGTATCTGTTCATTTCGGCCGGCTCCGGCGTGACGCCGATGATGTCGATGCTGCGCTGGCTGAATGACTGCGCGCCATGGACAGATGTCGGCTTCGTCAACTGCGCGCGAAAGCCCGAGGAGATCATCTTCCGCAAGGAGCTCGAGCTGCTCGGCAGCCGCATGCCGGGCCTGACGCTCGGCTTCATGATCGAGGAGCGGTCAAGCCGCGAGGGCTGGTTCGGCCATATGGGCCGGATCGACGCGATACGACTGCCGCTGCTGGCGCCCGATTTTCGTGAGCGCGAAATTTTCTGCTGCGGCCCCGACCCGTTCATGCGCGCCGTGCGGCAGATGCTGGAGGCGGCCGGCTTCGACATGGCCAACTATCATCAGGAAAGCTTTGCGACCCCAGGGGTGGAGGAAATACCGGCCCCGTTCGGTTCGCCGGCAGAGGGTGGGCCGGCAAAGGGTGGGGTCGAGATACCTACTGAGGCCGCAACGCCGATCCGCTTTTCGCTTTCGGATGTCGATGCCGACTGCGTTGCCGGCCAGACCGTGCTGCAGACGGCACGCGCTTCGGGCGTGCGCATCCCGGCGGCCTGCGAGTTCGGCCTGTGCGGAACCTGCAAGGTGAAAAAGGTCTCGGGCACAGTCGAGATGAGCCACAATGGCGGCATCCTCGATCACGAGATCGACGACGGGTTTATCCTAGCCTGCTGTTCGAAGCCGCTGGCGGCGCTGGAAATCGAGGCCTGACCGGCGGGGCGGCTAAAGCGCATCGCGTTTGGCCGGCCTTATGCGACGCGCTGTTGTTTTTATGCATGTCGTTATCGCAAAACCGCTGCACACTTTTGCGCGACATGCATTAAACCCCGTAGCGCTCGGTGCGGATGAGGCCTGCCGGAACGCCGGCATCGATCAGCGCCTGGGCGGCGGCCGATACGAAAGCATTCGAGCCGCAGACAAAGGCGAACCTTGGCGGCGCGGGCAGTCGCACCATCGATTGCTCTATTACCGCGGCATCGACGCGCCGCGAATAGTCGGTCGGGCGCTGGGCCGGCTCGCGGGTCAGCGTCAGCACCAGATCGAACCCGTCCCGGCGATCGTGGAAGTCGATCAGCTCGTCGCGAAAGATCACCTCGTCCCAGATCCGTGCGGAAAACACCAGTGCCGCTGTCACCGCCGATTCGCGCGCGGCGCGATGGCGGATCATCGCCATCAGCGGCACCACGCCCGACCCGCCGCCGACCAGCAGAAGCGGTCCGCCATCGCTGTCGGACCAGATGAAGTGGCCACCGAGCGGTCCGCGCAATTCGACCTCGTCGCCAACCGCCGCGATATCGTGGAAGAACGGCGAGACCTCGCCATCATCGAGCCTTTCGATCGCCAGTTCGATCGTCTCGCCGGCTTCCGGTGCCGAGGCGATGGAGTAGGAGCGGCGCGCCTGATAGCCGTCCGGCGCCGTCAGCCTGACATCGACATGCTGCCCGGCACGATGGGCGAAGGGCCGCGACGGCTCGAGGAAAAAACTGGTGACGCGCGGCGTGCGCTTTTCGATGCGGCTGATGGTGACCGTCTGCCAAGGCGACTGCGCCGGCCCGTCGCTCATGGATCGCCCGTATAGCGCTGCTCGCGCCACGGGTCGCCATAGATGTGATAGCCGCGCAGCTCCCAGAACCCGGGCTCGTCACGCTCGGTGAACTGCAGCCCATTCAGCCATTTGGCCGATTTCCAGAAATAGAGATGCGGAACCAGCAGCCGCGCTGGTCCGCCATGGTCCGGCGTGATCGGCTTGCCTTCGTAAAGCAGTGCCACCATCGCCTTGCCGGCGGTGAGATCCTTCGTCGGCACGTTGGTGGTGTAGCCGTCGAAGGACAGCGCCAACGTGAAGGGGCTCAGTGGCTCGATGCCGGCATCCGCCAGAATATCGTCGACCAGCACGCCTTGCCACGCCGTGTCGAACTTGGTCCACGCGGTGACACAATGGATGTCGCGCGTCATCCTGGTCAAAGGCAGCGCGTTGAACTCTGTCCAATTCCACTTCTTGATCGGCCGCGGTCCGTGCTTGAGCGTGAACGACCATTCCTCGGCGCGCACATGCGGCGTCGGCCCGGCCGACAGCACCGGAAACCCTTGCTCGAGATACTGCCCCGGCGGGATACGCGCATCCGCATCCGTCGGGGGCTTTCGTCCTGAAGAGAAACCGCGGGTGACCATCGAAACGATCCGTTTGCTTGAGGCCGTCTGTCGGCCCTCACCAGTCTTCTCGAAGATGCTCTGCCGGGCAACCCGAATCTTGGCTGCAACGTCGCGGCCATGCGCCGCTTCAGCCGTTGGCGAAGGGCACGGCGACGAAGATCTGCGCGTCGCCGCGTTCGACGAGCAGGAGCACGGACTTTTTGCCAGCCTTTCCGGCCTGCGCGATCGCCTGGTCCGCCTGCCTGGCGTCCCGCACCGGCGCCTGATTGACGGCGACGATGATGTCACCCGGCTGGATACCGGAAGCCGAGGCCGCCTTGTCAGGATTGACGCTCTCGACCAGCGCGCCGCGCTGGTTGGACGCCAGGTTCATCGCCTGTCGGACATCCGGGGTGACGTCCATCAGACCGAGGCCGATCGCAGGCGCACGAAGGCCCGGCTGTGCGGACGGTGCCTCTGGTCCGCCGCCCACCGATGCCGTCTGCACATCGTCTCCATTGCGCCCGACATCGACGGAAATTTCGACAGTCTTTCCTTTGCGCCAGATATCGAGCGTTTCCGTGGCGCCGGGCGAGACGTCGGCAACGGCACGCGACAGGTCCTTGGGATCCTTTATCTGCTGACCGGCGAAGCTGGTGACGACGTCGCCGGTTTCGATCCCGGCTTTTGCCGCCGGCGAGCCGTCAGTAACCGCGGAAACCAGCGCACCGCTGGGTTGATCGAGGCCGACAGCGCTCGCCATATCGGGCGTCACCGGCTGAATCTGGACGCCGAGATAGCCGTATTGAATGGAGCCACCCTTCATCAGCTTGGCGACCACCTTTTGCGCCTGGTCCGACGGGATGGCGAAGCCGACGCCGACGCTGCCGCCATTCGGCGAAAAGATCGCCGTGTTGATGCCGACGACGTTGCCGCTCACATCCATCAGCGGACCGCCTGAGTTGCCGTGGTTGATCGGTGCGTCGATCTGAATGAAATCGTCAAACGGCCCGCTGTGCAGATCGCGGCCGCGCGCCGAGACGATGCCGGATGTAACCGTGGTGCCGAGGCCGAACGGGTTGCCGAAAGCGAGCACCTGGTCGCCCGGCATGAGCTTGTCGGAGTCGCCCCATTTGACGGTCGGCAAAGTCTTGTCGGATTTGATCTTGAGGACGGCGAGGTCGTTCTTGGCGTCGCGACCAACCAGGTCGGCGGGAAGTTCGGTGCCGTCGTCGAGAGTGACCTTGATCGACGTGGCGCCGTCGATGACGTGATTGTTGGTGACGATGGTGCCATCGGCGGCGACGATGAAACCGGAACCGAGCGCCTCTGCGCGGGGCGCCTGCTGCGGCGGCGGTGTCCTGGGGCCGGGCAGTCCCTGGTCGCCGAAGAACTGGCGGAAATAGTCGTCGAAGGGTGAGTTGTCGCCGAACGGAGCAGCGTCGCTCATGGTCTCCGACTGTGCCTTCATGACAGTGGTGATCGTCACCACTGCCGGTTTGTCGGCCGCCACGATCGGGGCAAACGATCCATTGGGCACCGTCATCCCGGTGACGGGAGGGGTCACTGTTTCTGCCAGAGCGCCATTCAGTCTGGGGGCGAGGGGCACGATGAAAGGGCTGACAATCACTGCGGCGCCCAGCAAGGCGGCGACGCGATGTCTGCGAAGAATGTGGATGGGTGACATGGCCGTTGTCCGGGCGAGAAATTGGTCGGGCACCGTGGCGTTCCGGTTGGGGAATCGCCCATTCGGCGTGTCGAGGGTCGTCTTGCCTGTCTCGCCTGGCAGGTAGCCGACCGGATCGACAGCCCCCGCATCTAGGGCGGGAATCGCGGTTTCCAGATGATGTTACGAAGATTTAATCTATCGGGTCGGTGTCGCCCGCTCGCCAGATGCATGGCTGGAGTCCAACCCTGGATGAAGGGGAGTAGCGCCGACCTGAAACAAAAAACCCGCCTTGCGGCGGGTTGTTGGCGCGATCAGCACCATACGCAAATCGATAGCATAGTTGCCGGCACAAAGCAAGAACAAAATTGCTGACAGAGATCACGAGCTCGCATGTTTCCCGGCTCTGCCCTGCCGGCCATCGAAGCCTCTTATGCGCCGATCCCGTCTGTCCGCCTGAGATAGCTGTTGGCGATTTCGCGCATCCGTTTGGCATTGAAGCTTGGTCCATGGCCGCCATGGCCGATGCGGATCGGCAGGTCGAGCAGCCGCCGCATGGTGCGGCGATAGGCTGATCGGTCGGAGTCCGGCAGATCGTCGATCAGCATGGCGTCGTAGATGGCGTCGCCGGCGAAGAACAGGCCGTCGGCCTCATCGAACAACGCGATCGAATCGGGCGAATGGCCGGGCAGATGCAGCACGCGGAATTGCCGATCGCCGAGGTCGACCAGATCGCCCTCGTCGAGCGTCCGCGTCAGTGGCGCCGGCGGAATCTTGTAGTCGGCTGCTTTCCAGCCCGGCGCCGGCAGCTTCGAGACGGCGCCGTCGAGATCGTGAAACATGTGGGCGTAGGTGACCGCTTCGTCCATGCTGTCGAAATGCGCGGCACTCATTCTGGGCCCGGCCCGCAGCGGGAATTCATGCAGCGAGCCGACATGGTCGAGATGGATATGGGTAGCGACGACGACCAGCGGCTTGCCATCAGGCGTGTCGATCTCCGGCGCCAGCGGGCAAATCCCCATGCCGGTGTCGACAAGCAGGTCGACGTCGCGGCCGCGCAGATGCCAGATGTTGGCGCGCACGAAATCATGCACGAACGGCTCGGTCAGCATGGTTGTAACTGCGTCGACCTTCGTCTTGCTGAACCAGTCAAGCATCACAAGATACCGGCATCAGAATAGAGCGGGGCTCAGACGAACGGTTTTCCAACCTTATATTTTTCGGGGACCAGCCGCTTCAGATAGGCCATTCCCGCATCGGAGAGTTGGTTGACCTCAGGCAGCATGAAATCGTCTGGCATGTGGCGCGTCTTGCCGGCGACGTTTTTCAGCGGCACCTTGTTCAGCACGGTTTTCTTGCCGTCATATTGCAGCGCCACCGAGCCGCCGCCCTGTTCGGCGACAGCGACCGCAAAGACACCGGCATCAAAGGCTTCCTGTGCATCGACGGGGTTGATGGCGCCGACATAGCCGCGCGGCATGTAGCCGAGCGCATCGACCCGCGCCCGTTTGCCCGGCAATCCTTCGGCCAGCGCGCGCTCGAGGGCGGCCGGCAGGTCGCTGCCCGACAGCTTGACGTTGCCATGCGCATCGCGCTCCAGTTTGTCCGGCGGCACAAGGCTTTCGACCAGCGCCTTGCCGTCGGCGGTGCTGACGCCTTCGGACACGGCGACGATGCAGCGCTTGTGGCGGTCGAGCGTGGCGCGAACATCGTCGATGAAGGCCGCGGCAGAGAACGGACGCTCCGGCACATAGACGAGATGCGGGCCGCTGTCGGGATCAAGCTGCCATGCGGCGGCGGCGGCCGTGAGGAAACCGGCATGCCGCCCCATGACGATGCCGACATAGATGCCGGGCAGAGCACGGAAGTCTAGGTCGACCGAGAGAAAGGCGCCGGCGACGAATTCGGCTGCCGAAATGAAGCCGGGCGTGTGGTCGTTCTCCTCGAGATCGTTGTCGATGGTTTTCGGCGCATGGACGAAAGCCATCTTGCCACCGGCGGCGTCGGTCAGGATCTGCTGCGTGCCCGACGTGTCGTTGCCGCCGATATAGATGAAGGCGTCGGCGCCGGCCTTCTTCAGGCCGTTGAGGATGATCTCGCAATAGGCGTCATCCGGCTTGTCGCGGGTCGAGCCAAGCGCGGAGCTCGGCGTTGCCGCAATCAGCCGCAGCCGATCCTCCGGAATGGCTGAGAGATCGACATAGTTGCCGTCACGAATGCCGCGCACGCCATGGATCGAGCCCAGGACTTTGGCGCCGGGATGCCGCTTGCGGATTTCGAGCGCGGCGCCCACCATCGTTTGGTTGATGACGGCGGTCGGACCGCCGCCTTGCGCGATCACAAAAGTTCCGGACATGCTTCACGTCTCCCGAGCAGTGGCTTTGCAGGCACCTTCGCCTGTCTTGCGAGATCACGCAACGGGAGAGTCGAGCAGCCGCGCCGGCCGCTTCGAGGTCAGACGATAACCGGGAGGGTCAGACGACGACGACCGGGTTCTTCCTGGAGACGCGGCTGTAGAGGTCGATAATGTCCTGGTTGATCAGGCGAACGCAGCCCGACGACATCGCCTGGCCGATGCTCCACCATTCGGGCGAGCCGTGGATGCGGTAGCCGGTGTCCTGGCCGTTCTGGTAGATGTACAGCGCGCGCGCGCCGAGCGGGTTATCGAGGCCGCCGGGCTGCCCGGCCTGCCATTTCACCAGTTCCGGCTTGCGGGCGATCATCTCGGCCGGCGGCCTCCAGGTCGGCCATTCCTTGCCGTACTGGATGTTGGCGCGGCCGGACCAGCGGAAGCCTTCCTTGCCGATGCCGACGCCGTAACGGATCGCGTCACCGCCGGGCTGCACCAGATAGAGCAGCCGCTCCTGAGAATGGACGACGATGGTGCCGGGCTGCTCGCCGGTCGGGTCGACGACGATCTGGCGGCGGAACTCCGGCTTGACCTTGAGGTAGGGCACTTCCGGCAGCGTGAAGCCGCCGTCGGTGACGGAGGCATACATCACACCAGGGCTGGTGATGTTCTTGTCGACGCTGATGCTCGGGCGGATGGGGGTGATCGCGCCGGTTGTGACGCCGTCGAGTTGCAGCGCCGAGAGGTCGAGCGTCTGGCTGCAGCCTGCGACGCCGAGTAGCGCCAGCGCACCGGCGCCGGACAACACCGTGCGGCGGGAAAGCTGGATTTCGGAAATTTCGATTTCGTCGCCATTGTACGGCGGCGTCAGACCTTGCGGCAACTCACGCATCTACCCAAACCCTACGCTGTCGGCGGGAAACACGGTCCGCCCGAATGGAGTGCATTTTCACCAATCATGGTTGAAAAAGCGTGAAGAACTGTTGCCCGACGTTAACCAGGCGCCTTTTCGATTTTTGCCTCTTTACATCTTCGTGAGGCCAAGGATTTATCCTCTTCTTTGAGCTCAAGGAGAAGAAAATGTCCTTCGAAAACTGGGCCGCCTTTGCCGCCGCCTCGACGATCCTTCTTGTCATTCCCGGCCCGACCATCCTTCTGGTGGTGTCCTATGCTCTGGGCCAGGGCTGGCGCACCGCGCTGCCGATGGCGGTCGGCGTGGCGTTTGGCGATTTTACGGCGATGACGCTGTCGATGCTGGGCATCGGCGCGCTGCTGGCGGCGTCGGCCACCGTGTTCACCGTGCTGAAGGTGATCGGCGCCGGCTATCTGATCTATCTCGGCATAAAGCTGTTTCGCGCCGGTGGCACGCTCAAGGCCGAGCCGCGCCTGGACGCGGTGTCGTCGGCCAAGATGATGGCGCATGCCTGGCTGGTCACCGCGCTCAACCCGAAAAGTATCACCTTCTTCGTCGCCTTCCTGCCGCAGTTCCTCGACCGGCACGCCGATTTCTGGACGCAGATGCTGATCTTCGAAACGACCTTCCTGGCGCTCGCCTTCGCCAATGCCTTCGGCTACGCGCTGATCGCGGCAAGGGCGCGCAACGTCGTGCGAAATCCCCGGGCGATCCGCATCTTCAACCGCACCGGCGGCACGCTGCTGGTCGGCGCCGGCATCGCCACGGTGGCGATGCGCTCGGGCAATTAGAGCAGACGAAATTCGCCTGCCGCAATTTTTGCTGCAGGCCCAGAATTACGAATTACGGTGACAGTACACCATTCGCTTTTCCCCGCCTGCCGCGGTTTCCTGATTTCACGACTTTCCGGTTTGCTCGGCAGTCCGGGCCAGAAGTGCTTCACTGTCCACCGGCCGCGCAGATGCCGACATCGGCGACGCGGCAATGCAAGTCGAGCCATGCGGTCAATCTACACACAGCGACAGCCGAGCAAACGTAGCAAAAAATGCACTGTCACCGTAATTCAGTAATTCGCCGTAATTCGTCACCGTAATTCGTCAACGACCTCAACAAACTCCTGCCGTGGGCTTGGAAGTACTGGAGGGTAGTGCGAGAGCCAGACGCTTACTCGAGGGCCGCCTCGATCGCCAGGATGATCTTCTCGGCTTTCAGCGTCGAGAAGCTGATGCCCTTTTCAGGAAAATAGGCGGCAGCAAGCCGCACAGCTTCGCGCAACGACATGCCCACAAAGCCAGCTATATCCTCACCATCGGCGACGGGCTGCGGAACGGCGATCATCACCACCAAGCCTTTCTGCTCTCGAGAGAAGTGGCCGAGCTTGTAGCCCTCAAACTCAGGCTTACTGACCGAGCCAGGCAGAATGAAAATCGGATTTATCCATGCCTCGGTACCATCGTTATAACTCGCATCACGGACATCGGCGGCGACGTTCATTGCCTTGTTGAGCATTGAGTGGACGAGGCTGCCGCGCTGTTCTGGGCCGCCAAATTGATTCCCTATCGCTATCATTACCCTTGCCTTTTCAACGCCACGGCCTGCGCTGTCACAGATTTGGTAGTGAACGCAATAAAGCGTCAGCTGCACCTAAAAAGTCGTTGCGAAGGGCTTTCAAAGCCTGCTTGATATCTCCAGGTGACCTTGCCAAAGAGTCAAACCCGTCGCCTACATATTTGCTGAAATCCGCAGCTGCTGCCGGCCCAGACCTGATTAGCGCGCCGACCGCTAATGTTGTAAGATCGGATCCACAAATTGTGTGGTCGTCGATGGGTGACCCATGGCAGTCAGGGACGCATTCGGCCTGACGTTTTCGGGCGCGACGGAGGCCGGGTTCTCGTCCTACAGCCAGGCCGTGCGCGAACTGCAGTGCTTCATCGGCGATCCGGTCGCCTCGGTCGACCGCGCCATCGCCGAGGATCCCGGTTTCGTTATGGCGCATGTGTTCAAGGGCTATCTTTTCGGCCTCGCCACCGAGCGCGAGGCGATAGCCGTGGCCAGGACATGCCACGAGGCGGCACTGCCGCTTGCCGCCACACCGCGCGAGCAGGCGCATGTCGCAGCGCTCGGCCATCTTGCCGCAGGACGCTGGCATGAAGCCGCCCGTCTGCTCGAGGATATCGCCATCGACTTCCCGCTCGACGCGCTGGCGCTGCAGACCGGGCACCAGATCGACTTCTTCACCGGCAATGCCCGTATGCTGCGCGACCGCATCGGCCGCGCGCTGCCGTCGTGGCAGAGCGGCATGCCGGGATACCACGCCATACTCGGCATGCAGGCGTTCGGGCTGGAGGAGATGGGCGACTATGCGCGCGCCGAAAAGCTTGGCCGCGCAGCAGTCGACATCGAGCCGCGCGACGGCTGGGCGCAGCACGCCGTCGCTCACGTCATGGAAATGCAGAGCCGGCAAAAGGACGGCATCGCTTGGATGCGCGCCAACCCGGAAGCGTGGACGCAGGAAAGCTTCCTGCAAGTGCACAATTGGTGGCATCTGGCGCTGTTCCACTACGATCTCGGCGAGACCGACGACGTGCTGGCGCTCTATGACGGGCCGATCTACGGCGAGCGCTCGACGCTGGCGCTCAACATGGTCGATGCTTCGGCGATCCTGTGGCGGCTGCATCTCGGCGGCGTCGATGTCGGCGCCCGCTGGGCAGCACTTGCCGCCAATTGGGCCAAGGCCAGCGCCGGCAACTATGCCTTCAAACGCGACGATGGCCTTTGTCGGCGCCGGCCAAGAAGCGCCGGTTCGCACCTTGCTCGAAGCGCAGCGCGAGGCCATGCGCGGCAACGACGACAACGCCGCTTTCACCCGGGATGTCGGCCATCCCCTGACGCTCGCCGTCAAGGCATTCGGCGACGGCAATTATGCCGAGACGGTACGTCTGATCCGGCCAATCCGGGCGGTCGCCCACCGCTTCGGCGGCAGCCACGCGCAGCGCGAACGTCATCGACCTGACGCTGATCGAGGCGGCGCTGCGGTCGGGCGACCATGCGTTGGCAAGGGCACTTGCCGCGGAACGCGCGCTGGCGCGGCCGGACAGTCCGCTGTCAGCACTGTTCTCGCGGCGGGCGGCCGATTTGTCGGAGAATTGACCGGAGGCGTATCTTGTCTTAAAAACTGCCAAGTCAGATTTTTTCGAGATCCGAAAAAATTAATGGCATTGGGAGGACATCATGTATCTCGGCCTCGATCTGGGCACGTCGGGCGTCAAGGCGCTTTTGATCGATGCCGGGCAGACGATCATCGGCTCCGGCCACGCGTCGGTGGACGTGTCGCGGCCGCATCCCGGCTGGTCCGAGCAGAACCCCGCCGAGTGGATCCGCGCCTGCGAGGAAGCGATCGCGGAACTCAAGGCTTCCCATCCAGGACAGCTCGCCGCCGTGATAGGCATCGGCCTCTCCGGCCAAATGCACGGCGCCACCTTGCTCGATGCCGGCGACCAGGTGCTGCGCCCCTGCATCCTGTGGAATGACACGCGCAGCCATGCCGAGGCGGCCAAGCTCGACGCCGATCCGCGTTTTCGCAAGCTGACCGGCAACATCGTCTTCCCCGGTTTCACCGCGCCAAAACTGGTCTGGGTGAAAAACAACGAGCCGGACGTTTTCGGCAGAGTGGCAAAAGTATTGCTGCCGAAGGATTTCCTGCGGCTCTGGCTTTCCGGCGAGCATATTTCTGAGATGTCGGACTCTGCAGGCACGTCCTGGCTCGATGTCGGCAAGCGAGACTGGTCAACCGACTTGCTTTCCGCGACGTCGCTCGATGAAGGGCAGATGCCGTCGCTGGTCGAAGGCACTGAGAAGGCCGGCGCCTTGCGCAGCGAATTGGCCTCGAAATGGGGGATGCAGGCGGGCATCCCGATCGCCGGCGGCGCCGGCGATAATGCGGCCTCGGCCTGCGGCATGGGCACGGTCGCAGCCGGCCAGGCCTTCGTCTCGCTTGGCACGTCAGGCGTGCTGTTCGCCGCCAATGCGTCTTATCTACCAAACCCGGAAAGCGCGGTGCACACATTCTGCCACGCGCTGCCCGATACCTGGCACCAGATGGGCGTCATCCTGTCGGCAACCGATTCGCTCAACTGGCTGTCGGAGATATCAGGGAAAGGCGCTGGCGAGCTGACCGCCGAGCTCGGCGATACGCTGAAGGCGCCGACCGGCGTGTCCTTCCTGCCTTATCTCTCCGGCGAGCGCACGCCCCACAATGATTCGGCCATTCGCGGCTCGTTTACCGGGGTTGCGCATGAATCGAGCCGCGCCGTGTTGACCCAGGCCGTGCTGGAGGGCGTGGCTTTCGCCTTTCGCGACAGTCTCGAAGCCCTGGCCAAGGCCGGCACGACGCTGACGCGGGTGACGGCGATCGGCGGCGGCTCGCGCTCGCGCTACTGGCTGAAGGCAATCGCCACCGCGCTCGGCCTGCCGGTCGACATTCCCTCCGACGGCGATTTCGGCGCTGCCTTCGGTGCGGCCCGGCTCGGCATGATCGCGGCGACGGGCGCCGATCCGCTCAGAGTGTGCACGGCGCCGGCCACCGATGCCACCATCGAACCGGTCGCCGCACTAAGCAACGCCTATGCGGATGCTTATCAGCGCTATCGCTTGCTTTACCCAGCCATCAAGGCCGCCACGGCGTGAGTGGTTTCCCACCCCCGCCGAGGCCTGAGATGATCTCACTGTGCCGGAACCTTGTCGAGAAAGCCGGTGACGCTTTTCAGGCGGCCATTCTCGATGACACCGATGTCGGTGCCTTCGATGACGGAATCCGTGCCTTCCGGCCCGAGATTCCACGAGAAGCGGATTGTGTCGCCAAAACCGTCCGGCTTGCCCTTCAGCGAGAACCGGAAGCCGGCAAAACGCTGCTGAACGCCGTCGATCAGTGCGGCGACGCCATCATGGCCGTCGCCCTGCATGATCGGGTCACGATAGCTGACGTCTTCGGTGAAGGTCGCCTTGAGCAAGGCAGTCCGGCGCGCGGACTCGCTCTCGTTCCAGGCGGCGATGTAGTTTTCGGCGATCGTGTTGAGGTCGGTCATGGTCTGTCTCCTTTGTTGAGTGGCTTTGACATGACCGTTTTCATCCAGCGCCAGCGCGAAACCAATTACGCCTAAGGTAATCAGGACAGAACCATGCGAGAGGACAGACAATCATGACCAGTGGGTTTTTCGGCGACATCCAAAAGATCAAATACGAGGGGCCGGATTCGACCAATCCGCTGGCCTACCGCTTCTACAATCCCGATGAAATTGTCGCCGGCAAGCGGCTGGAAGACCATCTGCGCTTTGCCGTCGCCTACTGGCATTCGTTCGCCTGGCCGGGCGGCGATCCGTTCGGCGGCCAGACTTTCGATCGGCCGTGGTTTGCCAAGGCCGGCGGGGTCGACACGATGGAACTGGCCAAGCTCAAGGCCGATGTCGCCTTCGACATGTTTGCGCTGCTCGGCGCACCCTACTTCTGCTTCCACGATGCTGATGTGCGGTCGGAAGGAAAAGATTTTTCCGAAAGTGCCGCGCGCCTCGACGAGATATCAGATTATTTTGCGACGAAGATGAAGCAGACCGGCGTCAAGCTGCTTTGGGGCACGGCCAACCTGTTCTCCAACCGCCGCTTCATGTCGGGTGCCGCCACCAATCCCGACCCGGATGTCTTTGCCTATGCGGCATCGACGGTCAAACACTGCATCGACGTCACCAAGCGGCTGAAGGGTGAGAATTATGTGCTGTGGGGCGGCCGCGAGGGCTATGAGACGCTGCTCAACACCGACCTTGCCCGCGAACAGGAACAGGCCGGCCGCTTCCTCAACCTGGTCGTCGACTACAAGCACCGGATCGGCTTCAAGGGCACCATCCTGATCGAGCCGAAGCCGCAGGAGCCGACAAAGCACCAGTACGACTATGACGTCGCCACGGTCTACGGCTTCCTGAAGCGCTTCGGGCTGGAGAAGGAGGTCAAACTCAACATCGAGCAGGGCCATGCGATCCTGGCCGGCCATTCCTTCGAGCATGAACTGGCGCTGGCCAATGCGCTCGGCATCTTCGGCTCGATCGACATGAACCGCAACGACTACCAGTCGGGCTGGGACACCGACCAGTTCCCCAACAATGTGCCGGAGATGGCACTGGCCTATTACCAGGTCTTGCAGGCAGGCGGCTTCAAGTCCGGCGGCACCAATTTCGACGCCAAGCTGCGCCGGCAGTCGCTCGACCCACAGGATCTGCTGATTGGCCATATCGGCGGCATGGATTGCTGTGCACGCGGCCTCAAGGCCGCCGCGCGCATGGTCGAGGACAAGGCGCTGTCCGCCCCGCTGGCCGAGCGCTATGCCGGCTGGAACTCCGCCGAGGCCAAGGCGATGCTTGCTGGCAAGCGGACGCTGGAGGAGATCACCGAGCGCGTCGTCAAGAAGAAGATCGAGCCGCAGCCGAGATCCGGCCGCCAGGAACTGCTCGAGAATATCGTCAACCGGTACGTCTGAGGTGTCGCACCGGCGGGTCTTTGACCGATCCGCCGGCCCGGAACAGCTTTGCGCGAGGGCGGAACCGACGACAAGGTTTTGCCTCGCACCGCCCCTCAATCGCCTCGCTCTTGCCTTCAAACAGCCGTCACGAATCCGGTATAGTGTAGTTCGTGGCGGGAACAGAAAGAAGGAGGCGAAACGATATGCAGCACGAACGCGAAATCGACGCCCTGCTCTCATCTGGCGAGGCTGGATCGATCATCGACCGGCTGATGGCGCTGCCGCATCCGAAACATGGTGCGCGGAGTGCAAACGAATGGGATCGTGCGGTCGCCAGCCGCTTTGAGACCCATCTTGCGAGACAGATGCGCTCGCAGATCGACGGCAAAAGCGACCGCAAGGACGCTGCCTAATTCCGACTATACCCTACGCAGCCTGACCGGCGCTTCGCCGAAAGCTCTGGAAAACGCCCTGGAAAATGCCGCGGCGGACGAGAACCCTGTTCGCCCGGCAATATCGGCCATGGCCACGCGCGTGTCGACCACCAGCCGGCGCGCCGCACCCAGCCGCAGCCTGAGATAATAAGCGCCCGGCGTCTCGCCGATCGACTTGCGAAAGATGCTTTCCAGCGTTCGCGCCGTCACCCCGGCGCGCTTCGCCACCGCGGCGATGGTCAGCGGCTGGTCGACATGCGCTTCCATCAGCCGGATGGCTTGCGCCAGCCGCGGATCGTAGCCGTCGAGGCGGCCGAGCGAGACCAGCGGCTGCGCGTCGGTCGCCGCCCGCGCCTGGTCGTAGATGAAGACACTTGCCACATCGAGCGCGACGGCCATGCCGAGCCGCGTGCGGATCAGATGCAGCATCAGGTCGAAGGTCGGCGAGGCGCCGCCCGAAGTGAAGACCGGCCCGTCGATGACGTAGCGGTCGGGGCGTACATCGACGCCGGGAAAGGCCGACGAAAAATCCTCCATGTCCTCCCAATGGGTGGTGGCGCTGCGCCCTTCCAGCAAGCCCGCGCGGGCAACCAGCCATGTGCCGGCTTCGACACCGCCGCAGGCGCGTGCGGCGCGCGCCGCACGGCGCAGGCCGGCAAGCAGGGCCGATGTGGCATAGTTCTGCGTGCCGAACCCGGCGACGACGACAAGCATATCGGTTGTATCCGCCGCATCGAAGCGGCCGCTGACCCCAACCGGCAGGCCGCATGTGGTGATTGGTGCTTCGCCGGTCACCGAAACCAGCCTGAAATCGAACAGCGTCTCGCCGGCAATACGGTTGGCGGCGCGCAGCGGATCGACGGTCGATGCCACGCACATGATCGACGAACCGGAAAACACCAGCAGCGTCACCTTGAGCGGCGAACGCTCGGCGCGAAAGATCGAAAGCTTTTCGGTTTTTATCATACGCTCTTCGTAAAATGCAAAACAGTTTCCTGCAAGTCAGGCATTGTTGCCATCTGTTCGATCGGGCCCATGTTTGATTGGGCCATGTTTGATCGGAGTCGTCTGTGCCGATTGGGAGAGTCCGATGCCGCTTGCAATGAACCGTGAGGTTTTCATTACCTGTGCCGTGACCGGGTCCGGCAGCTCGCAAGATCGAAGCCCGCATGTGCCGCGTTCGCCCAGGCAGATAGCCGATTCGGCCATCGATGCGGCAAAGGCGGGTGCGGCGATCGTCCACTGCCACGTGCGCGATCCCGAAACCGGAAAGCCGCGCCGCGACGTGCATCTCTACCGCGAAGTGACCGAGCGCATCCGTGCGGCAGACGTCGATGTGGTGCTGAACCTGACCGCCGGCATGGGCGGCGACATGGTGTTCGGCTCGCCGGAAAACCCGCTGCCGCTGAACGAGAAAGCCACCGATATGGGTGGCGCCAGCAACCGCGTGGAGCATGTGCGCCAGTGCCTGCCGGAGATCTGCACGCTCGACTGCGGCACGATGAATTTCGCCGAAGCCGACTATGTCATGACCAACACGCCCGGCATGCTGCGCGCCATGGGCGGCATGATGACGGCGCTCGGCGTCAAGCCGGAGATCGAGGCCTTCGACACCGGCCATCTGTGGTTTGCCAAGCAATTGGTCGAGGAAAAGGTACTGGATCCGGACGCGCTCGTGCAATTGTGCATGGGCGTACCATGGGGCGCGCCTGATGATCTCAACACCTTCATGGCCATGGTCAACAACGTGCCGTCGAACTGGAATTGGTCGGCGTTTTCTATCGGCCGCAACCAGATGGCCTACGCCGCCGCTGCGGTGCTGGCCGGCGGCAATGTCCGCGTCGGGCTCGAGGACAGTCTCTGGCTCGACAAGGGCGTGCTGGCGACCAATGCGCAGCTGGTCGAGCGGGCGGTCAGCATCGTGTCGAACATGGGCGCAAGGGTCATCGGCCCGGATGAGGTGCGCAAGAAGCTCAACCTGACGAAGCGCGCGCCGCTTTGAACAAGCAATCGGTAGGGAGGAGCCGCCGATGAAGACCGTGAAATTCATCGCCATGAAAGACGGTGACCGCGACGATTACGCCTTCCTCACCGAGCACGAGATGGACTATGCGGCGAAGACCGGCGAACGGCTGCTTGACGCGCTTGTCCAACTCGACGAAGGCCTGTCCGGCTACAAGATCACTCGGCTCGGCCATTCGCTGCAGGCGGCGACGCGCGCATGGCGCGACGGCGCCGACACCGACTGGATCGCCTGCGCGCTGTTGCACGACATCGGCGACATCTACGCACCCTACAATCACGACGAATATGCAGCTTCGATCCTAAAACCTTTCGTGCGCGAGCAGTGCACGTGGGTGGTAGAAAAGCACGGCGATTTTCAGCGCCTCTATTACGCCCACCATCTCGGCGGCAATCCGCACGCGCGCGACCGTTTCGCCGGTCATCTTTATTTCGACGATTGCGACCAGTTCTGCGAACGCTGGGACCAATCGAGCTTCGACCCGGACTATGAGACGCTGCCGATCGAGTTCTTCCGGCCTTTCGTGCTCGAAGTGTTCGCCCGCAAAGCCTACGACGCATCCGTGATCCGTGCCGGCGAGCGCGTGCCCCTCATCGATTCCAAAGTAGCCAGGACAAGAACCGGAGCCTCCGCATGAGCATCATCACCAAGGCAGCCGCCATCGGCGGCGGCGTCATCGGCGCCGGCTGGGTCGCGCGGCTGCTCTTGAACGGCATCGACGTGTCGATTTTCGATCCCGACCCGGAAGCCGCGCGCAAGGTCGGCGAGGTGACGAAAGGCGCACGCCGGGCTTACAAGCAGATGCTGCCCGGCGGCCTGCCCAAGGAAGGCAAACTGACCTTTGCCAAGACAATCGCCGATGCCGTCGCCGATGCCGATTTCATTCAGGAAAGCGTACCGGAGCGGCTCGACCTGAAGCACCGCGTGCTGGCCGAGATCGACCTCTATGCGCCGGCCAACGCCATCGTCGGCTCCTCGACCTCCGGCATCAAGCCGACCGACATGCAGGTGGCGATGAAGAAGCATCCGGAGCGGCTGGTCGTCGGCCATCCGTTCAACCCGGTCTATCTCCTGCCGCTGGTCGAGATCGTCGGCGGCGAACAGACCTTTCCCGAGGCGATCGAAGTCGCCAAGGAGATGTACGCCTCGATCGGCATGAAGCCGGTGGTGATCCGCAAGGAGATCGAGGCGTTTGTCGGCGACCGTCTGCTGGAGGCGGCATGGCGCGAGGCGCTGTGGCTGATCAAGGACGGCATCTGCACAGTCGAGGAACTCGACGATATCATGCGCTATGGCTTCGGCCTGCGCTGGGCACAGATGGGCATGTTCCAGGTCTACCGCGTCGCCGGCGGCGAGGCCGGCATGCGCCATTTCATGGCGCAGTTCGGGCCGTGCCTGAAATGGCCGTGGACCAAGCTGATGGATGTGCCGGAGTTCAACGACGACCTGGTCGACCTCATCGCCACGCAGTCGGACGACCAGGCGCATGGGCTGTCGATCCGCGAGCTCGAAAAGATCCGCGACGACAATCTGGTCGCGATCATGGAGGCGCTGTCGAAGCAGAACAAAGGCAAGGGCTGGGGCGCCGGCGCCTTGCACAAGGATTATACCAAGCAACTGGCCAAGCTTGCGGCGAAGAAGCCCACCGCCTCCAAGGCGGCCGAAAAGGCCAAGGCTGAAAAGCCGAAGAAAAAGAAGAAAGGCTGAGACCATGGATTTTGGCCTCTCCGAGGAACAGAAACTCATCGTCGAGACGACGCGCGCCTTCGTCGAGAACGAGCTCTATCCGCACGAGCGCGAGGTCGAGCGCACCGGCGTACTGCGCCGCGAACTGATCGAGGAGATCAAGGCCAAGGCAATCGAAGCCGGGCTCTATGCCGCCAACATGCCAACGGAAGTCGGCGGCGCCGGGCTCGATACGGTGACCTGGCTGCTTTACGAAAAAGAGCTCGGCCGCGCCAATTACGCGCTGCATTGGACCTGCGTGGCGCGGCCTTCCAACATCCTTCTGGCCGGCACGCCGGAGCAGCGCAAGAAATATCTCTATCCCTGCATTCGCGGCGAGAAATGGGATTGCCTGGCGATGACCGAGCCGGGCGCCGGCTCCGATCTGCGCGGCATGAAGGCGACCGCCGTGCAGGATGGCGACGACTGGGTGCTGAACGGCACCAAACACTTCATCAGCCATGCCGATCTTGCCGATTTCGCCATCGTCTTCATGGCCTCGGGAGAGGAAGAGTCTTCGCGTGGAAAACGCAAGAAGATCACCGCCTTCTTCGTCGACAAGGGCACCAAGGGTTTTACGGTGCGTGACGGCTACCGCAACGTCTCGCACCGCGGCTACACCAATGCCATCCTCGAATTCGACGATTGCCGGCTGCCCGGAGCCCAGGTTCTCGGCGAGGTTCACAAGGGTTTTGACGTCGCCAATTCATGGCTGGGTGCCACCCGCCTGCAGGTCGGCGCGACCTGTCTCGGCCGGGCCGAGCGGGCGCTTGGCCACGCGGTCGAATACGCCGCCCAGCGCCAGCAGTTCGGCCAGCAGATCGGCAAGTTCCAGGGCGTGTCGTTCAAGCTCGCCGACATGGCGACCGAACTTAAGGCCGCCGACCTGATGGTGTTCGAAGCCGGTTGGAAGTACGATCAGGGCACCGTCACCGATCAGGACATGGCCATGGCCAAGCTGAAGGCCACCGAAATGCTTGCCTTCGTCGCCGACGAGGCGATCCAGATCCATGGCGGCATGGGCCTGATGGATGATCTGCCGCTGGAGCGCATCTGGCGCGACGCCCGCGTCGAGCGCATCTGGGAAGGCACTTCGGAAATCCAGCGCCACATTATATCGCGGGCGCTGCTTCGCCCGTTCGGGGGCTGAACAGCGCAATGTTCGCATTCCTTCGCGCCCCCCTCTGTCCTGCCCTCTTTGCCAAAACTTGGCATCTCCCCCTCAAGGGGGGAGATCAGCCGGCACGTTCGATTTCGCCAGTTACCATCGTTGCAGATCTTGGGCCGACAGCAACGCTGCCAATCTCCCCCCTTGAGGGGGAGATGCCCGGCAGGGCAGAGGGGGGTGTTCATGCACAAACTTGAGCGCCTTTTGCACCCGCGAACGATCGCCGTGTTTGGCGGCGCGCAGGCGGCTGCCGTCGTCGCGCAATCGATCAAGATGGGTTTTGCCGGCGAGATCTGGCCGGTGCACCCGACCAAGGAGGGGGTTGCGGGCCGCAAGGCCTACCGCTCGGTGGCCGAGCTGCCGGGCGCACCCGATGCAGCCTTTGTCGGCGTCAACCGGCATTTGACCATCGAGGTGGTCAAGGCGCTGGCCGAACGCGACGCCGGGGGCGCAGTCTGCTTTGCCGCCGGCTTTCTCGAAACCGAGGCCTATGACGAGCATGGCGAGCGGCTGCAGGCCGAACTGGTCGCTGCGGCGGGCCAGATGCCGATTATCGGGCCGAACTGCTACGGCCTGATCAACTATGCCGACGGCGCGCTGCTGTGGCCCGATCAGCACGGCGGCATCAGGCTGGCCGAGGGTGGCCGCGGCGTCGCCATCATCACCCAGTCGTCGAACATCGCCATCAACATGACGATGCAAAAGCGCGGGCTGCCGATCGCCTTTCTGATGACGGCCGGCAACCAGGCGCAGACCGGCCTTTCCGAAATGGCGCTCGGCCTGATCGAGGACGACCGCGTCACTTCGCTCGGCCTGCATATCGAGGCCTTCGATTCGGTAGCCGGCTTCGAAAGGCTGGCTGCACGTGCACGGGAGCTGAAGAAACCGATCATCGCCATGAAGGTCGGCCGCTCCGAGCAGGCGCGGCAGGCGACGGTGTCGCACACTGCATCGCTGGCCGGGTCGGATGCCGCCTCGGGCGCCTTCCTGAAGCGGCTCGGCATCGCCCGCGTCGATTCCATCCCGGCCTTCATCGAGGCGCTCAAGCTCCTGCACGTCACCGGCCCCCTGCCCGGCTATCGGCTGTCGTCAATGAGCTGTTCGGGCGGCGAGGCGTCTGTGATGGCCGACAGCGCCGAAGGCCGCTGGGTGAACTTCCCGGCGCTGACTGATACGCACCACACCCACGTCAAATCGACGCTCGGGCCGTTGGTTGCGGTGGCCAACCCGCTCGACTACCACACCTTCATCTGGAACAACGAGCCGGCGATGACCGCCACCTTCACTGCGATGGTGTCGGGCGGCTTCGACCTCAACATGCTGGTGCTCGATTTCCCGCGCCCTGACCGCTGCTCCGACACGGACTGGTGGGCGACGTTGCGCGCCTTCGAATCGGCGTTGAAGACCAACAAGGCGCAGGGCGCGATCGTCTCATCGCTGCCGGAAAACCTGCCCGAGGAATACACCGCCGGCCTGATGGCGCGCGGCATGGTGCCGTTGTTCGGCATTTCCGAAGCCATGGACGCCGCCCAGGCGGCAGCCTTCATCGGCTGGGCATGGCGCCAGCCGCAGGCGCAGCCGATCGACACCTCCGCTTCCGGGGCACCGGCCGGCGACCATGTCACGCCTGATGAGGCCGAGGCGAAAGCGCGGCTGATCGAGGCCGGGCTTGCCGTGCCCAGGGGCGAACGCGCCGGCAATGCGGTCGAGGCTGTCATCTCCTCGATGGCGCTCGGCTTCCCGGTAGCGCTAAAGGCTTTGGGCGTCACCCACAAATCCGAGCTCGGCGCGGTCCGGCTCAATCTCAGGGATGCCGAATCCGTCAGCACCGCCGCTCATGATCTCGCCCCGCTCGGCACCGGCCTCTATGTCGAGCGCATGGTGCGCGACGGCGTTGCCGAGCTGCTCGTCGGCTTCACCCGCGATCCGATGTTCGGCGCGGTGATGACGCTGGGCACCGGTGGCGTGCTGGTTGAGCTGCTGCGCGACAGCGTCACGCTGATGCTGCCGGCAACCCGCGACGACATCGAGGCGGCGTTGCGCGGGCTCAAATTGTTCCCGCTGCTCGAAGGCTATCGCGGCCGGCCCAGGGCCGACGTCGCGGCGGCCATCGATGCCATCGCGGGGATCGCCGCCTTCGTGCAGGAAAATGCCGGCGAGATCGAGGAGCTCGACATCAACCCGCTGATCGTCTGCACCGAGGGCAATGGCGCCTGGATCGCCGACGCGCTGCTGGTGCTGGGAGAGAAAAAGAATGTCTGAAGTCATCACCACACGCCGCGAGGGCACGATCCTCGAGGTGACGCTCGACCGGCCCAAGGCCAATGCCATCGATCTGAAGACCTCGCGGCTGATGGGCGAGACCTTCAAGGCCTTCCGCGACGATCCGGATCTGCGGGTCGCCATCGTCAAGACCACCGGCGACAAGTTCTTCTGCGCCGGCTGGGACCTGAAGGCCGCGGCCGGCGGCGATGCGGTCGACGGCGACTATGGCGTCGGCGGGTTCGGCGGGCTGCAGGAATTGCGCGATCTCAACAAGCCGGTCATCGCCTGCGTCAACGGCATGGCGGTCGGCGGCGGCTTCGAGCTGGCGCTGTCCTGCGACCTCATCTACGCGTCGGATCATTCCTCCTTCGCGCTGCCGGAAATCCGTGCCGGTACGCTGGCCGACGCGGCAACGATCAAGCTGCCGAAGCGCATCCCCTATCATGTCGCCATGGACCTTTTGCTCACCGGCCGTTGGATGGATGTCGCGGAGGCGCACCGCTGGGGTCTGGTCAATGAGGTGCTGCCCAAGGAGAGGCTCGAAGACCGCGTCTGGGAGATCGCAACGCTGCTGGCCGGCGGTCCGCCGCTGGTCTTTGCCGCGATCAAGGAGACGGCCCGGGTCGCCGAATCGCTCACCTTCCAGGACGCCATGAACCGAGTGACGCGCCGCCAGCTGCCGACGGTTGACGCGCTGTACGGCTCGGAGGACAATCTCGAGGGCTTTCGCGCCTTTGCCGAAAAGCGCGACCCGGTGTGGAAGGGGAAGTAGTGGTATTGCGGGAATGATGGCGTTTCTTCCCACCCCCCTCTGGCCTGCCGGCCATCTCCCCCTCAAGGGGGGAGATCGGATGTCGCTTCGACTTTCGCCAATCTCCAACGTTGCAAGATGGGCTGCAAGGCCGAAACTGCCAATCTCCCCCCTTGAGGGGGAGATGGCCGGCAGGCCAGAGGGGGGTGCCCAGGCTCAGCTTTGGCAGCCCATCCAGCAGCCATGACCGACTACAAAAAGCTGATCGACGCCGAGACATGGGCCTTTATCGAGCGGACCAATTCCTACTATCCGCCGGACACGATCGACTACACGATCGATCGGCAGCGTGAAATCTACGACCGCATGTGCCGTGAGTTCTCTGCCGGCTATCCCCAAGGTATTACGGCGGAGACCACCGCCATTGCCACGCCCTCTCATCCCATCCCGATCCGCGTCTATCGCACACCGGCGCCGGAAGCGGCGGCGATGGTGCTTTATTTCCACGGCGGCGGTTTCATCCTCGGCGGGCCCGACAGCCATGACGATGTCTGCGCCGAGCTTTGCAGCCGCACCGGCTATGAAGTGGTTTCGGTCGACTACCGTCTGGCGCCGGAACATCTTCACCCGGCTGCCTTCGACGATGCCATCAGCGCCTTCGAATGGGCCGCGACCACCTATAAGCGCCCGATCCTGCTTTGCGGCGACAGCGCCGGCGGCAATCTCGCCGCTGCGGTCAGCCACGCGACGCGCGGCCATGCACGAAGGCCGATCGGCCAGGTGCTGATCTATCCCGGCCTTGGCGGCGACCGCTCGCAAGGCTCCTACGCGACCCATGCCGAGGCGCCGATGCTGACGGTGCGCGACCTCGATTTCTACACGAACATCAGGACAGGCGGCGAAGACCGCACCGGCGATCTCACGCTATCGCCGCTGGCCGATGCCGATTTTGCCAATCTGCCGCCGACCGTGCTGATCACCGCGCAATGCGACCCGTTGTCGTCAGACGGCGAGGCCTATCGCGACCGCGTCGTTGCGGCAGACGGCCACGCCTTCTGGCTGGAGGAGCCGGGGCTGGTGCATGGCTATCTCAGAGCCCGGCATACGGTCGGCCGTGCGCGCTCAAGCTTCACCCGGATCGTCGACGCGGTGGCGGTTTTGGGACGGGGTGAATGGATCTGGTGAGAGACCGCCGCCATTGTAGCCGGCACCACGGCTGGCGCGGCGTTCCTCTCAGGACGATCGCTCAGGGCTTATTGCCGACCCTGGCGCTGCCCCTCATCGCCCTGCCGGGCACTTCTCCCCGTATAGCGACGGGGAGAAGGGGCTGGCCGCAATCTTGGCGCACATTCTGCAACGTTGGATATTGGCGAAACCTCTGATGAGAGCGCCCCTCTCCCCGTCACTATACGGGGAGAGGATGCCGGCAGGCAGGTGAGGGGCAGCGCCGACATTCCAGAAATTGCTCCACAAGCGACTGCCCTGCCTCTCACCCCACTGCCCGCGCCGCAGCGCGGCCGGCGCTGCGGCCCGAAAAAATGCAGCCGCCAAGAAACGTGCCTTCCAGCGCCGCATAGCCATGCATGCCACCGCCACCGAGGCCGGCAGCTTCACCCACCGCATACAGCCCCTCGATCGGCTGGCCCTCGGCGTCCAGCACGCGGCTGTCGAGATCGGTCTGTAAGCCGCCCAGCGTCTTGCGCGTCAGTATGTTGAGCCTGACCGCGATCAGCGGGCCATTGGCAAGATCGAGCATCTTGTGCGGCCTTGCCGTGCGGATCAGCCGGTCGCCGAGATAGGCGCGGCCGCCGCGCAAGGCGGTGATCTGCATGTCCTTGGAAAAAGGGTTGTCGAGCTGCCGGTCGCGGGCGCAGATTTCGTGCTCGACCTGTCCCAGCTCGAGCAGCGGCTCACCGCCGACAAGGGCGTTCATGCGGGCGACCAGCGCCGGCAAATCAGGCTTGACGATGAAATCCTCGCCCTTCTCCATGAACGCCTTCACTGGACCGGGAACGCCTGATGTGGCGCGGCCGAGCACCTGGCGCCAGCTTTTTCCGGTGAGGTCGGGGTTCTGCTCGGAGCCCGACAGCGCGAACTCCTTCTGGATGATCTTTTTGGTCAGGATGAACCAGGAATAGTCGAAGCCGGTGCTCATGATGTGGCTGAGCGTGCCCAGCGTGTCGAAGCCGGGATAGAGCGGCACCGGCAGCCGCTTGCCGCGGGCGTCGAGCCACAGCGACGACGGGCCGGGCAGGATGCGAATGGCATGGTCGGTCCAGAGCGGCGCCCAGTTCCTGATGCCTTCGACATAGTGCCACATGCGGTCGCGGTTGATGGTGCTGCCGCCCGGCCGCCTCGGTGATCGCCAGCATGCGGCCGTCGACATGATCGGGGACGCCGGTGATCATGCGCCTGGGCGGCGTGCCGAGCCGCTGCGGCCAGTTTTTCCGGACAAGCTCGGGATTGGCGCCGATGTCTCCGGAGGCGACGATGACCGCTTGCGCCTTAAGCTCGAAATCGCCGGCGACATCGCGTGAGCTCTTGCGGCTGCGCTCGCCACCAGGATGTCGCCGCGCACGCCGTTTACGACGCCGCCCGTCCGGGTCAGTTCGTTGACCCGATGGCGGAATTTGAAGCGGATCAGCCCGCTCTTTTCGGCCTCGCGTACGCGCTGGACGAACGGGTCGAGTACGCCGGGCCCGGTGCCCCAGGTGACGTGGAAGCGCGGCACCGAATTGCCGTGGCCGACGGCGTTGCCGCCGCCGCGCTCGGCCCAGCCGACGACGGGAAAGAACTTTATGCCGCGCTGCATGAGCCAGGAGCGCTTCTCGCCGGCGGCGAAGCCGACATAGGCCTCGGCCCAGCGGCGCGGCCAGAGATCTTCCGGGCGGTCGAAGGCGGCGGTGCCCAGCCAGTCTTCGAGCGCCAGATCACGCGAATCGCGGATGCGCATGCGCCGCTGTTCGGGCGAATCGACGAGGAAGATGCCGCCAAGCGACCAGAATGCCTGGCCGCCGAGCGACTGCTCCGGCTCCTGGTCGACGATGATGGTTTTCTTGCCGGCTTCGGCCAGTTCCGCCGCGGCGACGAGGCCGGCAAGCCCGGCGCCGACAATGATCACATCGGCATCGTCAGCCATTTTGTTTGACCATGATCTTATCCGAAAACCGGTTCCCACTTTTCGGGATCATGGTCAGCCTAAACCGTCTCCCAACCTTCCTTCTCGCCGGCGCGGAAGATAGCGTCGATGACCTTCTGGTTGAGCACCGATTCTTCCAGCGTGAAGACGCGGTCGGTGCCGCCCTGTGCCGCCCGCGCGAAGGCCTCGACCTCCAGCCGGTACTGCTGCATGCCGGGGAAGCGGAACACCTGCGCCTCGCTGTGGTTCTGGTTGTGCAGCTCGATGCGATGATGGTCATAAATCCCGGCGTTGAACGGCGAAAGCACCTCGATGAAACCCTTCTCGCCGTGGAACACCATCACCTGCCGCGCCGCCATCTGCGTCGACAGATAGAACGACAGTTCGAAGTCGCCGAAATCGGCGCGGATCGAGGAGTAGATATCGGTGCCGAATGTCTTGTCGCGCTCGATCGTCGCCTGGACGCGCAGCGGCTCCTTGCCCGTCGAAAAGCGCGTCGACACCGTCGGGTAGACGCCGATGTCGGGCAGCGCGCCGCCGCCGAGATCGAGTTGGTTGCGCATGTTCTTGGGATCGACATTGTAGTAGGAGAACGCGCCCTGGACATGGCGCAGCCGGCCGATGGCGCCATTGGCGATCAGCTCGCGCACCTTGATCCATTGCAGGTGGTAGACGACCATGAAGGCTTCGCAGACCAGCACGTTTTTGGCGTCGCGCAGCTTGATCAGCGGCGGAATGTCCTTGGCATCGAGCGCCAGCGGTTTTTCGACCAGAACATGCTTGCCGGCTTGAATCGCCTTCGCGGTCCATTCGACATGCTGCGCCGTCGGCAGCGGAATGTAGACGCCGTCGACGTCCTTGGATGCGAGCAGCTCGCTATAGGAACCGAAGGCGTGGGGCGCGCCGAAACGATCGGCCAGGGCACGCGCTTTCGACATGTCGCGGCTGGCGATAGCCGACAGCACGCCGTTCTCCGCCTCGACCATTGCAGGCAAAAGATGCTCGCGGCCGATCTTGGCCGTCGACAAAACACCCCATCGGAACATCAGGCTTCTCCATCTCTAGATTTGCAGGCGTCGAGGTTTGCCTGAATTCAGGAGAAAAGCCAATGCGGGAGCATGGCGGTGAACAAGTACGGCTTCCCCCTCCGCAGCTTGGGTTCTGCGACCGCTCAGCCCCTTTTACCCGTCAGCGTCATGTCGAAGTCGACGACGTTCGAATAGATC
Source organism: Mesorhizobium onobrychidis (assembly GCF_024707545.1). Classification (NCBI taxonomy): domain Bacteria; kingdom Pseudomonadati; phylum Pseudomonadota; class Alphaproteobacteria; order Hyphomicrobiales; family Phyllobacteriaceae; genus Mesorhizobium; species Mesorhizobium onobrychidis. Next base: position 356,544 of record NZ_CP062229.1, read on the forward strand.
GGCGTGCCGACATCCATGCCGTAGCGCGACCGCAGCACCTTGCCGGTGACATGGAATTTTATCCTGCCCGCTTTGAGACCGGCGAGCTCGGCTGTGAACTTTTCCGAAAAAGTCTTGCCGCGCGCCGTCAGCCGACCGGTGACGAGAGCTGACGTGTCGCCGGTGCGTTTCACGCTGGTCGAGCGGAACTGGATTTCCGGGTTGTTGGCGGCGTCGAACACCGCGTCGGAGCGAAGGAAGGCATCGACGCGGCTTTGGCCGGTGCCGACGCTTGCGGGAAAGATTGTGATATTGACCTGGGAGCGCCCGACATTGCTGTTGTCGATGCGGATGTTGCCCTTGAAGCGGGCGAAGGCACCGGCGAGCCCGCCGCCGCCGGCCTTGCCGACGGAGAAGCGGATGCTGGAACCGGCCGGGCTGATCGTGTAGCTGCCGGCAGCGTCGCTGAGAGCTACCGCCGCGAAACCAGGCATGGCAAGGCAAGCGGCAACCGCCGCAAATCCGAAGATGCGCGCATACATGGGCGTGATCCTTTTTTGAGCAACGCTTTTTTAGCGCCCTCGCCCACTAACGAATGAGCCGCCCACCCTATTCCGCGTTGTGATCCGACGAAGGCGTGATCATGCGCGTCAGCACCGTGTCCTTCAGCCAGAAATGATGGCGCAGCGCCGCGGCGAAATGCAGGGCGACAAGTCCGATGCCGGCATAGGCAAGATACCAATGCGCCGACGTCCAGAAGCTTTCCGCGGGGTCCGATTCCGCGAGTGGCAGGTCCGGCATGACGAACAGGTTAAACGGCACGCTCGGGATCTCCAGCATCGATACCGATACCAGCGCCCAGCCGGACAGGGGCAGCGCGAGCTGAAACGCGTAGAGCGCGAAATGGACGAGCGGCGCCGTCCGGCGCTCAAAACGCCCGACCGAGCGCGGCAGCGCCGGCACCGCATTGCCGAGCCGCCAGGCGATGCGCAGGATCACCAGCCCGAGCAGCAGAAAGCCCAGGGATTTGTGCAGCTGGATCAGCTCGAAGGCGGTGCGCTGGCTGGATACCCGCACCATGACGACGCCGAGCACGAACTGGCCGATGAAGATCGCCGCGATCAGCCAGTGAAGGACGATTGCCGCCCAGCCATAGCGGGTGGTGTCGTTTGTGATCAATGCGGGCATGGGAAGTGAACGAACGCCGGGGCCGCCTTCTTCCACCCTCCCCTTGTGGGGAGGGTCGCGCAGCAAAATGCCGCCAAGCGGCTTTTGCGAAGCGGGGTGGGGGTCTCGTAGGCGCTACCCCCACCCCGGCTCGCAGCCTCCGCTTCGCTCCGATTGCGAGCCGACCCTCCCCACAAGGGGAGGGTGGCCTACCCACTCATCTTGAAGAAATCGACGAAGGCTCGCAGCGCCGGCCGCATCTGGCGGCGGCTCGGATAGTAGACGAAGAAACCGTCGAAGGGCGGGCACCAGTCCTCCAGCACGCGAACGAGTTTGCCGGCGGCCAGCGCCTCGCGAACATAATCCTCGAACAGGAAGGCAAGACCGGCGCCGTCGACCGCCGCATTGGCGATCAGATGGTCCTCGTCGAGGATCAGCGGCCCTTGCACCGCCAGCTCGATCTCCTCGCCGTCCTTCTCGAATTCCCAGCGGTAAAGAATGCCGCTGGAGAAGCGGAAGCGGAGGCAACGGTGACCGACGAGATCGTGTGGATGGCGCGGCCTGGGCATGGTCGCGAAATAGGATGGCGCGCCGACGACGGCGCCGCGAAGGTTTGGCCCGATGCGCACAGCGATCATGTCGCGCTGCAGGCTCTCGCCGAGCCGCACGCCGGCGTCGAAGCCGCCTTCGACCACATCGGTGAAGCGGTCTTCGATGACGATCTCCAGCACGATGTCCGGATAGGCCGACGCAAAGGCGCCGAGCCGCGGCGTCAGCGCCAGGTGGGCGGCGGTGCGCGGCACGGTCAGCCGGAGATTGCCAGCCGGCCGGTCGCGCGCCTCGACCGCCGATTCCAGGGCGAGATCGATCTCCGACAGCGCCGGCCTCAACCGCTCGAGCAGCTGCGCGCCTTCCTCAGTCGGGGCAACGCTGCGCGTGCTGCGCGCCAGGAGCCGCACGCCAAGACGCGCCTCCAGGCTGGAAACCGCGTGGCTGACCGCCGATGGCGCGATGGCGAGCTCCTTGGCCGCGCCGCGAAAGCTGCCGCACTGGGCGACGGTAGCCAGCACTGCGAGTTGGGAAAGATGAGTTCGCTTCATTGATCTATTTCTTGGAACAGCCCGTGCAAATGAGAGCCGATTATCGAACGCGGTGCAAGGCGCTATCTCTGCCGCATCACAACAAGGAGACGCGTGATGCAAACCCGCAAGCTTGGAAATGAACTTGACGTCTATCCGGTCGGCCTCGGCTGCATGGGGATGAGCTTCGGCTATGGCGGCCAGCCGGAGGTGGACGCGATCGCCACACTGCGCCGCGCCGTCGATATCGGCGTCAATTTCTTCGACACGGCCGAGGTCTATGGCCCGTACGAGAATGAGATCCTGCTTGGCAAGGCGTTGAAGCCGGTGCGCGACCAGGTGACGATCGCGACGAAATTCGGCTTCAAGATTCTCGAAGAAGGCAACGGCGTCGAGCGGATGGCCGGTGTCGACAGCCGCCCCGAACACGCCAAGGCGGTGGCCGAAGCGTCATTGAAGCGGCTGGGCACCGAGGTGATCGACCTCTACTACCAGCATCGCGTCGATCCCAATGTGCCGATCGAGGATACGGTCGGCGCCATGGCCGAGCTGGTGCAGGAAGGCAAGGTGCGCGCGCTTGGCCTGTCGGAGGCGAGTGCGGCGACCATCCGCCGGGCGCATGCCGTGCATCCGATATCAGCCGTGCAGAGCGAATATTCGCTGTGGAGCCGCGATCCGGAAGAAGAGGTGTTTGCCGTCTGCCGCGAGCTCGGCATCGGCTTTGTCCCCTACAGCCCGCTCGGCCGCGGCCTGCTGACCGGCACGATCGCCAAGCCAGAGGTGCTCGGCGCCGACGACTGGCGGCGTGGACTACCGCGCTTCCAGGCCGACGCCATGGCGGCCAATGCGGCTGTTATCGCGACGCTGGAGACAATGGCTGCGGAGAAGGGCGTGACGCCAGCGCAGCTGGCGCTCGCCTGGGTGCTGCATCAGGGCGATTTCATCGTGCCGATCCCCGGCGCGCGAAAAATCCGCCATCTGGAACAGAATGCGGCAGCGGCACAGATCGCGCTGAGCGACGCGGAAGTGGCGGCGATCGGCGACGCCCTGTCGCCGGAGAAGGTGGTCGGCAAGCGCTACACTGAAGAGCTGCTGGCGCTGGTCAACGGATAACAGCGGCTATGAAATCGCTTCAGGCTTGAGTTGCCCATTCCGGGGGCGAGCCGTTTCTCTCGCCAGCGTTAGGTCTCGCGCGGCTCTGCCTTCTCCCCTTGTGGGAGAAGGTGTCGCCGTAGGCGACGGATGAGGGGTGTTCCAGCTTGGCAAAAGCCGCACTCCGTCCAACACCCCTCAACCGTCTTGGCGCTACGCGCCAATCCACCTTCTCCCACAAGGGGGAGAAGGCAAAAGCCAGCGCGGCGCCCCTTCGCTGCTTGCTATTATGCCCGCAGCACGCCGCCGGTCTGCTTGTTCACATTCTCGACGATGCGCTTTGCCAGCGCTTCGAAATCCTCGTCGGTCAGCGTCTTTTCGACCGGCTGGATCGACACTTCGATGGCGATCGATTTCTTGGCCGCGCCGAGTGACGCCCCTTCGAACACATCGAAGACCGCGACGTTGGTGATCAGTTTCCTGTCGGCGGCAAGTGCTGCGCGGGTCAGTGTGCCGGCTTCGACCGCCTTGTCGACGACGAAGGCGAAATCGCGCTTGACCGCCTGGAAGGCGGACAGTTCCAGTCTCGGCTTTGTCCGCGTCGGCTTGGCCTTCGGCTCGGGCACGGCATCGACGAAGACTTCGAAGCCGCAGAGCGGCCCGGAGACGTCCAGTTCCTCCAGCGTCTTAGGGTGGAATTCGCCGAACGTTCCCAAGATGACTTTAGGCCCGAGCTTGATGGTGCCGGATCGGCCGGGATGATACCAGGCCGGGCCGCCGGCCTCGATCTGCAGCCGCTCGACCGGCGCGCCGCAGGCTTCGAGTGCTGCGATCGCGTCGGCCTTGGCGTCGAACACGCCGACCGGACCGGCATTGCCGGCCCAATGACGGCCGGAACCGTCGAGCTTGGCCGTGCCGCGCCGCACGCCGGCGGCGACGCGCCGCTGCTGGTCGGCCGCATCGCCCTCATAGGTGCCGGACACTTCGAACAGCGCAACATCGCCGATGCCCTTGTCGGCATTGCGCTGCGCGGCGGCGATCAGGCCCGGCAGCAGCGACGGCCGCATGTCGGACATGTCGGCGGCGATCGGGTTGGCAAGCTTCAGCCCGGTCCGGCCGCCGCCGAACAGTTCGGCGTGCTTGGCCGGAATGAACGACCAGGTGACGGCCTCCATCATGCCGCGCACCGCCAGCGCCCGCTTGGCGGCGCGGGTGCGGACCTGCAAGACAGTCAGGATCTTGGCGTTGACGGCATCATGCGCGCCGAGCGGCTGCGGGGCGATGTTGTCGACGCCATGGATGCGCATGACCTCCTCGACCAGGTCGGCCTTGCCGTCGACATCCGGCCGCCAGGACGGCACCGCCACATTGACGACATCGCTCGTGCCTTGCGGCTTGAAACCGAGGCGCGAAAGGATGTCGAGGCTCTCGTCCCTGGGCACCTCTATGCCGGTCAGCCGCTTCACTTCCGACAGTGGGAAGGACACGATCTTGGGTTTGTGGCCGGCATAGCCGGCCACCTCGATTTCCGTCGGTGTGCCGCCGCAGAAATCGAGCACCAGCTTGGTCGCCAGCTCCACGCCGGGGACCATGAATTCAGGGTCGACGCCGCGCTCGAACCGGTAGCGCGCATCGCTGATGATGCCGAGCGTCCGGCCGGTGCGCGCGGTGGTGATCGGATCCCAAAGTGCCGATTCGATCAGCACGTCGGTCGTGTTCTCGTCGCAGCCGGAATGCTCGCCGCCCATGATGCCGGCGATCGATTCGACGCCGTCTTCGTCGGCTATAACGCACATGTCAGGCGTCAGCGTGTATTCGCGCCCGTCGAGCGCCAGCACCTTTTCACTGTTCCGCGCGCGCCGCACGGTGAGGTTGCCGGCGACCTTGTTCGCGTCGAACACATGCAGCGGCCGGCCGCGGTCGAAGGTCACGTAATTGGTGATGTCGACCAGCGCGCTGATTGGCCGGAGCCCAATGGCGATCAGCCTTTGCTGCAGCCATTTCGGCGACGGGCCGTTTTTCACGCCGCGCACCAGGCGCAGCGCAAAACCGGGGCAGAGCTCCGGCGCCTCGATCGTCACCGTCACCGGGCGCATGCCGCTGCCGGCATGCGGCATGATCGCCCCGCCAACGAGGCGGCCGAGCCCACTCGCCGCCAGATCGCGGGCGATGCCATAGACGCTGGTCGCATCCGGCCGGTTCGGCGTCAGGTTGATCTCGATCAACGGGTCGTCGAGATGTGCATAGGCGGCGAAGCTGGTGCCGACCGGCGCATCGGCGGGCAGGTCGATGATGCCGTCATGCTCTTCGGAAAGCTCCAGCTCGCGCTCGGAGCACATCATGCCGTGGCTTTCGACGCCCCTGATCTTGCCGACCGCTAGTGTCACGTCGATCCCGGGAATATAGGTGCCGGGTGCTGCAAAGGCGCCGACCAGGCCAGCGCGGGCATTGGGCGCACCGCAGACGACCTGCACTGGGGCCTTGCCGTCGCCGGTATCGACCGTCAGCACGCGCAGCCGGTCGGCGTCGGGATGCTGCACGGCCGTCAGCACCCTGGCGATGACGAAGGGTTTTAGGCTCGATCTGTCGTCGACATGCTCGACTTCGAGACCGATCGAGGTCAGCCGCTCGACGATCTCGGCCAGCGAGGCATCGGTCTCTAGGTGATCCTTGAGCCAGGAGAGGGTGAGTTTCATGACTGTGTTCCGTCTGATGGTCTGGGCACGCTGGTCTTCAAATGGCGTGGCAAGTCGTCCGGCATGTGCAGGAAGGGCAGTTGCTCGCGCACATGGGCATGGTGCGTCGGTTTGAAATAGGCCGGCATGTCCATGGCGCCGAGCACGAAATAGATATGGTCGGCCAGCCGCTCGTCGACATAGGCGATCGGCGAGCCGCAGATACCGCAAAAGGAGCGCGTCACCGGGCCATTCTCGAACATCTTCAGCGCCTTGCCCGTGAAGGCGACCTGCTCGGTCATGAAGCCGACGAAAGCCGACACCGGCGCGCCGCTGGCCCGCCGGCAATCGCCGCAATGGCAATAGCTGACATGGTGCGGTTCGGCCGAAGCCTCGAACCGCACGGCGCCGCAACGACAGCCGCCGGTGTGGGCCGCTCTCATGCGCTCAAGCCCCCGAATAGCGTCGGCATGTCGAGCGGCCGGAAGCCGTAATGCGACAGCCAGCGCACATCGGCGTCGAAGAAGGCGCGCAGGTCCGGCATGCCGTATTTCAGCATGGCGATGCGATCGATGCCCATGCCCCAGGCAAAGCCCTGATACTCGTCGGGATCGAGCCCGCCATATCTCAGCACATTGGGGTGCACCATGCCGCAGCCGAGGATCTCCATCCAGTCGGAGCCTTCGCCGAAGCGCACCTCGCCCGGCCGCGAACGGTCGCACTGGATGTCGACCTCCATGCTGGGTTCGGTGAACGGGAAGAAGCTCGGCCGGAAGCGCATCTTGACCTGCGGCACCTCGAAGAAGGCCTTGCAGAACTCCTCCAGCACCCATTTCATGTTGGCGACGTTGGCTGATCTGTCGATCACCAGCCCTTCGACCTGATGGAACATCGGCGAGTGCGTGGCATCGGAATCCTGCCGGTAAGTTTTTCCGGGAATGACGATGCGGATCGGCGGCTTCTGCACCTCCATGGTGCGGATCTGGACCGGCGAGGTGTGGGTGCGCAAAAGCTTTCGCTCGCCCTTCTCGTCCGGCTGGAAGAAGAAGGTGTCGTGCATCTCGCGCGCCGGATGGCCTTCCGGGAAATTCAGCGCGGTGAAATTGTAATAATCGGTCTCGATATCGGGGCCTTCGGCGATGGCAAAGCCGAGGTCGCCGAAGATCGCGGCAATCTCGTCGCTGACCTGGCTGATTGGATGGATGCGGCCGCGCTCGGCGGGCGATTGCCGCACCGGCAGCGTCACATCGACCTTTTCTGCCGCGAGCCGTGCCGCGATCGCTACGTCCTTCAGCTCGGCGCGGCGCGCGGTAAGCGCCTCGGTGACGCGGTTCTTGAGGCCGTTGATAGCCGGGCCTTTTATCTGGCGCTCTTCTGCGCTCATCGAGCCGAGCGTCTTCAGCATTTCTGAGACCGAGCCCTTCTTGCCGAGCGCTGCGACGCGAACGGCTTCGATCGCGGTCTCGTCGGCGGCCGACGCGATGTCGGTCATCAGGGAATTTTCGAGGGTTTCCATGTCACTCATGTTTCAGGCCCGATTGGAGGCAAAGAAAAACCCGCGCCAGCCCTGCCAGCGCGGGTTTCCCAAATCAAGTGTCGAAGTTGCTTGGGAAGGCGCTGGTTAGGCTACAGCGCTTTCAAAAGCGTTCGGCGTGGTGTTCTTGAGGTATTCGAGCGCGACCTTGGCCTTGGCCACAAGGGCGGCAAATGCCTGCGGCTCGTGGATGGCCATGTCCGACAGGATCTTGCGATCGATCTCGATGCCGGCCTTGTTGAGACCGTCGATGAAGCGGCCATAGGTCAGGCCATGCTCGTGGGTCGCGGCATTGATGCGCTGGATCCACAGAGCGCGGAACGAACGCTTGCGGTTCTTGCGGTCGCGGTAGGCATACTGCAGCGACTTTTCCACCGCCTGCTTGGCGATGCGAATGGTGTTCTTGCGGCGGCCATAAAAACCCTTGGCGGCTTTCAGGACCTTCTTGTGCTTGGCGTGCGAAGTGACGCCTCTTTTTACGCGTGCCATGTCATGATCTCCTTAAAACGTTGTCCAGACCGAATGCCTTAGAGGCCGTTCGGCAGAAAATTCTTGATGACCTTCTTGCCATCCGGTTCAGCCAGAACCATCGTGCCGCGGGCATTTCGAATGAACTTGTTGGAACGCTTGATCATGCCGTGACGCTTGCCGGCCGCAGCCGACAGGACTTTACCCGTACCTGTGATCTTGAACCGCTTCTTAGCGGCTGACTTGGTCTTCATCTTGGGCATTTTGCTACTCCGTTTATGTGCGCATCATCGCGCTTTTTGTTCGCTTCAGGCCGACCAAAGCCCGAAAAGCAATGAAACCGCCACGGCATGCCCTGCCGGGCGGTTTTTTGGGAACGGCGGTGCTATACGTCAAAGCGGGCCGGCGCGCAACACCCTGTGCCTATGGGAAACGGAACAGCACCGGCAGTATGCCCGATTGCTGGGCGCCGTCGATCGATTCGAAAAACGGCAAGGCAACGAGGAACACCAGTCCGTCCAGCAGCGTCGTCCGCAGCAGGCGCGGCTTGAAGCTGCCGGTGTCGCCTTCCTGATACAGCGAAAGCTTCGGGAAGAAGCGCGGCACCCGCGCCATATAGGCCTGGAATGGAGTTCCGAAGGCCTCCTTCAGGAACGTCTCTTCGCGCAGGATGACGACATGAAAGGCGGCGGCGCAAATCACCGCGAAGCCGATCGCCGCAGTGATCGAGCCCATCTGCGCGCCGACGCCGGCGGCAGCTATCGAGGAGAAGACATAGAGCGGATTGCGGGTGATCGAATAGGGTCCGCCGGTAACCACCTCGGAGGATTTGCGTCCGCCGATATAGAGCGTCGACCACAAGCGCCCGACAATGCCGAGAAAGATCAGCAGGACGCCGACCATTTCGATCGTTTCGTGCGGCACGCTTTCGGGAGGAAAAGCAGACTGGCCAAACAGCAGCGCTGCGAACATGACGACGACGAGGGCGGCAAGCACTATCCTGCGCGCGTGCTGATATCTGCCCAGCGCACGCCTGGCCTGCGCTTGTTCGGCCCGCGCCGATTTGACTTCATTGAGCATGTCGGGAATCCGATCGTCGAGGAACTTCGCCGGCGATCGCAGCTTCTGGCCAAGAAAACAGGCGTCCCGCCGATCGCCGGGACGCCTTGCAAGATGATTCAGGCGAATTTAATGCATGTCGCCCAAAAGCCTGCCCACGGGCTTCACCCGAGGTGCGCAGCGGTTTTGGGACAACGACGCGCGAGGAAAAGAAGCGAGAAGGCGGGTAGCATGTCGCCTCCTTTGCCTGCCCATCCCGCTCAATACAGCCAGAAGAGAACGGGAATTACCCCGCTTTCCTGTCCGGACTCGATGAGTTCGAAAAACGGTATGGAAGCCACGAACATCAAGCCGTCGCGCAGCGTATGATTGAAGATGCGCGGTGTGAAGGTGACTTCGGCCTGATCGCGATAAAGCCGGGGATTGGGAAAAAACCGCGGCACGCGTGCGATGTAGTCCTTGTACGGCGCCCCGAGCACGGTCGTCAAATGCCGTTCCTCGCGCAGCGTGACGATGTAGAACGCGGCCGCGCACAAAACCGCCGACGCCACCGAGACGATCACGCTGCCGGTCTGGGCGCCGATGCCGGCGGCCGCTACGGTGGAGAAAAAATACAGCGGGTTGCGCATCACCGAATATGGGCCGGTAGCAACCACTTCGGCCGACTTGCGGCCGCCGATATAGAGGATCGACCAGAGCCGGCCGCCGATCCCGATCAGTATCAGGGCGATCCCGTACTGCCCCTCTATGCGTTCGTGGCCTAGTTCATCGTGCGTGGAGCCGCCGAAGATCAGCAAAGCGCAAAAAGCACCGATCAGCAGCGCCAGCAGGACGCGCCGGCGCCGCTGATAGCGGCCCATTTCGTCGAACGATTTTTCAATCGGAGAACGTGCCGCAGCGGCCATGGGACAATCCTTTCGCCGCGAGGACCGGCAACCAGAATCCTTGTCGATGCAACTTGCGGAGAAATCATGGCGAAGACAAAAACAACAAAAGGCCGCCGAAGCGGCCTTTGCTTTTGACGGGATCGCTTTAGCGGGGCGCCAGCACCATCATCATCTGGCGGCCTTCGAGCTTTGGTTCGGCTTCGACCTTGGCGATCGGCGCCACTTCCTCGCGAACTTTGTTCAGAAGCTGCATGCCGAGTTCCATATGGGCCATCTCGCGGCCGCGAAAGCGCAATGTCAGCTTGACCTTGTCACCTTCCTCGAAAAACCGCCGGACCGCTTTCATCTTGGTCTCGTAATCATGGCTGTCGATGTTCGGGCGCATCTTGATCTCTTTGATCTCGATGACCTTCTGGTTCTTGCGCGCCTCGGCCGCCTTCTTCTGGTTGGCGTATTTCAGCTTGCCGAGATCGAGAATTTTTACGACGGGCGGCACTGCGTTGGGCGATATCTCGACCAGATCGAGCCCAGCCTCTTCGGCGAGCAGCAATGCGTCGTTGATGGAGACATCGCCATGGTTGTGGCCTTCGGCGTCGATAAGTTGGACCCGGGGAACCCGGATGTCACGGTTGGAGCGCGGGCCCTCCTTGGTGGGCGCCGTTGCTTTGAAAGGTCTGCGAATGGTCGTGGTCTCCTTGAGCCGTTTCGTTCAGGGTTTTCAATTCAGATTGCGAACGCGCCAATGTGGTGAGCGCGCGGCCGGAGTCAATAGCACAGCGTTCACAGGAAATCACCTGTTCCCTGACTTCAGCTTGTACCAAACGAAGAAAGTTGCCGAGCACTTTTCGTTGAACCGCCAGCTGTGTCAAAAGACCTGCGTGAGGAGTGAGCCATGACCGCACCGGTTTTTCTCGACGTCGACGGAACCAGCATTGCTGTCAGGCGCGCTACGGGTGCCGCGCCAGGCATTGTCTGGCTCGGCGGCTACAAGTCGGACATGCTGGGCACCAAAGCCGAGAAGCTGGCGGAATGGGCGAGCGGACAAGGCCGGGCATTCCTGCGCCACGACTATTCCGGTCATGGCGAATCCGGCGGCGCCTTTGCCGATGGCACCGTCTCGAAATGGCTTTTGCAAAGCCTCGCCGTCTTCCACCATTTCACCCTAGGCAGGCAGATCCTGGTCGGCTCCTCGATGGGCGCATGGATCGCGCTGCGCATGGTCCAAGAATTGAGCAAGGCAGGCGAGAACCGCATCGCCGGCCTGGTACTTCTGGCGCCGGCGCCGGATTTCACCGCCGAACTGGTCGAGCCGGCGCTGACCAAAGCGCAGAAGCGCGATCTTGCCAGAAAGGGTTTTTTCGAGGAGCCGTCGGACTATTCGGCCGAGCCTTACATCTACACCCGAGCGCTGATCGAGGACGGCCGCAACAACCTGACAATGAACGGGCCGATCGACACCCACTGCCCCGTCCATATATTGCAAGGGCTGGCCGATGCCGACGTGCCGTCGAGCCATGCGCTGAAACTGGTCGGCCTGCTGCCGGCCGACGACGTCACGCTGTCGCTGATCCCCGACGGCGACCACCGCCTGTCGCGGCCGCAAGATCTCGACATGCTGGTGCGGGCGGTCGACGCTATGGTCCGGCAGGCGGGGTAGATTCAGCCGTTGCGGAATGTGTAGGCATATCCGTTGAGGGCTGGAGCACCGCCGAGATGAGCGTAGAGCACCTTGGATCCCTTGGGAAAATAACCCTTCTTCACGAGATCGATCGTGCCCTGCATGGATTTTCCCTCGTAGACCGGATCCGTGATCATGCCTTCGAGGCGCGCGCAGAGACGGATTGCTTCCTTCGTCTCCTGAGAGGGGACGCCGTAGACCGGGTAGGCGTAATCCTCGATCAGGACGACATCGCCCTCATTGAGTTCCTTGCCGAGTTCGACCAGCGTCGCGGTGTTCTGCGCGATGTTGAGTACTTGCGCCTTGGTCTGCGCCGGGGTGCAGGATGCGTCGATGCCGATCACGTTGCGTTCGCGGCCGTCCTTGGCGAAGCCGACCAGCATGCCAGCATGAGTTGAACCGGTGACGGTACAAACGACGATGTAGTCGAAGGCAAAGCCGAGTTCCTTCTCCTGCGCGCGGACCTCCTCGGCGAAGCCGACATAACCCAGGCCGCCATATTTATGCACCGAAGCCCCAGCCGGAATCGGATAGGGCTTGCCACCCTTGGCCTTCACATCCGCGATCGCCTGTTCCCAGCTTTCCCTAATTCCGATATCGAAGCCCTCATCGACCATCTGGACATCCGCGCCCATGATCCGGCTCAAAAGGATGTTGCCGACGCGATCGTAGACGGCGTCCTCATGGGGTACCCAGCTTTCCTGCACGAGGCGGCATTTCATGCCGATCTTCGCCGCGACGGCCGCCACCATGCGCGTATGGTTGGATTGAACGCCGCCGATCGAGACCAGCGTGTCGGCGTTTGAGGCGATCGCGTCCGGGATGATGTATTCGAGCTTGCGCAGTTTGTTGCCGCCGAAGGCGAGGCCGGAATTGCAATCCTCTCGCTTGGCGTAGAGATCGACTTTTCCGCCGAGGTGAGCGCCGAGCCGCTCCAGTTTCTCGATATGGGTCGGCCCGAAGGTAAGCGGATAGCGTTCGAATTTCTCGAGCATGAGAGTGCCCTCCCTTGTTCCTGTTCATTCCGATGTGATGCGATGAACACTATCATCTTTGCCTTGAAAGGTGTTCTCAAAGACTGCGCCCAAAATGTCCGAAATATCGCGCAATGGCGTTACAAAAATGTCATATAGCTTCAATTTTCAACTCAATATCGGAAGAATCTTCCATGCGAGCACCGCTCGACCGGATCGACCTGAAAATGTTGCGCCTGCTCCAGGGCAATGGACGACTGACCAATGCAGAACTGGCGCAGTCGGTCGCTGTCAGCCCAGCAACGTGCCACCGCCGCACGCAGCGCTTGTTCGATGAAGGCTACATCAGCCATGTCAGGGCGGTGGTGACACCGCGGAAGGTCGACAGAGGCGCGCTGGTGATGGTTGGCGTCGTCCTCGACCGCTCGACCCCGGAGAGTTTCGCGGATTTCGAGAAGGCCGTCGCGAAATTGAAATTCATCCTCGACTGCCATCTGGTGGCGGGCGACTTCGACTATTTTCTGAAGATCAGGGTCGGGGACATGGCGGATTTCAACCGAATCCACGGAGACCAGTTGATCGCACTGCCCGGCGTTCGCCAGACGAGAACCTTCTTCGTGATGAAAGAGGTCGTCGACAACGCACCCCTGGATTTTTGAAACGGACATCCGGAGCATCAAGTCATGCACCGGCCACCTTGCTTGCCTGCCTGGTCGTTCTTTTCCTTGAAACGCTCAAAAAGCGATAAGCATTTCAAACGCTTGTCCGGTTTTGGCTGACATTGTCTTGAATCGCCGTTTTTCCCTTCCCATTTCGATTCCACGCAGCCGGAATTGGCTGTCTCCAACTGAAGGATTGGGAGAAAATGAACACATCTGCATTGATCCGTCCGGCCTGGACGCCGGCGACCATCGCACTGATGGTGATCGGCTTCATGGTGTTCTGGCCGCTCGGCCTCGCCATGCTCGCCTACATCATCTGGGGCGACCGGCTTGACGGCTTCAAGCGCGACGTCAACCGCGCGACCGACGGCATCTTCGCCGGCTGCCGCCGCGGTTCCGACAGAGCGGCGCGCTGGGGCCACGGCTCCGCCCGCACCGGCAACGTTGCTTTCGACGACTGGCGCGAAAAGGAACTCGAGCGGCTCAATGAAGAGCGCCGCAAGCTCGACGAGATGCTGAGCGAGTTCGACGAATATGCCAGGGAATTGCGTCGCGCCAAGGACCAGGAAGAGTTCGACCGCTTCATGGCGAACCGCAACAAGTCGACGTCTCCTACAACCGGCGGATCGACCGGCTCGACGGCGACCGGCAAACGCGGTGGCAAATCCACGCCAGGCCTGCTGGACGAGTAAGAGCCTTGCCCCGATAAATAATCAAAAACGGCGTCGCGTCAGCGGCGCCGTTTCTTTTATGTTCTATTCGTTTTCCTCGAATCACGTATCGTCCGGCCATGTCATTCGGCTTCTTCCGCAACCTGACCAAACCCAGGCCCGCTCCCGTCGTGGAGCGAGAGCATTGTGTCGCCGGCCGCACGCTGCCGCTCAAGATCGTCGAGAGCGACCGGGCACGGCGCCTGACGCTGCGCATCGATTCCGGCGGCCGTGGCCTGCGCATCACGGTGCCGCCGGGCCTGCGGCGGGGCGAGGTGGAAAAATTCCTCGACCGCCATCAGGACTGGCTGGAGCAGCGGCTGGCCAAGGTGCCCAACCGCCCGCAGGTGCGGCCCGGCATCAAGATACCGGTGCGCGGCTTGCCGCATCGCATCGTTCATGAACCTTCGAAGCGCGGGACCGTCACGCTGTCGCACGACGAACGCGGTCCGCTGATGATCGTGCATGGCGATCGGGTGCATCTGCCGCGCCGCATCGCCGATTTCCTCAAACGCGAAGCCAAGCGCGAGATCGAGGCGCTGGTGGTCAAGCATACCGGGGCGGTCGGCAAGCGCGCCAAGGCAATCCGCTTCAAGGACACGTCGAGCCGCTGGGGATCATGCACGTCGGACGGCAACCTATCGTTCTCCTGGCGCATCATGATGGCGCCGCGACCGGTCATAAACTACCTCGTCGCGCATGAGGTGGCGCATCTCAAGGAGATGAACCATGGCCCGAAATTCTGGAAATTGTGCGAGCAGCTCTGCCCCGACACCGAGCGCTGCAAGGACTGGCTCAAGCGCAATGGCGGCGCGCTGCAGGCGATCGTGTTCGAGTAGGTCGCCGGCTCAATCGTCGTTGGCCGCATTCAACTCCTCCGGCCTTAGCCCCTCGTCGGTATGGCGCGGCCATGGCAAGAAGTCCTTCTTGAATGCGTCGTTGCTGAAATAGTCGAGCGCGCGGTGTGCCTCGGCGCCGTTGAAGGCGGCCTTGTCCATCAGATGAGCGATGACCTCGCGGGCCTGCGTGATCTTTTGCCTGAGCTCTGCAACGGTCTTGTCCGTCATGGTTTGCTCCCGCCTTCATCCATACATTGAAACTAGGGCTATTCCCAACGCCGGCAAACAGGATGCTTTTTCTCGACTCTTTTGCCGTTTCGTGCCAATCCCCGCGGCATGGCGCTCGACATCAAGATATGCGGACTGAAGACCGACAAGGCATTGGCCGCGGCATTGGCCGGCGGCGCCAGCCATGTCGGCTTTATTTTCTTTGCCAAAAGCCCGCGCTATGTCGAGCCGGCGGAAGCCGGCCGCTTGCGCGAAGCGGCGACCGGCAAGGCCAAGGCGGTTGCCGTGACGGTCGACGCCGGCGATGCGTTTCTGGACGAAATCGTCGAAAAAATGCGCCCGGACATGCTGCAGCTGCATGGCTCGGAAACGCCCGAGCGGGTGGCGCAGCTCAAGGCCCGCTATGGCCTGCCGGTGATGAAGGCGCTGCCGGTCAGCGAGGCTGCCGACCTGGAGCGGATAAGACCCTTCGTCGGCATTGCCGACCGCTTCCTGTTCGACGCCAAGCCGCCGAAAGGTTCGGAACTGCCGGGCGGCAACGGCATTGCCTTCGACTGGCGCGTTCTGGCCGGCCTTGACGCAGGCGTCGATTACATGCTTTCCGGTGGGCTCAACGCCGCCAATATCGGCGATGCCCTTCGGCTTGCCAACCCGCCCGGATTAGACATTTCCTCAGGTGTGGAAAGCGCGCCGGGCGTCAAGGATCCGGCGCTGATCGAACAGTTTTTCCGGGCCGTCAGGGCAGCGCGTGACAACCGCGCCGCCTGAAGGATAGAACCCGGAGCATGTCCCGGAAAAGTGGAAACCGGTTTTCCGACAAGGACATGTCCAAAACAAGAAGTAGGAGATCGGCGATGAACAAGCCGGCGATACCCAATTCCTTCCGCACCGGACCCGACGAGCAGGGCATGTTCGGCATCTTCGGAGGTCGTTTCGTTGCCGAAACGTTGATGCCGTTGATCCTCGACCTGGAACGGCACTGGAACGAGGTCAAGGACGACCCGGATTTCAAGGCCGAGCTGACGGATCTCTCGACCCACTACGCCGGGCGGCCGTCGAAGCTTTATTTCGCCGAAGGACTGACCAGACATCTTCGTGAGGTTTCCTCGGCGAAGGGCCTCGGGGGCGGCGCGAAGGTCTATTTCAAGCGCGAGGATTTGAACCACACCGGCTCGCACAAGATCAACAACTGTCTCGGCCAGATCCTGCTGGCCAAGCGCATGGGCAAGAAGCGTATCATCGCCGAGACCGGGGCCGGCCAGCACGGCGTGGCGTCGGCAACGGTGGCGGCGCGTTTCGGCTTTCCGTGCGTTGTCTATATGGGCGCTACCGACGTCGCCCGGCAAAGCCCGAACGTCTTCCGGATGAAGCTGCTCGGCGCCGAGGTGCGGCCGGTGACCGCAGGCCACGGCACGCTGAAGGACGCCATGAACGAAGCTCTTCGGGACTGGGTGACCAATGTCGAGGACACCTATTACCTGATCGGCACCGCCGCCGGCCCGCACCCCTATCCGGAGCTGGTGCGCGACTTCCAGTCGGTGATCGGCATCGAGGCGCGCGCCCAGATCCTCGAGCAGGAAGGCCGGCTGCCGGACACGATCATCGCCTGCGTCGGCGGCGGCTCGAACGCCATCGGCCTATTCCATCCCTTCCTTGACGACAAAGACGTTCGTATCATCGGCATCGAGGCCGGCGGCCGTGGCCTCGACGGCATCGAGCATTGCGCCTCGATGAATGCCGGCGCGCCCGGCGTTCTGCACGGCAACCGCACCTATCTCCTGCAGAATGCCGACGGGCAGATCATGGACGGGCATTCGATCTCGGCCGGTCTCGACTATCCGGGCGTCGGGCCGGAGCATTCCTGGCTGCGCGACAGTGGCCGCGTCGACTATGTGCCAATCCTCGATGACGAGGCGCTCGAGGCGTTCCAGCTGACGACGCGCGTCGAAGGCATCATTCCGGCGCTCGAATCCGCCCATGCCATCGCCCATGCGGTGAAGATCGTGCCGACCATGGACAAGGACCAGATCGTCATCGTCAACCTGTCCGGCCGCGGCGACAAGGACGTGCATACGGTGGCCAATATGCTGGGCATGGAGATCTGATCATGACCACCCGCATCGACCGCCGCATGGCCAAGCTGAAGGCCGAAGGCCGCCCGGCACTGGTCACCTATTTCATGAGCGGCGACCCGGACTACGACACCGCTTTGTCGATCATGAAGGCGCTGCCCAAGGCAGGCGCCGACATCATCGAAATGGGCATGCCGTTTTCCGATCCGATGGCCGACGGCCCGGCGATCCAGGCGGCCGGCCTGCGCGCGCTGAAAGGCGGCCAGACGCTGGTCAAGACGCTGAAGATGGCGTCGGAATTCCGCGCCGCCGACCAGGAAACGCCGATCGTGCTGATGGGCTACTACAATCCGATCTACATCCACGGCGTCGACCGCTTCCTCAGGGATGCACTGGCCAGCGGCATAGACGGTCTGATCGTCGTCGACCTGCCGCCGGAAATGGATGAGGAGCTTTGCATTCCGGCGCTGAAGGCCGGCATCAATTTCATCCGGCTGGCGACGCCGACCACCGACGACAAGCGCCTGCCCAAGGTGCTGCAGAACACCTCCGGCTTCGTCTATTACGTGTCGATGACCGGCATCACCGGCTCGGCGCTTGCCGACACCGGCAAGGTGGCGGCGGCGGTCACGCGCATCAAGGGCCATACCGACCTGCCGGTCTGCGTCGGCTTCGGCGTCAAGACCGCCGAGCAGGCACGCATCATCGGGGCGTCGGCCGACGGCGTCGTCGTCGGCACCGCGATCGTCAATGCGGTCGCCAATGTTCTGGGGCCGAAGGGCGAAAAGACCGCCGACCCGGCCGAGGCGGTCGCCACGCTGGTCAGCGGGCTTTCGCAAGGCGTGCGCGCAGCCCGCCTTGCTGCCGCCGAATAGTCTTGATCTTCTGGTTGACCATGATCTCCAGCGAAACCGGTTTCCACTTTTCGGGATCATGGTCTAACTCTTCGTCAGGACAGGAGCCGAAGCGATGAACTGGATCACCAACTACGTTCGCCCGAAGATCAATTCGATGCTCGGCCGGCGCACCGACATGCCTGAGAACCTCTGGATCAAGGATCCGGAGACCGGCGAGATGGTCTTCCACAAGGACCTGGAGCAGAACCAGTTCGTCATCCCGTCCTCCGGCCATCACATGAAGATCTCGGCCAAGGAGCGGCTGAGATTCTTCTTCGACGACGGCAAGTACGAGATGCTCGAAAACCCCAAGGTGGTGCAGGATCCGCTGAAATTCCGCGACGAGAAGCGCTACACCGACCGGCTGAAGGAGGCCAAGGCCAAGACCGGGCTGGAGGACGCGATCATCAATGCGCTGGGGACCGTCGAAGGCCTGCCGGTGGTGGTGACTGTGCAGGACTTCGCCTTCATGGGCGGCTCGCTCGGCATGGCCGCCGGCGACGCCATCGTTCGTGGCTTCGAGGTCGCAGTGCAACGCAAGCGGCCTCTGATCCTGTTCGCGGCCTCCGGCGGCGCCCGCATGCAGGAAGGCATCCTGTCGCTCATGCAATTGCCGAGAACCACGATCGGCGTCGATCGGCTGAAGGAAGCCGGCCTTCCCTATATTGTCGTCTTGACCAACCCGACCACCGGCGGCGTCACCGCCTCCTACGCCATGCTGGGCGACGTGCACATCGCCGAGCCCGGCGCGTTGATCGGCTTTGCCGGGCCGCGCGTCATCGAGCAGACCATCAGGGAAAAACTGCCCGACGGCTTCCAGCGCGCCGAGTATCTGATGGAGCACGGCATGGTCGACATGGTGGTGTCTCGGCTGGAGATGCGCCAGACGATCGCGCGGCTCCTGAAGATGCTGCTCAAGCTGCCGGAAGAAGAAAAGGCGCTGGAACCGGAAATCCTGCCGCCGGTGGCGCTCCCGGCGGAAGCACGCCCGCAAGCCTGACGCGACATCCGTCGTCGCGAACCGCGATTGCGCGCCATCCGTGGCGCTGTAGCATGTTGATTTCGCGCATGATCCTTTCCGAAAATCGATTTCGATTTTCGGGGTCATGCGCTAGGATTCTCCCATGACCACGCTTGCCGCCGACCGCGAAATCGAAAGCCTGATGTCGCTTCATCCGAAGGGCTTCGATCTTTCGCTCGACCGCATTTCGCGGCTGCTGGAGCGGCTGGGCAATCCGCAGGACCATCTGCCGCCGGTCATCCACATCGCCGGCACCAACGGCAAGGGCTCCTGCGCCGCGTTTTCGCGGGCGCTGCTCGAAGCGTCCGGCCACCACGTCCATGTCCACACATCGCCGCATCTGGTGAACTGGCATGAGCGCTACCGGCTGGCCGCTGATGGTGGCGGCAGGCTGGTCGAGGACAAGGTCTTTGCCGACGCCATCGCCCGCGTCGCCAAAGCCAATGAAGGCCAGAAGATCACCGTCTTCGAAATCCTCACCGCCGTCACCTTCCTGCTGTTTTCCGAACATCCGGCAGATGCCGTCATCATCGAGGTCGGTCTCGGCGGCCGCTTTGATGCCACCAATGTCATCAGCGACCCGGCGGTGTCGGTGATCATGCCGGTCTCGCTCGACCACGAATCCTTTCTCGGCGACCGTGTCGAACTGATCGCAGCCGAAAAAGCCGGCATCATCAAGGGCGGTTGCCCGGTGGTTATCGGCGCGCAGGAAAGCGAAACGGCGCTGCAGGTGCTTATCGAAACCGCCGAGCGGCTCGACTGTCCCGCCTTCGTCTATGGCCAGGATTTCCTCGCCTTCGAGGAAAACGGCCGGATGGTCTATCAGGACGAAGACGGGCTGATGGACCTGTCGCCGCCGCGCCTGCCGGGGCGCCACCAGTTCGCCAATGCGGCGGCGGCGATTGCAGCGGTCAAGGCGGCGGGCTTCGAGATCAGCCATCGCGTCGCCGACAAGGCGATGGCCAATGTCACCTGGCCGGGGCGGATGCAGAAATTGCCGCAAGGCAGACTGACGGAACTGGCGCCGAAGGGTGCCGACATCTGGCTCGACGGCGGCCACAATCCGGGCGCCGGCGTTGTCGTCGCCGAAGCACTTGCCGAGCAGGAGGAAAAGAACCCGCGGCCGCTGTTCCTGATTTCCGGCATGATCAACACCAAAGACCAGAGCGGCTATTTCAGCGCCTTCAAGGGGTTGGTGCGGCATGTCTACACGGTGCCGGTGAGCCTCAGCGAGGCCAGCGTGCCGAATGACGAACTGGCGATCCGCGCCGTCGAGGCGGGCCTCTCGGCCGAACCGGTGAGCTCCGTCGCCAATGCGCTGATGCTGCTGCGCGACACATGGGACGGACCGCCACCGCGCATCCTGATCAGCGGCTCGCTCTATCTGGCCGGCGCGGTGCTGGCCGAAAACGGCACACCGCCGGTTTGAGGCGCGTGTTCACCAGGGCACGATGACGCGGACTTCGTCAGATCACCGCGAGGAGCCAGTCATGATCAAGGTAAAGCAGCTCGCTCACGTTTGCATCTTCGCGGATGACCTCGAAGCGACGCGAAGCTTCTATCGGGACGTCCTCGGCATGGACACCCAGTTCAACTTCCTGCGCGACGGCAAGATTTTGGGTTTCTACCTCAATTGCGGCAGCCGCAGCCACATCGAGGTGTTCCGGAAAGATGGGGCCAGCTATAGCGACTTGAACCAGATCAACCACTTCTGCCTCGAAGTGGAAAACATTGACGCCGCGATCGCCCACGTAAGGTCGAAAGGCGTTGACGTCACTTCAAAGAAACACGCGTGCGATGATACCTACCAGGCATGGATTCGCGATCCTAACGATGTGAAGATAGAACTGTTTGAATATACCGAGAAAAGTGCACAGTTCGTCGGAGGCGATCGTATCGCGGATTGGTGACCGCGGCTCCAGCCTATGGCGGGCTGAGACGGCCTTGGTGAATTACTTCAGCTCGATCTCGATGAAGGCGTACTCGCCTTCATTAGCATTGATGACGTCATGCTCCACGCCCTCCTTGCGGAAATAGGGCGCCCCCTTCTTCATTTCGGCGAAGGATTCGCCGTCCTTAGTCAGGAGCTTGAGCTTGCCGTCCATCAGCGGCACGATGACATAATCGTGGCCATGACGGTGCCAGCCGGTGTTGTCGCCTGGGGCGAAGCGGTATTCGGTGACGATGACGCGCTCATTGTCGATGAAGACGGTGGCCTTGGCGGATCCGGTCATGTCGTTCTCCTGCTTTAAGCCAGACAAGAGCATGAGGCGGCAAGTGGCGAGTGCCAGGGCGGACCAGCGCATGACCCAGAAAATCGGATTCGATTTTCTGGGTCATGCGCAAATCAAGTGCTACAGCGTCCTTTGTGCGTCCAAGAGGACGCGCGGCGCTGTAGATGACACAAAAAAGCCCGGCGCGAGGGCCGGGCTTGTCTGCGGATTATCTGCCAGATCAGGCGAGATTGCCGTTGATCCAGTGCGACAGCGCCGTCTTCGGCGCGGCGCCGACCTTCATGTCGGCCATTTCGCCGCCCTTGAAGATCATCAGCGTCGGGATCGAGCGCACACCGAACTGCGCGGCAAGCTCGGGATTCTCGTCGATGTTGAGCTTGGCGATCTTGACCTTGCTGCCGAGCTCGATGGCGATGTCTTCCAGCGCCGGCGCGATCATCTTGCACGGGCCGCACCATTCCGCCCAGAAATCGACCACGACCGGCTCCTTGGCATCAAGTACATCGGTCTGGAAATTGCTCTTGTCGACCTTGACGGTGGCCATGCGAAAATCCTTTCGAGAGTTATTGTCGCACCAAAGGTGGTGGTGGTCGCGCCCTTCTTCAAGCAGCTGTTGTGTCACGCTCCCGTGAGTCGGGCAAGGGCGTCGTCCATGACCACCGGCGGCAGCTCGATCAGCCGCGGCGCTTCCGTGAACAGCAGCGCCGCCGAGACCTCATGCCGGGGATAAAGCGGCTGGAGCAGCGCGCGATAGAGCGCCAGCTGCAGGACATAGGCCGGTGGAACGTCCGACAGAGTTGCAGGCGCCGGCCGGTTGGTCTTGTAGTCGACGATCGACACCTTGCCTGATGTGACCGCCAGCCGGTCGATCTTGCCGGAGATCGAGCGCAGCTTGCCCTTGACCTCCAAGCTGCCCATGACCGCGACTTCAGCGCGTGAATTCGGCGCAAACAGCTGATCGAAACGGCTGTCGGCAAGGATCGCTGTCACCGAGGCCAAGGCCTTGTCGCGCTCGCTTTCAGGCCATTGCGCCCCGGCGCGCCTGAGATAGCGTTCCGCGGCATCGCGGCGTTCGGCCTCAGCAATGCCGGGCAGCATCTGCAGCAATTTGTGCAGCGCCAGCCCCCGCATCACGGCAAAGCCAGGCTCCGCCTCGGTGTCAAGCACCGGCGAGCCGGTGTCGATCACCGCTTGCTTGGCCTCGTCGATCAGCGCCGAGGCGCCGGACGGCGACAGCGGTCGCGGCAGATCCTCGAACGGCGGCAAGGGCTGGAACAGGGTCTTCGGCAACGGCTCGAACTGTTGCGCCTGCCGCGCCTCTTCGGCGGCCGCCTGTGCGACCGGCGGCAATTTTGTCATGTGAAACCGATGCACGGTCTCGCCGGTGGCAGGGTGCTGCCGCTCCGTGCTTTCGGGGGCGCCGACCAGCGCGCGACTGACGATCGAATGCCAGGTGCCGGCGTTCGGCGCCCGCTTGCCGTGATAGCCGCAGACGATCAGCCGATCCTCGGCGCGGGTCATGCCGACATAGAGCAGCCGGCGGTATTCGTCGTCGGCCAGTTCGCGGGCGCGGACCGATGCGGCCCGTGAAAATCCATTGGCGACATCGCTGGCCGAACGCCAGAGATAGCCCTTGCCGCCCCAGTGTTTGCCCGAGCCATCGAACGGCATCAGTCTCGGCAGATGCTGGTCGCTGAACGGGGCGGAACCGCCATCGACCAGGAACACGACAGGCGCCTCCAGGCCCTTGGCGGCATGCACGGTCATGACGCGAACCTCGTCGCGGGTCTGGTCCATTTCGCGCTTGATCTCGGGGCCGGCATTCTCCAGCGTCGACAGGAAGGATTCCAGCCCCGGCAGGCCGGTCCGCTCCTCGGCCAGGCAGAAGCTCAGAAACTCGTCGAGGATGTCGCCGGCCTCCGGCCCGAGCCGCGCGATCATCTTATTGCGCAAGCCATCGCGGGCGAGAGCCGCGGCATAGAATTCGAACACCGGCTTGAATGCGGCTTCATCGGACCATGTGTCGAGTTGGGCAACGATTGCGGCCAAAGCGGCGCTTTCGCCGGCTTGCTGCCTGAGCGAAGCGATCAACGAGAGACCGGGCGGCCGCTCGCCCGCCAGCGCGAAAAGCGTCTCTTCCGAAACATCGAAAATCGGGCTGCGCAGCACGGCGGCAAGCGACAGATCGTCCTCAGGCTGGACAAGAAAGTGGCCGAGCGCGATCAGGTCCTTTACCGCGATATGGCCGGGCAGGCTGAGCCGGTCGGCGCCGGCGACAGGGATGTCGCGGCGCTTCAGTGCGCGCGTCAGCGCATGGACGAAGCGATCACGCTTGCGCACCAGCACCAGCACGTCGCCGGGCCGAAGCTTCTTGCCGCGGCCTTCGATGATCTCGCCGGCGCCGATCCAGCCGGCAATGGTCGCCGCCACGTTCTCGGCGACACGCACCGCCGGCGCATGGGCGTGGTCGACGGCTTGCGTCCAGTCGTCGGGCTCGTCGACGACGTCGGCGCCGATCGACGGCCAGACCTCGACATAGCCCGGCGCATCGGTGCGGATCGCCTTGTGGTTCAGCGGGTCGGGATCGTGGCTGATGCCGCGCCGCACGACCGGGTCGGCAAAGACACGGTCCACCGCCGCAAGCACGTCGTCGGTCGAGCGAAAGGACCAGGTCAACTTGAGATCGGCGAAGGCGGCGTTGGCGTCGCGCACCCTTCCGGAAAACAGGAGCCTTGAGTCGGCGAAGGAATCGGGCGCCGCTCCTTGAAAGGAATAGATCGACTGTTTTTCGTCGCCGACGGCAAAGACCGTGCGGTGGACCGTGTCGCGCGCGCCGAGCCCGGCAAAGAATTCCTCGGCCAGCCGCTTCACCACCTCCCACTGGTCGGGACTGGTGTCCTGGGCCTCGTCGAGCAGGATATGGTCGATGCCCTGGTCGAGCTTGTATTGCACCCAAGGGCCGGCGTCGGGCCGCGCCAGAAGATTGACCGTTCGGGTGATGAGGTCATTGAAGTCGAGAAAGCCGCGGGCGCGCTTCAAGTGCTCGTAGCGGGCGATCAGCCAGCCAGCGATGGTCAGCGCGGCACGTGTGCCCTCCAGCATCCTGAACAAGGCCAACCGGTCGGAGATTTCGAGGATGGCATCGGCCGCTGAGAGATAGCGCTCGGCAAAATTCGGCAACCGGTCAAGCAACGCCTTCTTGAACGTCTTTGCCGGCTCATAAGGCTCGCCATCCGCCCGCAGGAAGGCTTTTGCCAGCAATTGCAGTCGGCGAACCGGATCGTCCTCGGCAAAGGCAAGATGCGCGTAGGGCAGCAAATTGTTCAGCACGATGCGGGCATCGGCAGCTTCGGCAGCGCGGGCAAAGGTGATGAAATAGTCCGGCAGGAAGCCCGGCAGCGGCCAGACGGACGCCGCCAGGCCTTCGGCGGTCTGGCCGGCGCGAAACTTGAATTCGTCGAACAGCGCCCGGAAGCCATCGCCGCCGGCCGCGCTGATGAAGGCGCGCAAGCCGTCGCGCTTGCGCACGATCTCGGCCAGCAATGCGTCGAGCCCATGTTCGCCGCCGCGCTCCAGAATGGTGGCGAAAGCCTCGGCCAGCCCCGCATCGCCGGCCGCCGTGCCCGAGATCATGTCGCGGCGGGCGGCCGCGAAGAGCGACGCCTCCATCTGCGGATCGAGCATTTCGAAATGGGCCGGTATGTTGGCTTCCAGCGGAAACTGGTGCAGCACCGATTCGCAGAAGGCGTGAATGGTCTGGATCTTCAGCCCGCCCGGCGTCTCCAGCGCCTCGGCAAACAGCCGGCGGGCGCGGCGCATGGTTTCGCGATCGGGCTGGCGACCGTCCAGCGCCTCTATGCTTGCCGCCAGTTCGACGTCGCCAAGCGCCGTCCATTCCGACAGCGTCGAAAAAACCCGGTTCGACATGTTGGCGGCGGCAGCGCGGGTGTAGGTCAGGCACAGTATCTTCGATGGATCGGTGCCGCGCAGCAAGAGCCGGATGACGCGCTGGGCCAGCACATGGGTCTTGCCCGATCCGGCATTGGCCGACACCCAGGCGGAATTTTGCGGGTCGGAGGCGCTTGCCTGGCTGACGGCGGTGTCGGTCGGGATGGGATAGGCCTTCTTCATGCCTCCCCTCCCTCGTCGTCGGCGTCGCCGCCGGCGGACCATTCGAGCACGCGGGCGAGATGGTCGTAGTCGCCGTCGGTCTCGCCCTCGCGGAACGGCAGCGCCCGCGACAGATAGCCGGTCATCGGGTCGGCATAGTGGATCAGCAGCTTTTCGAGCCGCGCCCAGGCCTCCTCGGCAAGATCGGCGGCGGTTCGCGGCTTGCGGTTGTATTCGAGGATCGATTCCTCGAAGACCTCGCCATTCGGCTTCAGCCTGATGAAGGCCAGCTGCGACGGCTCGCGCGCGCCAAGCTCCTTGAAGGCGCCGCGCCTCAGCATCGCGCCTTCAAGCGCCAGTTGCGGCGAAAGCAACGTATGGGCCTGCGCCTTGGACGGCGAGGAGCCGGTCTTGTAGTCCAGGATGTCGGCCATGCCGCCGGCCAGGAGATCGACGCGATCGGCATAGCCGGACAGCGTCACGCCGGACTGGCCGACGCCGGTTTTCTCGGCGCGCTCCTCGGCATGCCGCATGGTCACGGCGAAGGCGCGGCCGCGCTCCCATTCGATGATGCCGGCGGCGAGCTTTTCGAAGCGCGGCCACCACACCGTCTCGACATCGGGAGGAAGGGCCGCCTCGGCAAAGCATTGGCGGCCGGCGGCGATGAGGCCGTCCAGCGCCTCCGGCACAAGCGGATCGGCCACTGTCCGCGAAAAAAGATGCAGGATGGCGTGAAACAGCGTGCCGCGTTCGGCAGCGCCCGGATCGCGGACGACCGGATCGAGCGGCTTCAGGCCGAGGATCCTCCTGGCATAGACCGCGTAAGGGTCGCGGCGCAGCGTCTCGATTTCGGTGACGGAGAAATGCTGAGGCCGCACAGCCAGCGGCGGCTTCGGCTGCGGTCGCGGCGCAAACTCTCTTCTTTCGCCGGCATCGAGCGCACGGGCCCAGGACAGGAATTCATCACCACGCCGACGAAGCACCGCCGCATGGTCCTTGCCGATGAAGGTCAGGAGGCGTTGCAGCCAGCGCGACGGCACCGCCGGTGCGTCGCCCGAGCGGGCGGAGCGCGCCAGCACCACTTTCTTCGCCCCCATCGCCATTTGGAAATCATGGGCGGCCAGGCCGATGCGCCGCTCGGGCGGCTCGAGATCGATGCCGGTCTTCATCAGCCGCGACATGAAGCGGTCGCTTTCCGGCTTGCGCGGCCACACGCCTTCGTTGAGCCCGCCGACGACCAGCGTGTCGACGTTCTGCAACCGGGCTTCCAGCGCACCCCAGATGGCGATGTTCCTATCGGTCCCTCGTGCCGGCTTGACTGTCTCGGGCGCGATCAGCGCCTCCATCACATCGGGCCATTCGTCCGCCGCGAAGGAGAACGACGCCGAGGCAGCGACAAGCCCGCGCAAGAGCTCGGCGAGCTTTTCGCCGGCATCGCCGGCATAGAGTTCGCTCAGGCTGCCATCCGCGGTGCGGCCCAGATTTTCGAGCGCGACGACGCTGGCCCGGGTCAATTCGGCAAGATCGGCCTCGGCTTGACTGCGAAAGGCGATCAGCGGCGCCAGCGCGGCGGCAAGGCGGATGAGCAATTCGCGGGCGCCCTCGATGTTTCGCACAGTCAGGCGGGAGAACCAGAAAGGCGGGCGGGTGCCGTTACCCACGCCGGTGAGACGGGCCTCGAAGAGCTCCGGCAGCGATGCGATGTCGGGGCGGCCGGTGCCGCCGCGCAGCGCCACCAGTTCGACGATCTCCGCCGCATGACGGACGCTTGTGCGTTCCAGGCCGAGGCCAAGCAGCGTGTGCTTGAGCAGCGACAGCAGGGCGACCGGGTCGCCAGGGCGGAACGCAGCCTGAAGCGCCAACCTGAGCAGGCTGGCGGCAGGCGTGTTGGCGAGCGGCGTGCCGCCCGAATCGTCGGCGACGACGCCAAAGCGCAAGAGCTCGACTGAGACGCGCCGCGCCAGGGCGCGGTCGCCGGTGACGAGTGCGGCGCGCTGGCCGGGCTGTTCGACGGCACGTTTGAGCGCGACGGCGATCGCCACCGCTTCGTCGCGTTCGCCGGCGGCTTCGAGAAGCGTCACGTCGGCGAGGGCGTTAATGATGTCACCGGCGGCGAATCCGGCGCGCGTCTCGGCCCACAGCTCAGTGGTTTCGGCAGGCCGCAGCGCCTCGCCGACAAGTGCGGCGCGCAACGTGAGCGGCGTTTCGGCAACGGCGATCTCCTCGACATCGCCGCGCAGCACGCCGATCTTGCCGATCAGTTTTGCCAGGCCGTATTGCGGATGGCCGAGCAAGGCCGGCCGCGCGCCGGGCGCCGCAATTGCCTGGAATGACGGCTCATCCAGCATCAGGTCGAGGCCGGGCAGCACGACCGCGCCGCTGGGCAGGCCGGCTATCACCGCAAGCAGTTCGGCGGTGGCAGGAATGGACCCGGTGGAGCCGGCGGCGATCACCGGTCCGGCCGGCGGATTGCGCTTTAGCCGTGCTGCTTCCAGCCTTATCAGCGCATTGCGATGCGCGGCAGGGTTGGAGCGGTTGCGTTCTTCGAGGAGGTTCGGCCAGTTTTCGGTGACGATGCTCAGGAAGTCGAGTGTCACTTGCCACCAGCCGGCGAGGTTGCCGGTGACCAGATCGGCGAGCCTGGTCCAGTCGGTGCCTTCCGTCTCGATCTCGTCCATCAGCCGGGCCAGGTCGCGCGCCAGCCAGATGGCGTCGGCGGCCGACGCCGGCACGACGATCTCCTCGTCGAAAAGTGCCGCGACATGCGCCGGCAGGCGGCGTTTCCAAGCGCGCACCAGCGGCGCCAGCAGCAGCAGGCGTTCGATCGCGGCGATAGGCGGAGCGAGGTCGATCGCCGCCGATGCGTCGGCCTCGAATGCAGCTTCGTCCTCGTCGAACTCGCCGAGCGGACGGATGACCGGCAGGATCGCCGAGCGGCCACCCAGCCGGTCGACGAAGAAGCCGCGCAGCGCCCGCGCGGCGCGGCGGGTCGGCACGTAAATGGTGGCGTCGGCCAGCGCCAGCGGGTCGCCGTCGAAGCGGAAACCGGGAACAAGCCGCCCTGACAGCAAGGCCTCGGCTAGCGTCGGCAGAAACGGCGCTCCGGGCGGGATCGAGAAAACGCGGCGGGAGCCGCTCATTTCAACTCGGTGAAGGCGCTGGTCAACTCGGTAAAAGCGCTGGGCGACTCAGCAAGAGCAGCGGCAACCGCCGCTTCCGCAAGCGGAATGGCGTCGGGCGTGCCGACGGTGATCCAATGGCCGTGCATTACCGTACCGAACAGGCGACCGACAGCGATGGCCGCATCGAAATAGGCGTTGAGCGAATGCGGCCCGGCCGGCGCATCCTTGAAAAGCCTGGGATGGACGATCGCCGCGCCGGCATAGATCAGGCCTGTCGGGTCGCCTTTCGAACGCCGCAATGCGCCGGCCGGCGACATCAGGAAATCCGTGCCGCCGCTATGTCCGGTTGCTGACTGGGGTTCCGCGAGCATCAGCAGAATATCCATTTTCGCCGCGTCCCATGCAAGGGCGAGGCGGGCAAGGTTGGGCACGCCGCTGTCGATCCAGAAGGTGTCGGCGTTGACGATGTAAAAGGGAGCCCCTCCCAGTTCCGGCAAAGCATGGACGATACCGCCGGCGGAATCGAGCAGTCTTTCGCTTTCGTCGGAAATGACGACCCGCGGGGCGCGGCGCGCGGCGACATGGGCGACGATCTGTTCGGGAAAATAATGGACGTTGACCAAGGCCTTGTTGACACCGGCCTGGGCCAGGCTGTCCAGGCTCCAGTCGAGCAGTGTCTTGCCTGATATCTTGACCAGCGGTTTTGGCATTGTGTCGGTGATTGGCCGCATGCGCTTTCCCAGCCCGGCGGCAAGCACCATTGCGATCTTGGGGCGCGTCGTCACAGCGATCGTTCCTCCAACAGGCCGTGGGCGGTATAGAAATCCCGCAGGCTGGCCAGCCCGGGATGCGCCAGCGCTCGCCGGAGATAATCGCGAATGCGCGGCAGGTGTTTTAGGTAATAGGGTTTGCCGTCGCGCTTTTCGAGCCGGACGAAAATGCCGAGAATCTTCGAATTGCGCTGCGCCGCCATCATCGCATAGGTCTCGACGAATTCGTCTTCGTTAAAAACGCCGGCCTTATGGCGTGCAGCGATGTAGGCATCGAGCGTCCGCCGCTCGATCTCAGGCGAGATTGTAACGCGGGCATCCATGGCGAGCGAGGCGAGATCGTAAGCGGACAGGCCGATCAGCGCGTCCTGGACATCGACGATGCCGAGGCGATCGTGACCGGTACGTTCGCCGCGCCAGATGATGTTGGGCGAATGAAAGTCGCGCAGCATGAGCGTGTATTCGCGCCCCTCCAACCGGTCGAGAACCGCATTCCATTCCCTGTTATAGCCGGCGCGCAAGGCATCGCTTGCCGGGCCGCCTGTTATCGCCGGCACATACCAGTCGAGCAGCAATTCGGCTTCGATCATCATGGCGTCGCGGTCGAAAGGCGGCACGTCGTGAAAGACACCGGGCGCGGCCTCGATGCGATCGGGCCATGCCTTGCCGTGCATCATGGCAAGCAGTTCGGCTGCGGCCGCGTAGCGCTCCGCCACCGGCTGACCGTGCTGGCCGAGAAATCCCTCCGAGCCAAGATGCTCGAGCAGAAGTAAGCCCTGGTCCAGGTCCTGCGCGTGGATCTCCGGGGCGCTGACGCCAACGGCCCGCAACGCCCGGTCGATGGCGACGAAGGCCGAGACCGATTGCGCAGTGTTGGCGATCACCGCATAGGGCTTGCCGTCACGGACCGGCGGCCCGAGCACCAGCCGCGGCGAGTTCATCAGCACGCGCGGCGGCAGGCCGGCCAGCGAGACGATCTCATAGGAGCGGGCCGAGGCGTCGCCGATAAAATAGCGTCTTTGCGCTTCACCCCAGCCAGCTCTTTCGAGAAACTCGCGCATGGCCAGCGATCGCGCCGCTCGCTCGACCGCAGCGCCTTGTCCCGACAATCTCGCCAGGCGTCCGTCGTTCTGATGGATCAGTTCGATCAGAACCGAAGTCTTTGGCAAATAGGCCTCTGCCCGTTCCGGCCATTCGACCAGGGCAGCGCCTTGCGCCAGCGCCTCGTCGAAACCCAGTTCGTCCAGTTCGGACGCCGAGGACAGGCGATAGAGGTCGAAATGATGGACGGGAACACGCGCCTCATAGCTCTGGACGAGCGTGAAGGTCGGGCTCGGCACGTCGAGACCGGCATCGTCGGTCATTGCCTTGATCAGCGCCCGCGCCAAACTCGACTTGCCGGCGCCGAGATCGCCTTTGAGCGCCAGCACGTCGCCGGGGCGCAGCGACATGGCCAGATCCTCGCCCAGCCTTGCGGTCGCAGCCTCGTCGGCGAGAAAACGCTCCAGCACCACGCCTGCCATCGAGCGCGCTACTCGGCCGCCGCGCGGATACCGGACGGCGTATCCGGAAAGGCACAAATGACGGTGGTGCCCTTGTCCTTGCCGGTCTCAATGCGGACGCTGCCGCCATGCAGCTCGACAAAGCTCTTGACGATCGACAGACCGAGGCCTGCGCCGCGCCGGCGGCCGCCATTGGTGCGCGGTTCGAAACGCCGGAACACCGAATCGAGCAGGTCCGGCGGCATGCCGGGACCATCGTCGTGAACGGAGAATTCCACGCCTTCGGCAAGCGAGCGACAGGCGAGCGTGATGGTGCTCGCCTCCGGAGCGTAGTTCGCGGCATTGCTCAGCAGATTGTAGAGGATCTGGCGGATGCGGATTTCATCGCCGTGGAACGTCTTTGGCGCGGTGGCCGCGTCGATCTTGAGCCTGATCGCATGCTCCTCCAGCCGGTCGGCAACAAGCTCGGCGGCGGCGGCGATGGTCCGGTCGACGTGAACTTCGGAGATGTCGAGTTCCATGATGCCGGCATCCACGGTTGCCAGGTCGAGGATGTCGTTGACGATGGTGAGCAGGACCGCGGAAGACGAGCCGACATGCTCGACATATTCGCGCTGCTTCTGGCTCAATGGCCCGGTCGACGGCAGCGAAAGAAGCTCGGTGAAGCCGATGATGTTGGTCAGCGGCGAGCGCAATTCGTAGGAGACGTGCTGCACAAACTCGTTCTTGAGCTGGTCGGATTTTTCCAGCGCCTCGTTCTTGTCCTTCAGCGCCCGCTCGACATTGACGCTGTCGGTGACGTCGACGAAGGTCATCATCACCTGCCCGTTGGGCAGCGGGATCATCGCGTAGCGCAGCACGGTGCCGTTGTTCAGCTCGGTCTGGCCGTGGCGGTCGCGGCGCTCGTCGTCGAAACCGGTGATGGCGGCAACGAACCCGCGCCAGGGACTGTCGGCGGCGCGCCGGTCGCACAGATCGCGGATCGTGGAGACGTGAACGTTGGGCCTGGCGGCGTCAGCGTCCAGCCCCCAAAGTGCTGCGAATGCCGGGTTCGACAATCTGAGCCTGCCGTCCGGGCCGAACACGGCCACGCCTTCGGCAAGATTGTCGAGCGTCTCGCCCTGGACCCGCACCGCGGTCTGATAGCGGCTTTCAAGGTCCATCTTCTCGGTCAGGTTCTCGAATACCCAGGTCACGCCGCCCTTGGGCTGCGGATTGGCGACGACGCGGATGGTCTTGCCGTCCGGCAGATGCCACCAATCTTCCTGCGACTCGACCGCGCGATAGGCGCCAAGCAGGCTTTCCTTCCAGCGCCGCCATTCGGGCTGCTCGGCGATCTTGCCCTCGCTGCGCAGCCGGTCGAGCAACAAGGCGTTGTCGGGAGCGCTGTGCAGGAAGCCGCTGTCGAGACCCCATAGTTTCTGGAACGCCTGGTTGAAAAACCGCAGCTTTTCGTCGGTATCGAAAATCGCCACGGCGGTGTTGAGCTGATCGAGCGTGTCGGCGTGGCTCCGCACGGTCCGCTCATATTCGTTACGGATGGTTTCGATGGCGCTGGTGTCGCAGGCAAGACCCGCCGAGCCGTCGGCGCCGGCGAAGTTGGTCACGGCGAACATGCGGCGGTCGCCTTCGATCACGGTGGAAAGCGCCTGCTCGAAAACGGGATGCGACCTGTGCTGCGCAGCGATCGCATCGCGCGCCTGGCCACCCAGGAATTCCTTCGCGTCGCGAACCGCAGCTTCGGCGTTTTCCGCCTCGACCGCCTTGGCATAGGCGCGGTTGACCCATTTCAGCCGCCCGTTCGCCGTGCGCAGCCATGCTGGCATGCTGAGTGCGTTGAGAAGGCCGAGCATGGTGTCATAGTCGGCGGCGAGACGCTGGTTCTCGATTTTCAGCCTGGCCTCGCTTCGCTGCGTTTCTGAAAGCGAGACGAAGCGGACGACCACGTGTGCTGCGCTCTTGCGCCCGTGCACTTCGAGCGGCGCACCGGCCTGCGATTCGATGACGAGATCGAACGGCTTCGCCTTTTCCCGCAGTCCCGCCACGGCATTTTCAAGCGCTGCCGCCGAGCGCGGCATCAGCCAACGGCCGAAGGCGAGGAAGGCGGCACGGTCTTCCGGAGCGCCGCTTTCAACCGGCAATGTCCCGACGAGCTCGGGCTTTTTGTTTTCCGAGGCCCATACGACGACACGCTGGCCGCGCAGGTTGAGCAGCGCCTCGGAGCGCTGCAGCGCAGCGTTGACGTCGGCCAGGCGGGCTCTGAGTTCGACATTCTGCGCCGAGGTGCGCGCCCGTTCGCGGATCAGGAAAATGGCCGAGACAAGTGCGGCGCCCATGACGCCGACAAACATCGCGAGTTGCATGACCTCGACTGTGCTGACCGACAGCCCGGCTTTGGACGCAGCAGCGGGTCCAGCATGTGCCGAACGGCCAAGCAGCGGACCGACGAGCGCCGAAGAAGCAAGCAATTTTCCGACGCGGCTGCCAGCGCGCCATAAGAGGCTTCCGCCTCTGGCAGCGGAACCCATGGTCACCGAATCGTTGTGGCCGCCGGAAACGGCCTGTCCCGCGCAAGGCGGGTAATCCCCCGGCATGTCCTGGTCCTCTTCGCCGCCTGAATGCAAGACCGCCCTGATGCGGGTGTCGGCCCTCGTCCCCGGACCCGCGAATCAGCACCATAGCGCTTGCGCGAATCGGCGTGAAGAATCAATCAGCGCAAAAATAAAGCCGGGCGAAAAGTCAATCGCCCGGCATCAATATCTAGTGGTAATTTCCGCTGTGGTTAATAGCGGTAGTGTTCCGGCTTGAACGGTCCCTGCGGGGTCACGCCGATATAGGCGGCCTGTTCGCCGGACAGTTCGGTAAGCCGGGCGCCGAGCTTGTCGAGATGCAGGCGCGCGACCTTTTCATCGAGATGCTTCGGCAGCACATAGACCTGGTTCTGATACTGGCCGGGCTTGGTGTACAGCTCGATCTGGGCCAGCACCTGATTGGTGAAGGACGCCGACATGACGAAGCTCGGGTGGCCGGTAGCGTTGCCGAGATTGAGCAGGCGACCTTCGGACAAAAGGATCATCCGCTTGCCGTCCGGGAAGGTGATCATGTCGACCTGCGGCTTGATGTTGGTCCACTTCAGGTTGCGCAGCGACGCCACCTGGATCTCGTTATCGAAGTGGCCGATATTGCCGACGATCACCATGTCCTTCATCGCCCGCATGTGGTCGATGGTGACGACATCCTTGTTGCCGGTGGTGGTGATGATGATGTCGGCGGTCGGGGCGGCATCTTCGAGCGTGACGACTTCGAAGCCGTCCATCGCCGCCTGCAATGCGCAAATCGGATCGACCTCGGTGACCTTGACGCGGGCGCCTGCGCCCTTGAGCGATGCCGAAGAGCCTTTGCCGACGTCGCCATAGCCACAGACGACCGCAATTTTGCCGGCCATCATCGTGTCGGTGCCGCGGCGAATGCCGTCGACCAGCGATTCCTTGCAGCCATATTTGTTGTCGAATTTCGACTTGGTCACGCTATCGTTGACGTTGATCGCCGGGAACGGCAGCAGGCCCTTCTTCTGCAACTGATAGAGCCGGTTGACGCCGGTGGTGGTCTCTTCGGTGACGCCGCGGATCGCTTCCTTCTGCTTGGTGAAGAAACCGGGCGATGCCGCCATCCGCTTCTTGATCTGGGCAAACAGGATTTCTTCCTCCTCGCTGCCCGGATTGGAGAGCACATCCTCGCCGGCTTCGGCACGCGCGCCGATCAGGATGTACATGGTGGCGTCGCCGCCATCGTCGAGGATCATGTTGGAGGTGCCGCCATCCGCCCACTGGAAGATCTTGTCGGTGTAGACCCAGTAGTCCTCGAGCGTCTCGCCCTTGACGGCGAAGACCGGAATGCCGGCCTCGGCGATGGCCGCGGCCGCATGGTCCTGGGTGGAGAAGATGTTGCAGGAGGCCCAGCGGATATCGGCGCCGAGCGCCTTCAGCGTTTCGATCAGAACCGCCGTTTGGATGGTCATGTGCAGCGAACCGGTGATGCGCGCGCCCTTGAGCGGCTGCGCCTTGCCGAATTCTTCGCGGCAGGCCATCAGGCCCGGCATTTCGGTCTCAGCGATCTCGATCTCCTTGCGGCCCCAGCCGGCAAGCGAGATGTCGGCGACCACATAGTCATTGCTACCCGTCATGGCAGTGCTCCGATCAAGAATTGTCTTCGGGATGCGCCCGCGCCGGAAGGCGTGTCGAAGGGCGCGAGTTGCCGGCCTGACTAGCAGATCGTCGGTCGGACGACAATGGGATATAAAGAAATCTTTATCCGTGCATGTCTTCGGAGGCGGACCGGCGCGAAACCGGAATCGATTTTCGGAAGCATGATGCGCAAATTCAAAGTGCTAGATGTGAGCGTCTTTTGCGCGTCCAACGGACGCGCGGCTCTCCAGGCGTCAGGACTCCTCGCCGAAGCGGGAGGCGACCAGTTGCTCCAGCGCGTCGATCACCCGCTCGGCCTCCGGGCCGCTGGCGGTGACTCGGATCGAATAGCCGGGGCTCGCCGCCAGCATCATCAGGCCCATAATCGAGGTGCCGCCAACCGTGACGCCGTCCTTCTCGACCTGAACGGAGGCGTCGAAGCCGCTGGCGACCTGAACGAACTTCGCCGAGGCGCGGGCATGCAGGCCACGCTGGTTGACGATTGGAAACTCCCGGACGATGTCACCCTTCTTGGCCGACAGCGCGTTCATTTGCTGCTCAGAAGCTGGCTGGCGACATTGATGTATTTGCGGCCGGCCGCCTGCGCCTCGTCCAGCGCTGCGCTCATGTTGTCGCCCTTGCGAATGCTGGACAGCTTGATCAGCATCGGCAGGTTCATGCCGGCAATGACTTCGGTGCGACCGGATTCCATCACCGAAATGGCGAGATTGGAAGGCGTGCCGCCGAACATATCGGTCAAAACGATGACGCCCGCCCCCGTGTCGACACGGGCAACGGCGTCGACGATGTCGCTGCGGCGCTGCTCCATATCGTCGTCGGCGCCGATCGCCACGGTCTCGAAATTGTCTTGTGGCCCGACGACATGTTCCACGGCATGGCGGAACTCGGCGGCCAGTTGACCGTGCGTTACAAGCACGAGTCCGATCATTCTTTGGTGGCTCCCGTCATCGCCGCTTCACAGCCGCATTTTATGCTCGCCGGCCATTCCAGGCGGCGGGAGCGCTATCTTGTCGACGCGAGACGCGTTGACAAGCCCAAAATTGCACAGGCCCAGGCCATTTTGACGCATTGCAGCAAAAAACCGGAACCGGATCATAAAAAGGGCGCGATCGACAGCCGCGCCATCACCGCCGGCAAGGCCGTGGCGGCGTTGCGCTCGGCAAGGTCGATACGCGGCACCGGACAGCCTGCCACCGGCTCGCTGATTTCCTCCTGGAAACGGGCCATTTCTGCCTTCGGCACCAGCCGGACATGCAGGTCGATCACTCCACCCGGCTCGAACGGCAGCGGGCGCGGCATGAACCCAGGCACTTCGGCGAGACCGGCGATGGTCGCCGGCACGCGACAGACCAGCCGCCCGGCGTGGGCCGCGGCGAGCAGCCTGTCGTCGCCGATAAGCCGCGAAAACAGCCCGCGCGCGCGGCAATGATCCAGGAGTGTCAGCGCCAGCGTCGTCTTGCCGGCGCCGGACGGTCCGGTGATGAGGACGCCGCGCTCGCCGATCAGCAGCGCCGTTCCATGAATGTTTTCAGCGCGCACAGATCAGCCTTCGGCCGGCAGCGTGACGACGAAGCGGGCGCCCTTGATCTCGCCGGGTTTGGTGCCCGGGATGTTCTCGGCGGTCAGCGTGCCGCCATGGGCTTCGACGATCTGCCTGCTGATCGACAGGCCGAGGCCTGAATTCTGGCCGAACGCCTCGCCGGCCGGCCGGTCGGTGTAGAAGCGTTCGAAGATGCGGTCGATGTTGTCGGCCCTTATACCGGGACCATTGTCGTCGACGGTGATGATGTTGACCTTGCCGGCGCGCGCCAGAGATATGGCAATGTGGCCGCGCTCTTCAGGAACGAAGGAACGGGCATTCTCGATCAGATTGGTGATGACCTGGCCGATCCTCAGATCATGACCGGCGACGAAGTAGCCTTTGACGCCCTGCGGCAGTTTGGCGACCTTGAACTCGATCTCGACCGTCTTCTTGTTGCGCGTCGCCGTGCGCGAAACGTCGACCAGATCCGTGATGAATTTCTTG
Organism: Mesorhizobium onobrychidis; assembly: GCF_024707545.1. Classification (NCBI taxonomy): domain Bacteria; kingdom Pseudomonadati; phylum Pseudomonadota; class Alphaproteobacteria; order Hyphomicrobiales; family Phyllobacteriaceae; genus Mesorhizobium; species Mesorhizobium onobrychidis. The sequence continues at coordinate 393,533 of NZ_CP062229.1, forward strand.
AGATCCACGGTTCCTGCGTCTTCCCGCGCGAGCTCGGCGTCAAGACGGGAGGCGTCGGAAATGTCGGTGATGAGACGGTCCAGCCGCCTGACGTCGTGCTGGATGATCTCCATCAGCCGGCCGCGCGACGTGTCGTTCTTGGCCAGCGGCAGGGTTTCCACCGCGCTGCGCAGCGACGTCAGCGGGTTCTTCAATTCGTGCGAGACATCAGCCGCGAAACTTTCGATCGCCTCGATGCGGGCGTAGAGCGCATTGGTCATGTCGCGCACGGCGATCGACAGATTGCCGATCTCGTCCTGCCGGTCGGAGAAGTCCGGGATTTCCTCGCGATTCTTGACGCCGCGCCGCACCCTGACCGCCGCCGCCGACAGCCGGCGCAGCGGGTTGGCGATGGTCGAGGCGAGCAGCATCGACAGGATGGCGGTGACAAGGGCGGCGATGCCGAAGACGCGCAGGATCGCCTTGCGCTCGGCCGCAACGATCTTGTCGATGTCGCCGCCTTCCGTCGACAGCATCAGCACGCCGAGGACGGCGCGGAAGCGCTGGATCGGCACGGCGACCGAAACAATCTGCTCGCCCTGTTCGGAGATCCGCACGATGGTCGACGGGCTGCCGGTAAGCGCCTTGACCACCTCCGGAAATGCAGCGCCATTGCCGCCCGGCTGTTCATGGTAGACCGGCAGCGCGGTGTTGCGGAAGAAGTCGAAGACGAATTTCTGGATACGTTCCACAAGGTCGGGTTCTTCCGCGTCGACCGGCGGCAGGTCGTAGCGAAGGATCTGGCCGCGCGAATAGAGATGGCGCGAATCGAGCAGCAGATTGGCGTCGCGGTCATAGATGCGGGCGCGCGTCCGCGTCGGCGAAATCAACCGCCTGAGCACCGGCGCAACGCGCTCCGGATTGATCGGGAAATCCAGATTGTCGAGCTGATCGGAGCCGGGGCCCAGGCTTTCGCCGGCCTGCAGTTCAAGCAGCTTTTCCGGATCGATGCTGATCGAATCGGTCTCGACCGTCGCCGATGCCGCGATCGCGCCGGCGATGATCTCGCCCTGGGTCATCAGGCTCTCGACGCGGGCATCGATCAGCCCGTCGCGAAACGTGTTGAGGTAGAGGATGCCGGTGACCAGGACGGCCAGGCCGGCGAGGTTGAGGAAGAGAATGCGCCGCGTCAGGCTGGAAAAGATATGGTGGCCGAGGAAACGGCGCATCGGCACCGTGATTCTCGACAGGAATGCGGGCAGAATCCGCGACGGGCGCCGGGCGCCCGTCCGTCTCACTCGCTCTACGTCCACTGCCATCGAATAGCAGCCCCCGCTCAGTCTTTAGTTTTGAGCATGTCGTTGTCCCAAAACCGGGACCACTTTTGGGCGACATGCATCAATTCATGCTTCGCGGAACCGATATCCGACTCCGTAAAGGGTTTCGATCATCTCGAAGTCATCATCGACGGCCTTGAACTTCTTGCGAAGCCGCTTGATGTGACTGTCGATGGTGCGGTCATCGACATAGACCTGCTCATCATAGGCCGAATCCATCAGCGCATCACGGCTTTTTACCACACCGGGACGTTGGGCCAGAGAATGCAGGATCAGGAATTCGGTGACCGTAAGCGTCACCGGCTCGCCCTTCCAGGTGCAGGTGTGGCGCTCCTGGTCCATGACAAGCTGGCCGCGCTCAAGCGATCGGGCCTGCTGGTTGGGCGTCTTGGCCGACGCCTCGCGGGCGCTGGCACGGCGCAGCACGGCGCGAACCCGCTCGACCAGAAGACGCTGCGAGAAGGGTTTGCGGATAAAGTCGTCGGCGCCCATCTTGAGGCCGAAAAGCTCATCGATCTCGTCGTCCTTGGACGTCAGGAAGATCACCGGCAGGTCGGATTTCTGGCGCATCCGGCGCAGAAGCTCCATGCCGTCCATGCGCGGCATCTTGATGTCGAGGATGGCGAGATTCGGCGGGCGCGCCGCCAGACCTTCCAGCGCCGACGCCCCATCCGTATAGGTTTCGACGCGATACCCCTCCGATTCGAGGGCGATCGACACCGAAGTCAGAATGTTGCGGTCGTCGTCGACAAGCGCGATTGTTGCCATTTCAAGTGGCTCCCTCATGAGCTGTCCCTTCTTTGGTCGAGAAGGGGCTTTTGCAGGACAAATTAGGTACAAAATGTGGCACAGGCTTCGTCCGCTGTCACGAGCGGCATGCCGGCGGCCACAATCTCACCTCAACATGGATTGGACCGATAAAGACCGCCAATCCTTTGGGCAACCGCCTGATTTTTCGCACATATAAACGATTTAAACAACTTTCAAAATATTTAAATCGATTAATTATTTGATATCATTTGGCTTTTCTGGTTCTGACCGTTACAGTCTCCGTCGTGGGGGCTCCGGAAGTTCGCCGGCCAGGATGCTGCAATCGAAGAAGGAACCCTCATGTCGGAAGCCGGCAAACGCAATCCCGCATGGGCGATCGACCGGATCGGCCTGAAAACCACCGGCGCGGTGCGCTATAATTTCGGCGAGGCCGTCCTTTACGAGGAAGCGATCCGCCGCGGCGAGGCCCGGCTTACCGCGCATGGCGCGCTCGTCGCCGAGACCGGGCAGCACACCGGCCGCTCGCCCAAGGACAAATTCGTCGTGCGCGACGAGACCACCGGGCCGCATGTATGGTGGGACAACAACAAGGCGATTTCGCCGGCCCAGTTCGACACGCTGCTCGCCGATTTTCGCGCCCATGCGGCGGACAAGGATCTTTATGTGCAGGACCTGGTCGGCGGCGCCGATGAGGACTTGAAGCTGACGACCAGGGTCGTCACGGAGCTTGCCTGGCACTCGTTGTTCATCCGCAATCTGCTCATTCGTCCGGAAGCCGCCGAGCTCGAGCATTTCGTGCCCGACTTGACGATTATTGACCTGCCGTCGTTCCGCGCCGATCCGGTTCGCCACGGCACCCGCACCGAAACGGTGATCGCCGTCGATCTCTCGCGCATGATCGTGCTGATCGGCGGCACCTCCTATGCCGGCGAAATGAAGAAGTCGGTGTTCACCGTGCTCAACTATCTGTTGCCGGCGAAGGGCGTGATGCCGATGCATTGCTCGGCCAATGAAGGCGCCGGCGGAGATGCGGCCATCTTCTTCGGCCTCTCGGGAACCGGCAAGACGACGCTGTCGGCCGATCCATCGCGCACGCTGGTCGGCGACGACGAGCACGGCTGGGGTCCGCATGGTATCTTCAATTTCGAAGGCGGCTGCTATGCCAAGACGATAAAGCTTTCGGCCGACGCCGAGCCGGAGATCTTCGCCACCACCCAACGCTTCGGCACGGTGCTGGAGAATGTAGTGCTCGACGCGGGCCGCGTGCCGGATTTTGACGACGGCAATCTCACTGAAAACACGCGCTGCGCCTATCCGCTCCACTTCATCCCCAACGCCAGCAGAACAGGCCGCGCCGGTCACCCGAAAAACATCATCATGCTGACCGCCGACGCATTCGGCGTGATGCCGCCAATCGCCCGGCTGACCCCGGCGCAGGCGATGTATCATTTCCTCTCCGGCTACACCGCCAAGGTGGCAGGGACCGAAAAAGGCGTCACCGAACCCGAAGCGACGTTTTCGACCTGTTTCGGCGCACCGTTCATGCCGCGGCATCCGTCGGAATATGGCAATCTGCTGCGCGAGCTGATCGCCCATCACGGCGTCGATTGCTGGCTGGTCAATACCGGCTGGACCGGCGGCGCCTACGGCACCGGCAAGCGGATGCCGATCAAGGCGACGCGGGCGCTGCTTGCCGCGGCGCTCGACGGCTCGCTGAAAGGGGCCGATTACCGGACCGACGCCAATTTTGGTTTCGAGGTGCCGGTGGCGGTCGCGGGCGTCGACCGTGCCATTCTCGATCCAAGATCGACCTGGGCCGATACCTCAGCCTATGACTTGCAGGCGGCGAGGCTGGTCGGCATGTTCGCCGTCAATTTCGAAAAATTCGAACCTCATGTCGACGCCATCGTGCTCGGCGCCGCCCCGCGCATGCGCGAAGCCGCGGAATAGTCGCTGGCTGGGTACCCTGCGCCTCAAGGCCCGGACCGGGACCGGGAAGGCCCGACCCGGGATCGGGCCTTTTCTTTTTTCGTCCGCCGCGCCATGACTGCGGCATGAACGCCGACGACAAGATCATCATTGCCGACGATGCGGTGATCCATCCGGATGACCTGCACGAGGATTTCATCCGCTCGTCCGGCCCTGGCGGCCAGAATGTCAACAAGGTGGCGACGGCGGTGCAATTGCGCTTCGATGCGGCGAATGCGCCGGGCCTGTCGGAGCGCGTGCGCGAGCGAACCATAAAGCTGGCCGGCCAACGCGCCACCAAGGACGGCGTCATCGTCATCGAGGCCGGACGCTTCCGCACGCAAGAGCAGAACCGGGCGGACGCCCGGGCGCGGCTTGCCGAACTGGTCGCCAAGGCCGCCGAACCGCCGCCGCCGCCGCGCAAGAAGACGAGGCCGTCGAAAGGCGCGGTCGAAAGGCGACTGAAGACCAAGGCTGGACGCGGCACAATCAAGAAACTCCGCGGCCGGGTGGAGAACGATTAGGGCGACGTGCGTCCACTTGGACGCACAAGGTGTGCTCTAGCATTTGTATCTACGTATGGTGCTTTCAGAAAATCGGTCCCCGTTTTCGGGCCGATGCGATCGGCGCGACATCGATCGCGCGGTCGAGACGGCTTCCAATTCAAGGTTGCAGGTGGCAAGTTCGCTATTCGCCACAGCAAGGGAGACCACAGATGGGCATGTTTGATTTCGTCAAGGGCGTCGGCAAGAAGCTCGGCTTCGGCGACGACGAGCCGGAGCCGACCGCCGATACGCTCAAGAAGGAACTCGATTCGCACGCGCTCGGCACCGACAATGTGGAAGTCGTCGTCGAAGGCGATAAGGCTGTCCTGAAAGGCGTGGTCAAGGATCAGTCGATCTTCGAAAAGGCGGTTATCGCCGTCGGCAACACGCTCGGCGTGTCCAAGGTGCAGGCGGATGAGTTGCAGGTCGCCGCCCCCGAATCCGGCACACCCGCTGCCCCGGCCAAGGAACCGACCTTCTACACGGTCAAGAAAGGCGACAATCTCTGGAAGATCGCCGAAAAGAGCTACGGCAAGGGCAAGGGTGCGAAGAACACGATCATTTTCGAGGCCAACAAGCCGATGCTGACCCACCCGGACAAGATCTATCCGGGGCAGGTCCTGCGCATACCGGATCTCGATCAGGCCTGACCAGACCGGCGACAGCCAATCGACAACGGCGGCTTTCGGGTCGCCGTTTTCATTTGATGGTGGCATTCTGGTTCTTCCAGACCAACGGATCAAGCGACCATGCTCGTTCTGCCCAAAGGCGTCCGCCACATGCCCGGCTATCTGTCCCGCGCAGTGCAGGAAGCGCTGGTCGAGGATGTGAGACGGGTCGTGCAGGAGGCTCCGCTGTTCGTGCCGGCCATGCCCCGTACCGGCAAGGAGATGAGCGTGCGCATGACCAATTGCGGTTCGCTCGGCTGGGTCACCGACAAGGAGCGCGGCTATCGCTACCAGCCGACGCACCCGGTGACCGGAGCGCCCTGGCCGCCGATCCCCGACGTGCTGCTGCAGCTGTGGCGGGACGTGTCCGCCTATCCGCATCCGCCGGAGGCTTGCCTGGTCAATTTCTATTCGCCGGACGCGAAGATGGGCCTTCATCAGGACCGCGACGAGATCGATTTCTCCGCGCCGGTCGTCTCCGTTTCATTGGGCGACGATTGCCTGTTCAGGGTCGGCCAGAGCACGCGCGAAGGCGGCACCAAATCGTTCAGGCTGAAAAGCGGCGACGTCGTCGTGCTTGGCGGCGAAGGCCGCCTATGTTTTCACGGCGTCGACCGCATCTATCCTTCGACCTCGGCGTTGCTCAGGAATGGCGGGCGGATCAATCTGACGCTGCGGCGCGTAACCTATCCTGGCTAGAGCCGTATCGTCATCTATCTCTTTGTTTAAGCATCGGATTTTTTTGTTTAAGCACCGGATTTTTGCAAAAACCGGCACCCGCTCTGGGTCACGGCCCAGGCCTGACGCTGCCGGAAAAGATCCAGCGTTCGAGAACGACAAAGTTGACTACGGGAATGAGAATGCAAGTGAGCAGTATCGGAACTGCGACCGGCAGGCCGAACTGCCCGACGAGGAGCAGCGGAAGAAGATAGGCGATGGCAAGGCCGAATCCGGTCAGCACGGCGAAACGCGGCGCTTCGAATTGATGCGAGCCGGCCGACATGAATGTGAAGAACTTGTGGCCGAGATAGGAGAATATTGCCGCGACCGCATAGGCGGCGACGGAGGCTGTGGCCGGCGGCAGGTATGTTGACCCGGTACTGGTGAAGAGGGCGGCACAAAGCGCGTAGAGCACTGTGGCCGCAAGCCCCACCGAGGCGAATTTGAGAAGCCGGCGCGGAGCAAGTGTTCCGCGCCAGGCGGAAATGTCAGGCCGGCGCAATGCAGGCATATTGATCACCGGCTGCTCCCGACAAATGCTCTGGAATTGGCAATCGAACGATAGCGGGCACTGCCTAAAGCGCCGTTAACCGCTTCGTTACAGCTTCCTGAGCGCCACTTCCTCGACCAGATGATTGGCGCCCTTGCGCAGGATGAGATCGGCGCGGGCTCGCGTCGGCAGGATGTTCTCGCGCAAATTCTTCAGATTGATGTTGGTCCAAAGGCCCTCGGCGATGGCCCGGGCCGCTGCTTGCGAAAGTTGCGAATAGCGGTGGAAGAAGGAGTCCGGATTGCGGAAGGCGGTCTCGCGCAGCCGCATGAAGCGGGCGATGTACCATTGATGGATCAGCTCCTCTTCGGCATCGATATAGATGGCGAAGTCGAAGAAATCCGACAGGAAAGGCACGATCTTGCCGTCCTTCGGCAGCTTGCCCGGCTGCAGCACGTTGATGCCTTCGAAGATCAATATGTCCGGCCGGTCGATAGTCTGGAACTCGCCGGGAACGACGTCGTAGGTCAGGTGCGAATAAACAGGCGCGCGGACATTGCGCTGCGCCGATTTGATGCCCGACAGGAAACGCAGCAATGCGCCGACATCGTAGCTGTCGGGAAAGCCCTTGCGCTCCATCAGATTGTTGCGGCGCAGGATTTCGTTGGGAAGCAGGAAGCCGTCAGTGGTGATCAGATCGACCTTGGGGCTCGACGGCCAGCGCGCCAGCAATTCCTTGAGCACGCGAGCCGTGGTCGATTTGCCGACCGCGACAGAGCCGGCAATGCCGATGATGAAGGGCGTTTTGACGACATCCATCGCGTTGAAGAAGGCCTGGCGCTGCCTGAACAGAAGCTGGCTCGCCTCGACATGGGCCGACAAAAGCCGCGACAGCGAAAGATAGATGCGCTTGACCTCCTCGAGGTCGACCGGGTCGTTGAGCGAACGCAGGCGACGGACCTCGTCCTCGCCGAGCGTCATCGGCGTGTCGGCGCGGAACTGCGACCATTGCTCCGCCGAGAAAAAACGAAAGGGCGAATATTTCTCGGTGGGGGCGAGCTGGTCCATCGAGTTTCCTACCCTCCGCAGCGATCAGCCCCGGTCCTGCCGAGACGCCTTTTCGGCGATGCCCGAACGACCGGTGCGGCGTTCGAGTTCGGTCAGGACATCGGCAAGCGGAATGCCGGCGACGCCCAGAACGACAAGCCAATGATAGATGAGATCGGCGCTTTCCGAAACGAGGGCTTGTCTGTCACCGCCAACGGCCGCGATCACCGTTTCGACCGCCTCTTCGCCGAGCTTCTGTGCCGCCTTGCCCTGGCCGCCCGCAAACAGCTTTGCCGTCCATGAATCCGGATCGCCGGAATGCGCGCGTTCCCTGATGATTGTCTCCAGGTCGGAGAGCGAAAACTCAGCCATGGTGCCATCTATCTGCTTGTTTAAGCATGATCTTTCCCGAAAACCGGCTCCCGTTTTTGGGATGATGCTTTAGAGCCGATCCGCTGGGGAGTCCAGTCGCATCGGCAGGCCGGCGCGGGCCATATGCGCCTTGGCTTCGGCAATGCTGTAAGTGCCGAAATGGAAGATCGATGCCGCCAGCACCGCGCCGGCATGGCCATCGCGAATGCCCTCAACCATGTGATCGAGCGTGCCGACGCCGCCGGATGCGATGACTGGCGCACGCACGGCGTCGGCTACCGCGCGGGTGAGCGCGATGTCGTAACCGGCCTTGGTGCCGTCGCGGTCCATCGACGTCAGCAGGATCTCGCCGGCGCCGCGATCGACCACCTGCTGAGCGAATTCGACCGCGTCGATGCCGGTCTTCTCGCGGCCGCCATGGGTGAAAATCTCCCAGCGGGCGGCCTCGCCTTCGCCCGACACTTTCTTGGCGTCGATGGCGACGACGATGCACTGGTTGCCGAATTTGTCAGCCGCCTCGGCGACGAAATCGGGATTCTTCACCGCCGCCGTGTTGATCGACACCTTGTCGGCGCCGGCCAAGAGCAGCTTTCTTATGTCGGCGACCTGGCGCACGCCGCCGCCGACGGTCAGCGGCATAAAACATTGTTCGGCGGTGCGGGCGACGATGTCGAAGATGGTCTCGCGATTTTCGGACGAAGCGGTGATGTCGAGGAAACAGAGTTCGTCGGCGCCGGCGGCGTCATAGGCCTTGGCCGCCTCGACCGGATCGCCGGCATCGACCAGGTCGACGAAGTTGACGCCCTTGACGACGCGGCCGTTCTTGACGTCGAGACAGGGGATGACACGGGCTTTCAGCATCAGATCCTCCCAAGCGCGGCAAGAAAATCGCCAAGCAATTGCCCGACGACAGGCGGAACCTCGCCCTTGGCGTCAAAGGCAGGATCGTAGGCAGACAGGGTGACGCCGACTATCGGGATCGACTTGGCCAGCCCGCAAACCAGTTGCCGCAGTTCCTCCGGATTTGGACCTCCCGGCCGTGCATAGCGGTTCACCTGCAGCACATCCGGATCGTGAACGTCCAGATCCAGATGCAAATGTACTTGGGCCGCGCCGGCCGCCTTGAGCTTTCCGACATTGTCGAGTGCATCGGCCCATTGGGCGCGAATGATCGGCAACGTCTCTAGAAGCCGCCTTTCATCGGGATCGAGGTCGCGCGCATCGACCAGCATGCACCGCGACGGGTCGATCGCCTGGAAGCCGGCAATCGCTGACGTCATCGGGCGCCAGCAGAGCCCCAGCGTCGTCGCCAGCGCCATGCCGTCGAGAAAGCCGTAGGCGGACGTCTCTGGCGTATTGAGGTCACCGTGCTGATCGATCCAGATGATCGAATCTGCGGTATCGCCAGCCACCGCACCGGCGGCGGTCAGGCAATTTCCGGTGAGCACAATGGGAAAACGCTCATCGTCGCGCGCCATGTCGACCTTGGTGGCGACTGCCCGACAAACCGCGAAACCTGTCGCGATTTCGCGTCTCTGGGCATCGCCGACCTCGCCGATGTCCTCGACGATGACATCATGGCCGCGCAAGGCAAGTTCATCGACAAGCCCGCCGGCGAGGATAGCGTCGGGGCCCTGGCCAAAGCCGGCGTGGTAATGGCCGCTGTCATAGGGTGCGAGGATGATCGAGAGTTTCATCGCGCCCTCGCCTTCTCCGATCCTGCCGCCAGGATGGCCAGTGCCTCGGCCGGATCGATACGCCCGTCATATAGTGCGCGGCCGGAGATGGCGCCTTCGAGTTTTTGCGCATCGGGCATGGTCATGCGCACGATGTCGGCGATCGAGGCGAGCCCCCCGGAGGCTATGACCGGGATCGAAACCGCTTCGGCGAGATCGATGGTGGCATCCCAGTTTATGCCGGTCAGCACACCGTCGCGGTCGATGTCGGTGTAGATGATGGCGGCGACGCCGGCGCCCTCGAACTTCCTCGCCAGTTCGATGACGCCGAGGCTCGAGGCCTCGGCCCAGCCCTCGACCGCTACCTTGCCGCCCTTGGCGTCGATGCCGACGGCGATCCTGCCCGGGAACGCCTTGCAGGCCTGCCTGACCAGATCCGGATCGCGCACCGCCACCGTGCCGAGAATGATGCGGGCCAGCCCGCGATCGAGCCAGTCCTCGACCTGCGCCAGGGTGCGGATGCCGCCGCCGAGCTGCACCGGGTTTTTTGTCGCTTTGAGGATGGCGCCGACCGCCGCGCTGTTGACACTCTGGCCCTTGAAGGCGCCGTTGAGGTCGACGACATGCAGCCATTCAAAGCCCTGTTGCTCGAAGGCCCTGGCCTGCGCGCCCGGGTCGTCATTGTAGATCGTCGCGGTCGCCATGTCGCCGTGCTTCAGGCGCACGCACTTGCCGTCCTTGAGGTCGATGGCCGGGAACAGGATCACCGTTCAGGCGCCTTCAACAATGACGAAGTGACCGGTCGAGGCGGCAAGCCTGTACTTCAATGCCTCCCGGTATTCAGGCGATTCGTAGCATTCTATCGCCCTGTCGTAGGACTCGAACTCCACCAGGACGTGGCGGTTGCCTGTCGGCCCTTCCGGGTTCGCGTAACGCCCCGCACGCACGGGAAACTTCGCACCATATTTCGCAAACGCCGCCGCGTTCGCCTCGATATATTGCTTGTAGCCCTCGGGATCGCGGACATCGACCATCGCCATCCAGTAGCCTTTCTTGCTCATTATCCTAGGGCCTCCAGCGCAGGAAATTGGTGATCAGCGCCAGGCCAAGCGCCTGGCTCTTTTCGGGATGGAACTGCGTGCCGGCGAGATTGTCGCTGACAACAGTGGCCGTCACCGGACCGCCATAATCGGCAATCGCCAGCACGTCGTCGGCTTTCCTGGCGTCGAGATGATAGGAATGGACGAAATAGGCGTGCAATCCCTTGGTGCCGGTCGGAATGCCGGAAAACAGCGGATGCTTGCGCGTGAGCTCGATCGTGTTCCAGCCGATCTGCGGGATCTTCAGCGCAGGATCGGCCGGGGTGATCTCCTTGACGTCCCCGGCGATCCAGCCAAAACCTTTTGTAACGGTCTTTTCCAGGCCCCGCTCCGACATCAGCTGCATGCCGACGCAGATGCCGAGGAACGGCCGCCCCTTGACGATCGCCACCTCCTCGACCGCTTCCCACATGCCGGCCACAGCGCGCAGCCCGGCCGCGCAATCGGCATAGGCGCCGACGCCGGGCAGGACGATGCGGTCGGCGGTTCTGACACGCTCGGCATCGGCGGTCAGGTCGATCGCGGCGGCGATTCCGGCTTCATGCGCGGCGCGCTCGAAGGCCTTGGTGGCCGAGCGCAGGTTGCCCGAGCCGTAGTCGATGATCGCGACCCGCATGTCAGGGTCTTCCCGGAGTGTGGTTCAACCCTAGCGCGATGCCCATATGCGCTGGCCGGGCATGGGCAGCATCCGGGACGATGCGTTGCGCGGGCGCTTGCTCATCCGAATGCGCTTCGGCTTCCAGCACATAGCGCGTATCGGCATCGTCGATCCTGCCGGCCGCGACGACGCCCCATTCATGCCAGCCACGACGGCGCAACGCGGCAATCCGCAAGGCCTGACCTTCCAGACCGACATAGAGCGATACAAGCAGCGACAGCAGCGGGCCGGCGAGCCCAAGGCTCATTCCTTCGGCAAGCATCGAAAGGAGAGCCATGGCGACAAACGCCAGCGCTGCCTCGATCCACAACCGGTGCCAGAGCAGCCACAGCGGCGGCACGAGGAAGCCGAGCCAAGAAAACCCATCACGGACAAAGGCCGTTGTGTCAGGCTTTTCGCCGCGGCCCGGCGGTTCCATCACGACATAGATCGCCATCGCCTATCCCTTCAGAGATCCCTTGGTGGAAGGAACCGCGTCCGGCTGGCGCGGGTCGCTTTCAAGCGCGATGCGCAGCGCACGCGCCACCGCCTTGAAGCAGGTCTCGGCGATGTGGTGATTGTTGGCGCCGTAGTGGTTGGTGACATGCAGCGTGATGCCGGCATTCTGCGCCAGGGCCTGGAAGAATTCGCGTACCAGTTCGGTGTCGAACGTGCCGATCTTCGGCGACGAGAACGCAACGTTCCAGACAAGGAAAGGACGGCCGGAGACGTCGATCGCCGCGCGCGTCAGCGTCTCGTCCATGGCGAGATCGACCGAGGCATAGCGCATGATACCGCGCCGCTCGCCCAACGCCTTGGCAAGCGCCTGGCCGAGCGCGATGCCGGTGTCCTCGACCGTGTGGTGGTCGTCTATGTGCAGATCGCCCTTGGCCTTGACCGTCATGTCAATCAGCGAATGGCGCGACAGCTGGTCCAGCATGTGGTCGAAGAAGCCGACGCCTGTCGAAATATCGGATTTTCCCGAGCCGTCGACCTGGACCGATACGGAGATGTCGGTTTCCCCAGTCTTGCGGCTGGCGTTGGCGGAACGGGGCAGCATGACCTCATCCTTGTCCAGAGTTCAGGCGTTCCAAGCGTCCACATGCTTGAAAACGAGAGCCTTCTAGCAGCATGATCCGGCGATTGCCAGTTGCCATGCCAGGGGATATCGAGCCTGGCGGATGGCCGGTTGGCAATCATCGGACCTATGCATACATATGGTCGATCAAGTCACGTAACGCGCCAATCGCCTTGTCGGGACCGGTGCTGATCGGAGCAGAAGATGTCGAATGAACTGACCATGCACGCCACGACGATTCTGACCGTGCGCAGGGGCGGCAAGGTGGTGATCGCCGGTGACGGCCAGGTCAGCCTTGGCCAGACGATCATGAAAGGCAACGCCAAGAAGGTGCGCCGCATTGGCAAAAGCGGCAATGTCATTGCCGGTTTCGCCGGTGCCACCGCTGATGCCTTCACGCTTCTGGAGCGGCTCGAGGCCAAGCTCGAACAATATCCGGAGCAATTGACGCGGGCCTGCGTCGAACTCGCCAAGGACTGGCGCACCGACCGCTATCTGCGCCGGCTGGAAGCGATGATGCTGGTTGCCGACAAGTCGGTCTCACTGGCGCTGACCGGCACCGGCGACGTGCTCGAACCCGAACATGGCGTCATGGCCATCGGTTCGGGCGGCAACTACGCGCTGGCCGCGGCGCGCGCGCTGATGGACTCCGACAAGGATGCCGAAGAAATCGCCCGCAAGGCGATGCAGATCGCATCCGACATTTGCGTCTACACCAACAACAACTTTGTCATCGAAACCCTCGATGCCGGCTGAGCCGGCCGCTGGCTATGATCCCGAAAAGTGGAAACCGGTTTTCGGAGGAGATCATGGCCAAACAAGAAAATACCTATGATTTTCGGCCGGTGACCGAGGCGGACCTGCCGATGATCGCGGCATGGCTGGCCGAGCCGCATGTCGCGGAGTGGTGGGACGATCCCGAGACGGAGATCGCCCAGATCCGCGAACACATCGACAGCATTTCCGTTGAGCCGCTGATCATCGAGCTCGACGGCTCGCCGATCGGGTACATGCAGAGCTACGACCCGCATCTGGAGGACGGCCATCCCTACAGCGACCAGCCGTTCGGCACGCTCGGCATCGATCTGTCGATCGGCAGGCCTGAGCTTGTCGGACGCGGCCACGGCTCGGCAATTGTCCGGCAGTTCGTGGAACAGCTGTTCGAGGAAGGGGTGCCGCGTGTCATCATCGACCCGGATCCATCCAACGGACCAGCGATCCGCGCCTATGAAAAGGCCGGTTTCAGAGCTATCGATCGAAGGCAATCGGAATATGGCGACGCCGTGCTGATGGCAATCGACGCAGAAGAAGGTGACGCCGAATAGGGCGACGCCGAAGAGGGGCAGTAACAACATGAGCACAACCGGCGCCGACAAGACCGTCTCGGCCTATGAAGACAGTTGGCGGATAGGACTTCTGCTCGTCCTCGGCCTGATCATATTCCAGGCCGGAGCCCTTTACGGCATGGGCCGAACGCCGATCTGCACATGCGGCTATGTCAAGCTGTGGCACGGCATCGTGCAGAGCTCGGAGAATTCCCAGCATATTTCCGACTGGTACACATTCTCGCACCTCATCCACGGCTTCCTGTTCTATGCGCTGGCGTGGTTTCTGTTCCCGCGCTCGCCGATCGGGCTCAGGCTGGCATTTGCGGTGGTCATAGAGGGCGGCTGGGAACTTCTCGAGAACAGCCCTTTGATCATCGAGCGCTACCGGGCCGGCACGATCTCGCTCGACTATTACGGCGACAGCATCATCAATTCGGTGGCGGACACGCTGGCCATGGTGCTGGGATTTGTGATGGCGCGCAGGCTTCCTATATGGGTGATCGTGACCCTGGCCGTCATCTTCGAATTCGGTGTCGGCTACATCATCCGGGACAATCTGACACTCAACGTGATCATGCTGCTGCATCCGTTCGAGTCCATCCGGCAGTGGCAAAGTGGAATTTAGGAATATGAGCACATTTTCGCCCCGCGAGATCGTTTCGGAACTCGATCGCTTCATCATCGGCCAGAAGGACGCCAAGCGCGCCGTGGCCATCGCCTTGCGCAACCGCTGGCGCCGCCAACAGCTCGAAGGCCAGATGCGTGAAGAGGTGATGCCGAAGAACATCCTGATGATCGGCCCAACCGGCGTCGGCAAGACCGAGATCTCGCGCCGCCTGGCACGCCTTGCCGGTGCGCCGTTCGTCAAGGTCGAGGCGACCAAATTCACCGAGGTCGGCTATGTCGGCCGCGACGTCGAGCAGATCATCCGCGACCTGGTCGAGATCGCTATCGGGTTGGTGCGCGAGAAAATGCGCGAGGATGTCAAGGCGCGCGCCCATATCAATGCCGAGGAACGTGTGCTGGAAGCGCTCGTCGGCAAGACGGCGAGCCCGGCCACGCGCGACAGTTTCCGCAAGAAGCTGCGCGACGGCGAACTCGACGACAAGGAGATCGAGATCGAGGTGAGCGATACCGGCACTGGCGGCATGCCCGGCTTCGAGATCCCCGGCATGCCGGGCGCCAATATCGGCGTGTTGAACATCAACGACATGCTGTCGAAAGCCATGGGCGGCCAGAAGACCAAGACGCGCAAGACGACGGTGAAGGAATCCTACGCGGTGCTGGTCGGCGACGAGTCCGACAAGCTGCTCGACCAGGATGAGGTGGTGCGCAGGGCGCTCGAATCGACCGAAAACGACGGCATCGTCTTCCTCGACGAGATCGACAAGATCGCCTCGCGCGAGGGCGGCATGGGCGCCGGTGTTTCCCGCGAAGGCGTCCAGCGCGACCTGCTGCCGCTTGTCGAAGGCACCACGGTCGCGACCAAATACGGACCGGTGAAGACGGACCACATCCTGTTTATCGCATCGGGTGCGTTCCACGTTGCCAAGCCGTCCGACCTGTTGCCAGAATTGCAGGGTCGTCTGCCGATCCGCGTCGAGCTGCGTGCACTGGAGAAGGACGATTTCGTCCGCATCCTCACCGAGACCGAGGCCAGCCTGATCAAGCAGTACGTCGCATTGATGAAGACCGAGGGCGTCGATCTCGTCTTCACAGACGACGCCATCGATTCGCTGGCCGGCATCGCCGTCGATCTCAACGCCAGCGTCGAGAACATCGGCGCCAGACGGCTGCAGACGGTGATGGAACGGGTGCTGGACGAGATCTCCTATGATGCGCCGGACCGCCACGGCACGGCGGTGACCATCGACGCCGCTTATGTGCAAAAGCATGTCGGCGATCTGTCCAGAAACACGGATTTGTCGCGATTTATCCTGTAGCAGGCGATCCATTCTACAAGAGATGGGGCCGGGCGACCCGGCAAGTTCCGAGACGTGTGGCCAAATGGAAGCATCTGGCCAGCTTTTGTCTTGCCGGTTGCAGGGGCTCTCGACTCCCCTTCCAGCTTTACCTAGTTTGCCGGCAACACCAGCGCCGCGCAGCTTTTGGATGTGCAAAGGGCGCTGTACAGTTGGTTCTGCGCATGACCCCCGAAAATCGATTCCGAGGGTCATGCGCTGTTGCAGGCGGCGGCGCATGAAAAAAACGATCCTCGTCACTCTCGGGCTGACGCTGGCGACAGCCATGTTCGCCGCCGAAGCGGCGACGATGGTGCCGCCGGGCAACAGTCATGCCGAACAGCCCAACATACCGGGCGCCTCAAGCCGGCGCACCCAGGCCACCAACACCACCTTCCAGGCAAAATACAGCAAGGTCTATGCGCTGCTGCAGCACGACGCCGATCTTCGCGGCAAGATCAGCCAAGCGGCGGCGACCTATGGCATCGACCCGATGCATATCGTCGGCGCCATCGTCGGCGAGCACACCTACAATGTCGACGCCTATGACCGGCTGCAGACCTACTACGTCAAAGCGATCTCCTATCTGTCGAGCAAGCTGTCCTTCGCCTATGAAGGCGAGGACATCACCGATTTCGTGCAGCGGCCGCAATTCCAGGAATGCGCCGGCAAAACGGACAGTTACGCGCTCTGGGAATGCCGCGAGCAGGTGTGGAACCAGTCCTTTCGCGGCAAGACTGTCGGCGGCGAGAGCTTCCCCGACGACCGCTTCGGCGCCACCTTCTTCCAGCCCTATTATGCCGGCCAGACCTTCGGCCTTGGTCAGCTCAATCCGCTGACCGCGTTGCAGATGAGCGATCTCGTGCACCAGGTGTCCGGCCTGCCGAAGCTCGACGTCGGCGATCCGAACGCGGTCTACAAGACCATCATGGATCCGGACCTGACATTGGATTATGTCGCGGCGACGATCCGGAAATCGATCGATGCCTACCAGAGCATTGCCGGCTTCGACATATCGGGCAATCCCGGCATCACATCGACGCTCTACAATGTCGGCAATCCGGAACAGCGCGCCCATGCGCTGAAGGCCGAGAACGACAGGCGCCGCGACGCGGGCGAACCGGAGAAGCTGCCCGAGGAAAATTACTATGGCTGGCTGGTCAACGACAAATTGCCGGAGCTGAAGGCGCTGTTTTAGAACGTGTTGAGATTCGGACTTTGAGCCGGATCGAAGTCGCCCTTTCGGGCGTTTGCGCGCCGGTTCACGCCGCCAGCAGCGACTTCAGCTTGATCGTCTGCGAGCCGAGCGCTTCCGGCGCCGGTTTTGCCCGCCTGGCGATTAGCATCTCGGCCAGCCTTATGTCGCGGGCGACCGTGTTGCCCGGGCCGATGCCGCTCGCTGCGACGAGCCTGCCGTCTTCGGCCAGATGAAACAGGATGAAGGCGCCATCGTCGAGGTCGCGGCGCACGACCTTGCTGCCCTCGTCCGACAGCCCTGATATCTGCAAGGTCAGGCCGTACTGATCCGACCAGAACCATGGCACCGCCGCGTGGGCCTCACCGGTGCCAAGCATGTTCCTGGCCGCAAGCGCGCCCTGCTCCTGCGCGTTGCGCCAGGCTTCCAGCCGCACGCGCCGGCCGCCATAGACGGCAAGCGGAAACGAGCAGCAATCGCCGGCGGCGAAGATGTCCGGATCGCTGGTGCGAAGCTCGGCATCGACAGCTATGCCGTTGTCGATCGTCAGCCCCGCTTCCGCGGCAAGTCCGGTCACCGGCACGGCGCCGATGCCGATCACCGCCAGATCGGCGACGATGTCCTGCCCGCCGGCAAGCGCGATGCGCACCTGGGCGCCGTCGTCGACGATCGCGGCGATGCCGTCGCCGCACAGGATTTTGACCCCTTCGGCTTCATGCGCCTCGTGGATGGTTTTGGCGATCTCGGCCGGCACGCCGCGCATCAGGATTCGCGGCTGCGCCTCGATGACGGTAACCGTTGCCCCCAGCCTGCGCGCCGCGGCGGCAAGCTCGAGGCCGATGAAGCCGCCGCCAACGATGGCAATGCGGTTTCCGGCGCTGAGATGGGCGCGAATGGCCAACGCGTCGTTGAAGGTCCGGAGATAGACACAGCGCGCGCCGAGGCCGGGCATCGGCAGCTTGCGCGGTAAGGAACCAGTCGCCAGCAAGAGCTTGTCGTATGGCAGGACCGAGCCGTCCGACAGGCGCACGACGTGCACCGCGCGGTCGATCGCCACCGCCTGAACCGAATGGATATGCCGGATCGACCTCTCGGCCAGGATCTCATCGCTGGCGATCGCCTTGATCATGGGAGCATCGCCGACCATCGCGTCTTTCGACAGCGGCGGCCGCTCGTAGGGCAGATGCGGCTCGTCGCCGACCAGCGTCACCGGGCCGTCATAGAAGAGATCGCGCAGCGCCAAGGCAGCCCGCCCGCCGCATTCGCCGGCACCGATGATTACCATCCCTTTCGTCATCACAGTCACCCGATCTGAATGAGGACTTTGCCGGCATCGACCTTGACCGGATAAGTCCTGAGATTGACGCAGACCGGCGCGCCCCTTGCAGCACCGGTCTTGTAGTTGAAGCGGCCATTGTGCTTCGGGCATTCGATGATGTCGTCCATCACCAGCCCGTCGGCCAGATGCACCTTCTCATGCGTGCAAAGACCGTCCGTCGCGAAATATTCGTCGTCGGGGCTGCGATAGATGGCGAAGGTGCGGCCGCCATGGTCGAACCGCATCACGTCCTCTTCGTCGATGTCTTCGGAATCACAGGCCTCGACCCAGTCGCTCATTAGTCCTCCCGGCAGAATTTTGCTTGGTCAACTTGCCCGGCACGGGCGCATGTCATTCCGCTGCTGCCGCGACAGCATCGTTATCGTTGTGGAATTCCTCGCGATAGGGCTTCGCGGTCGGCGGCAGTTCGCGCTTGAGGAAATAGTCCTCATTGCGCAGCTGGCGCACGAAGGCAGGCACCATCTCGCGATAGCCGGCCAGGATCGACGGCGTCGGCGTCGGCAGGTCGTGCTTGATCAGTTCGTGCAGCCTCGGCAGCGCGTGATAAGGCACCATCGGGAACATGTGATGCTCAACATGATAGTTCATGTTCCAGTAGATGAAGCGGCTGATCGGGTTCATGTAGACGGTGCGGCTGTTGAGGCGATGGTCGATGACATTTTCGGCCAGGCCGCCATGCTGCAGGAGGCCGGTCATGACGTGATGCCAGGCGCCGTAAAGCCTGGGCAGACCGACCAGCATCAAGGGCAGGAACGAGCCGCTATAAAGCGCCAGCGCGATGGTCGCGGCATAGATCGCGGTCCAGATGCGGGCAATGCGGATCGCCTTTGGCTGCTCCTGCTCCGGAATGAAGGTCTTTTCCCCCGGGCTGATGTTACCGGCCGCATTGCGAACCATGTCGCTCATAGCATGCCAGGCATCGACAATGCCGAAGAAATTGAGCACGACGCGCACCAGGTCCGGTGGGCGCATCACCGCGATTTCCGGATCGCGGCCGACGATGATCGTATCGGTGTGATGCCGCGTATGGCTCCAGCGCCAGGTCACCGGATTGCGCATGATCATGAAGCAGGCGATCTGATAGATCGCATCATTCATCCACTGCGTCCTGAACGCGGTGCCGTGACCGCATTCGTGCCAGCGTGAATCGGTGGAAGAGCCGTAGAGGACGCCATAGACGAAGAAGAACGGCACGCACCACCATGTGCCCCAGAACCAGGCACCGCCCGCTCCGCTCAGGATCAGGGCGCCGAGCCAGATGGTGGTGTCGCGAATCGCCGGCCCATCGGAGCGCTGCATCAGCTCCCTCATCCGCTTGCGGGGCACGTCGGTATGATACCATTCAGCCGCTGCCAGCCCGGTCTCGACGGCGAGCTTCGCGTCGCGGCCGAGCAGGCTGTAGTCTCGCCGGGACGGCATTGCGGATAGTGTCGCTTCCATTGAGGCTGCCTCCGTCGGCATCCATCAGAACGGGTGCCTCTGCCACAGGTGGTTTTGTCGCAAAATAACGCCAAGCCATGATAGGCTCAATATCACGAAGATTGTTTCTATCATTTCCCATCAGAATGATATAAGCCTATGCCAGACAATGAGGCAGGAAGGGCAATCAGGCAGGAAGCTCATGGCAAAACGGCCGACCATCACCGATCTGGCGCGCGCCTCCGGCGTCAGCGTCGCCACCGTCGACCGGGTGCTAAACAATCGCCTGCCGGTGCGCAAGGAAACCGCGCGCCGCGTCTATGAGGCCGCCACCAGCATCGGCTACCACGCCGCCGGACTGATCAAGCAGCGGATGCGCCAGGAACTGCCCGAATACCGGCTCGGCTTTCTGCTGCTGAGGGGCAATGATGTTTTCTACAGCGATTTCGCGCGGGAGCTCGAACTGGCGGTGTCGCAATCGCAGCGCTTCCGCGGCGTCGCAACCATCGACTTCGCCAGTTCGCTGGCCCCCGACGAGATCGCCGCCCATATGCGCAAGCTGGCGGCGAAATCCAGGGCCGTCGCCCTTGTCGGTCCGGACCATCCGACGCTGACGGCAGCCGTCGAGACCCTGAAGGCAAGGGGGCAACCCGTCTTCTCCCTGCTATCCGACTTTGCCGCCGGCATCCGCGAGGGCTATGTCGGCCTCGACAACCGCAAGGTCGGCCGCACCGCGGCCTGGATGATCGCCAGGGCGGCGAGGAAACCCGGCAAGGTCGCCCTTTTTGTCGGCAGCCATCGCTTCCATGGCCATGAGCTACGCGAGATCGGCTTCAGATCATTCTTCCGCGAGCATGCGCCGGAATTCACGGTGCTGGAGACGCTGGTCAATCTGGAGGCCAACCAGGTGACCCATGATGCGATGATCGATCTTCTGGCGCGGTACCCGGATCTTGCCGGCTGCTACGTCGCCGGCGGCGGCATGGAAGGCGCGGTCTCGGCGCTCAGGGCAGCGAGGCCCATAAATATGCCGGTGGTCGTCTGCAACGAGATCAACGCCGAGTCGCGCGCGGCGCTCGCCGACAACATCCTGACCATGGTGATTTCGACGCCGCTGGCAGCACTATGTCGCGAGCTTGTCGGGCTGATGGCGCATGCCATCGAGGCAGGCGCTGCCAATGCGCCGGGCCAGACCTTCCTGCCCTTCGATATCTATCTACCGGAAAACATCTAGGTTCGGGTAAAACGTCTGGGCTCAGCCAGGGATCCAGGTTCAGATCGGGCACCACGATGCGTCGGCAATGATGTGAACCATCAAGTTGATGGATTCTTGCAGAAGATTTGCCGGCCCTCAGCCGCGTTATCCGAAAATCCGTCATCCGATTTCGGAATCTCCTTGACGCCCGCCCGCAGAATGGAATAAATATTTCACCAACTAGGTATTTTGGTTCTTTCGTTCCGGAACATCTGTTTCAACGGAGGGCTTGGTGTTCAAGACAACGCGGAAATCGCCATCGGGAACGGAGTGGCAATCGGGAGAGATTCCCTGGGAGATCGGGGATTCCGGGTAGATCGGTGCAGCCGGACACCAATTCTGTGGAGGAGAGATAAAATGAAGAAACTGATTTTGGGCGCCGCATTTTTGGCGCTGATGAGCTCGTCCGCCCTCGCTGCCAAGATCGGCGTGTCGATGGCGCTGTTCGACGACAATTTTCTCACCGTGCTGCGCAACGGCATGATCGAGCAGGCCAAGGGCATGGAGGGCGTGGAACTGCAGGTCGAGGACGCGCAGAACGACGTCGCCAAACAGCTCGACCAGATCAAGAACTTCGTCGCCTCGGGCGTCGACGCGATCATCGTCAATCCGGTCGACACCTCGGCCACCCAGGCGATGTCGGACGCAGCGGCTGCGGCCAAGGTTCCGTTGGTCTACGTCAACCGCGAGCCGGTCAATGTCGACACGCTGCCGGACAACCAGGCTTTCGTCGCCTCGAACGAGGTCGAATCCGGCACTCTCGAGACCCAGGAGGTCTGCCGCCTGTTCAAAGAGGCCGGTAAGACCGAGGCCAATGTCTACGTGATCATGGGCGAGCTGTCGAACCAGGCCGCGGTGCAGCGCACCAAGGACATTGACGATGTGATCGCCACTCCGGAATGCAGCTTCATCAAGATCATCGACAAGCAGACGTCGAACTGGAAACGCGAGGAAGCGCAGAACCTCATGACGAACTGGCTGTCGACCGGCACGCCGTTCGATGGCGTGATCGCCAACAATGACGAAAGCGCCATCGGTGCCATCCAGGCCATGAAGGCTGCCAACATCGACATGAAGTCGGTTGTCGTCGGCGGCGTGGACGCCACTCAGGACGCGCTTTCCGCGATGCAGGCGGGCGATCTCGACGTGACCGTGTTCCAGGATGCGGCCGGCCAGGGCGCCGGGGCGCTGGACGCGGCGCTCAAGCTTTCCAAGGGCGAGGCGGTTGAACAGAAGGTCTACATCCCCTTCCAGCTGGTCACGCCGGCAAACATCGACAAGTTCCTGCAGAAGAACTGAGGCAGAGGACCGTTTTTCGATGGGAGCGGCGGCAGAGCATCGGACCGTTTTGAGAATCCGATGTTGGAAAAACAAAAAAACGCCGCTCCTCTTCCCCTCGTCGCCGAAACAGGCGGCGGGAGGGCGACTACGGCTGACGGAGGAAGCAAGATTTGGCACAGACAACCCATGGCGTCGGCGGACTCAGCTATGATGCGAAGAAGCGCACATGGCCTGCCGAATTCAACGTTTTCCTGGCGCTCATCATCCTTGTCGGCGCCTTCGAGCTGATAGGCCGGGTCTTTCTTGGCGACAGCTTCCTGTTCAACACCCGCGCCAATGTCGATACGATCTTCAACGAGGCGCGCCTGCAGATCATCATCCTGCAGGTGTCGATCGTCGGCATCATCGCCATCGGCGTGACGCAGGTGATCATTTCCGGCGGCATCGACCTTTCCTCTGGTTCGATCGTCGGCGCCACGGCGATGATCGCCATGAGTTTCGCCCAGGTGGCGACGGTCAACGGCAACCCTAATCCCAAGGCGGTGTTCCTCGCGCAAGGCTGGACCGACCTGCCGGTGATCGTGCCGGTGCTGGTCGCGATCGGCTGCGGCCTGCTGGCGGGCCTGGTCAACGGCTCGTTGATCGCCTACACGCGCATTCCGCCGTTCATCGCCACGCTCGGCATGATGGTCACCGCGCGCGGCATCGCCAAATGGTGGTCCAAGGGGCAGCCGATCTCGTTTCCCACCGAAAGTTTCGCCGCCATCGGCAAGGGGCTGATGCCGGTCATCATCTTCATATCGCTGGCGATTCTGTTCCAGCTGATCCTGTCATACACCAGGTACGGCAAGCACTGTTATGCCATCGGCTCCAACGAGGACGCCGCCCGCATGTCCGGCATAAATGTCCAGAACCACAAGATCCTCGTCTTCGTCATTGCCGGTATCCTCGCCTCGCTTGCCGCCGTGGTGCTGAGCTCCAAGAATCTCACCGCTCAGGCCGGCATGGGCGTAATGTACGAACTGGACGCGATCGCCATGGCGGTCATCGGCGGCGTCTCGCTGTCGGGCGGCCGCGGCTCGATCATCGGAACGGTGATCGGTGCGCTGATCTTCGGCGTCATCATCTCCGGCTTCACCTTCCTGCGCCTCGACGCCTACTACCAGGAGATGGTCAAGGGCGTGATCATCATCGGCGCAGTCGTTCTCGACCAGTGGCGCCAGCGCCTGCGGGCAATGAGGGCTTGATCATGTCAGACATCGTCCTGAAGACCGAAAACCTGACCAAATACTATGGCGGCGTGCATGCGCTGGAAAGCGCGAACTTCGAACTGCGCAAAGGCGAGCATGTCGCCATCATGGGTGACAATGGCGCCGGCAAATCGACCTTCGTGCGCCAGATCACCGCCGTCGAGCAGCGCACCAGCGGCAAGGTCTGGTTCGACGGCAAGGAAGTGAACTTCGCCGGCCCGATCGCGGCGCGCGAGGCGGGCATCGAAACGGTGTTCCAGAACCTGGCGCTTGCCGACGATCTCGACGTGCCGTCGAACCTGTTTCTCGGCCGCGAAAAGGTGCTTTTCAATCTCGGGCCTTTCTCGATCCTCGATCGCAAGTTCATGCGCAAGGCGACCGAGGCAGCGCTGATCCGCACGGCGGTCAAGATTCCCAACCTTTCCAACACCATCCGCCACATGTCAGGTGGCCAGCGCCAGTGCGTGGCAATCGCCAGAACCGCGACTTTCGCGTCCAAGCTCATTATCATGGACGAGCCGACGGCAGCACTTGGTGTGCAGGAGACGATGCAGGTCGAAAACATCATCCGCACGCTGAAAGCCAATGGCGAGCCGCTGATCCTGATCAGTCACAACATGCGCCAGGTGTTCGATCTGGTCGACCGCATCGTCGTGTTCCGGCGCGGCCGCATCGTCGCCAATCTGCGCAAGCAGGACACCGACGGCAATGATGTCGTCTCATACATCACCGGCGCCAAGACCGGGGAGGCCGAACTTGCCGCCTAGGACGGATGCCGGCGCGGCGGGTCATCGGCCCGTCGCCGAGCAGCCGCAATAAGAAAATCTACTGCGCCTTGCCCTGAACGGTGCAGTAAAGACGCACTTCCATTTCGAACAATCTTCAAAGGAAATCCCATGTCTCTCCGCTTCGCTCTTCTCGGTGCCGGCCGCATCGGCAAGGTCCACGCCCGTGCCGTCGGTTCCAATCCGCAGGCCAGGCTGGTCGCAGTTGCCGATGCCTTCGAGAAGGCGGCGACGGAGCTGGCGTCGGCCTATGGCGCGGAAGTACGCACTATCGAGGCCATCGAAAAAGCCGGGGATATCGATGCGGTCATCATCTGCACGCCGACCGACACCCATGCCGATCTGATTGAGCGGTTCGCCAAGGCCGGTAAGGCGATCTTCTGCGAGAAGCCGATCGACCTGGACGCCGGCAGAGTGGAAGAATGCCTGGCCGTGGTCGACAAGGCCGGCGCCACTTTGATGGTCGGCTTCAACCGCCGCTTCGATCCGCATTTCGCCGCCGTGCGCAAGGCGATCGACGACGGCGCCATCGGCACCGTCGAGATGGTGACCATCACGTCGCGCGATCCCGGCCCGCCGCCGCTTGACTATATCGGCCGCTCGGGCGGTATCTTCCGCGACATGACCATCCATGATTTCGACATGGCGCGCTTCCTGCTCGGCGAGGAGCCGGTGGCGGTCAGCGCCCATGCCTCGGTGCTGGTCGACAGACAAATCGGCGAGGCCGGCGATTTCGACAGCGTCAGCGTCATCCTCGAAACCGCCTCCGGCAAGCAGTGCATCATCTCCAATTCGCGGCGCGCCACTTATGGCTACGACCAGCGGATTGAGGTGCATGGCTCGAAAGGCATGGTTGCGGCCGAGAACCAGCGGCCGGTGTCGATCGAACTGGCCAATGAGAAGGGCTATACGCGCCCGCCGCTGCACGACTTCTTCATGACCCGCTATCTCGACGCCTATGCCAACGAGATCGCTGCCTTCATCGCGGCGGCGACGTCAGGCAAGAAGGCGGCGCCGAGCGGCAAGGACGGACTCGTCGCGCTGAGGCTGGCGGACGCGGCGCTGAAATCGGCTAGCGAAGGCAAGACCGTTCGCCTCGACAAGACAGTCTGACTATCAAGCACAGGAGCAAGGCGATGAACGGTTCCGCCGGTCGCAATTCAGAAACACGCGCCATCGTCACCGGCGGCGCGCAAGGCATCGGCTACGCCGTGGCCGAGACGCTGGCCGACGAGGGCTGCCGCGCCCTGGCGCTGGTCGGCCGTTCCAGGGAGAAGGGCGACAGGGCGGTCGCCGCACTTGCGAAAAACGGCGTCGACGCCATCTTCATCAGCGCCGATGTCTCAGAGGTGGCCGATTGCAAGCGGGCCGTCGAAACGGCGATCAGCCATTTCGGCACTATCAATGCGCTGGTCAATGCTGCCGCCACCTCGGCGCGTGGTTCGCTGGTCGAGACCTCCGAGGAAACATTCGACCAGATCTTCCAGACCAACGTGCGCGGCCCCTTCTTCCTGATGCAAGGCGTGGTGGCACAGCTGCTCGCCCGCAAGGCGCCTGGCTCGATCGTCAATGTGCTGTCGATGTCGGCGCATTGCGGCCAGTCGTTCCTGGCGCCCTATTCGTCAAGCAAGGGCGCGCTGGCGACGCTGACCAAGAATGTCGCCAATGCCTACCGCAGCAATCGCATCCGCTGCAACGCGGTGCTGCCCGGCTGGATGGATACCGAGGGCGAGGCAATCGTGCAGAAGAAATGGCACGACGCGCCTGATAACTGGCTGGAAAAGGCCGAGGCCGCGCAGCCGATGGGCCAATTGGTGAAGCCGGATCAGCTTGCCCGGTTGATCAGCTATATGATCAGCCCGCAGTCGGGCGTCATGACCGGGTCACTGGTCGACTATGACCAGAACATCGCCGGATCGTCGCCGGAGTAGCGCCGGCGAGTCCAGCGGAACGCCCATCACTTCGTCATCCACGGGCGGAGCAAGGAGCGTAGCGACGTGGCGCAGACCCGAGGATCCATGCCGTGACTTCTAGGCGCCGCTACAATGCAGAACTCTGCTCCGCTGCACTCCTTGGCCAAGGTAACGGCATGGATCCCAGGGTCTCCGCGACGGAGCTTCGCCCTGGGATGACGAACTCGGCGCTTCGGCCTCACCGGACGCGTGACAAGCGCCTCGGCTTCGATTATATGAGCCTCATGATCAACCTGACCGCCACGTATTGGTACTTTAGCAGCTCGCTGGCGGCGGGAGGATTGCGCTCGATCTGAAGATTGCAGCATCAAAATCCGAACAGCCGCCAGACCTGGCGGCTTTTTTGTTTCAAGCCGGCAGGTCTCCCAACCAGGAGCAGAAAGCCGTGTTGACCACCACAGATGATCTTCGGGTCAAGGAAATAAGGGAACTGAGTACGCCGGACCAGGTGATGCGGGAGATACCGCGCACGCTGACGGCGACGCGGACCGTTGCCGCGTCACGCAACGCTATCCACGCCGTTCTGACCGGCGCCGATGACCGGCTGGTCGTCGTCGTCGGCCCCTGTTCGATCCACGACCCGGCCGCTGCCGTAGACTACGCCAGCCGACTGGCGGGGCTGCGTGAGAGCCTGTCGGACCGGCTGGAGATCGTGATGCGGGTGTATTTCGAGAAGCCGCGCACGACGGTCGGCTGGAAGGGCCTGATCAACGATCCCGACCTGGACGGCAGCTTCAACATCGACAAAGGACTGAGGCTGGCCCGCAACGTGCTCTCCGCCGTCAACAATCTCGGCCTTCCGGCGGCGACCGAATTCCTCGACATGGCCACCCCGCAATACATTGCCGACCTCGTCGCCTGGGGCGCGATCGGCGCGCGCACGACAGAGAGCCAGATCCATCGCGAACTCGCATCCGGCCTGTCCTGCCCGGTCGGCTTCAAGAATGGCACCGACGGCAGCCTGCGGATCGCCGCCGAGGCGGTGAAGTCCGCCGCCCAGCCGCATCATTTCATGGCGGTGACGAAAGGCGGACGCAGCGCCATCGCGACGACCACCGGCAACGAGAACTGCCACGTCATCCTGCGCGGCGGCATTGTGCCGAACTATGACGCAACGAGCATAGCTGCCGCCTGCGCGGAACTCGGCCGGGTCGGCATCTCGCCACGGCTGATGATCGATGTCAGCCACGCCAACAGCAACAAGAAGCCGGAGAACCAGCCGATGGTGGTGGCTGACGTGGCGGGCCAGGTCGCGGCAGGCGACGAGCGCATCATCGGCGTTATGATCGAGAGCAACCTCGTCGCCGGCCGGCAGGAGGTCATGCCCGGCAAGCCGCTCGTCTACGGCCAGAGCATCACCGATGGCTGCATCGACTGGGCAACCACCGAGACGGTGCTGCACGGCCTTGCCGACGCCGTCGAGCGGCGCCGGTCAGCGCGACGCGCCATGATCGCCAGCCGTCCGGGAGCCGCCTGAAGCCTTTCACCTTCTCCCCTTGTGGGAGAAGGTGGATCGGCGCGTAGCGCCGAGCCGGATGAGGGGTGCTGGAAGAAACGGTGCGCTAAAATTTCAAATGAATTGAAGCCCTTACGACTTCAAGTCGCGATCCGTCCAACACCCCTCATCCGACCGAGCTTCGCTCGGCCACCTTCTCCCACAAGGGGAGAAGGGGAGCCAACGCCGGCGTTACCTTACATCCACCCAACGTTTTTCCTCGAACGAGCGCGCCATGGCATGGACGGTGCGTTCGATTTCGAGTCCTTCGTCGAAATCGATGATCCGCGCCGGCTTGCCGGCCAGCCGCGCCAAAAGTTCCCGGCATTCGATGATCTTGAGGTCGTTGAAGCCGAGACCGTGGCCGGGTGCCGGCAGGAAGGCGTCGTAGGGCTTGTGATGCGGCGCCACCAGGATGGTGCGATAGCCTTGCTCGGTCGGCCGGTCGGCGGTGAGATAGAGCTGGAACTCGTTCATCCGCTCCTGATCGTACAGGATCGAGCCCTTCGAGCCGAAGATCTGGATGGCGATCCGGCCCTTGCGGCCCCAGGCCGAACGATTGACCAGCAGCGTGCCGGCAATGCCGTTTTCGAGATGCATCAGCACGCTGGCGATGTCGTAGGTCTCGACCGCCCGGCGCCCGCCGGACGCGACGCGGCGATCGGCATAGGGTTTTGCCATATCGCACATCACGCGGGCGACGCGGCCGAACAGCACGGCGACCAGCGACAGCGGATGCACGGCGAAATCGTCGAGCGCGCCGTAACCGGACGCCGCCTCGTGCTTCCAGAAGAACAGCGCCTCCGGGTCGGCCATGAAATCCTCATCCATCTCGACGCGCAGATGGTTGACCTCGCCGATGATTTTCTCGTCGAGCAGCGCACCGATATGGCGGATGGCCGGGTTCTGGATGTAGTTGTAGCCGAGCGCGGCCACCTTGCCGGACTTTTGCGCCGCCACCGCCATGGCTTGCGCCTCGGCAAAACTCGGCGCCATCGGTTTTTCGCACCATAGGTGCTTGCCGGCTTCGAGGATGGCGATAGCCATCTCCGGGTGGAACTGGTTCGGCGTGGTCAGCGAGACGATATCGACATCCGGATCATCGACGACGGCGCGCCAGTCGCCGGAGCCCTTGGCGAAGCCGAATTCGGTGGCACGACGCTTGGCAAGCTCCTCGTCGACCTCACCGAGATGGACCAGCCTTGGCTTGGCCACGTCGGGAAAGACGGTGCAGACTGCGTTCCAGGCGATGGCGTGACACTTGCCCATGAAGCCTGTGCCGATAAGACCGACTCCGACCATTTCCTTGTCTCCGTCGCCAGAAAGATTGTGTGGATGAATTAGTCCATTTTTTCCGGAAATGGAACGCATGCCTCATTTTTTATGGCCTTCTTGCACAGGCTCGCTATGATGGGGCACACACGGCATTGACTGATGGGCCTAGGCGGAGCGACGATGGACGAACGGGTGCCCCGCGATTTCGAGACGCTGCGTACGACGATCCTGGAACGGCGCCATAGCCTGCCCAAGCGCATCGCGCAGATCGCCGCCTATGCGCTCGACAATCCCGACGATATTGCCTTTGGCACCGCCGCCAGCATTGCCGCCTCCGCCGGCGTCCAGCCTTCGACCTTGATCCGCTTCGCCCAGCAGCTCGGCTTCGACGGCTTCACCAGCCTGCAGCTGGTGTTTCGCGAGCGGCTGCGTGAGCGCAATTCGTCCTATGACGAAAGGCTGGCGGCATTGCGCGCCAAGGCAGAGGAAGGCGCCGGTCACCGGGCGATTTTCGACGGCTTCGTCGCCGCGGCCAGCACCTCGCTCAACGATATTTCAGGCAGGTTGAACGAAGACCATTTCGAAGATGCGATCGCCCTGCTGGCGAAGGCGGAGACCATCTATGTGCTGGCCAAGCGCCGCTCCTATCCGGTCGCCTCCTACGTCGCCTATGCGCTGGGCAAGCTCAAGATCCGCAACCAGCTGATCGAATCGGCCGCCGGCCTCAACGCCGAGATGATCAGCTTTGCCTCGCCCAGGGATGCCGTCATCGCCATCAGTTTCTCACCCTATGCCCCGGCGGCCATCGAGGAGGCGCGCGTCATTTCCGAGCAAGGCGTGCCGATCGTGGCGATCACCGACAGTTCGTTTTCGCCGCTCGCCCAGTTCGCCAAAGTCTGGTTCGAGGTCGCCGAGGCCGACTTCGCCGGCTTCCGCTCGCTGTCGGCAACGATGGCGCTGGCCATGGCGCTGACCGTCGCGGTTGGCGAAAAGCGGCGCGATGCGGGCAGGAAGCGCAAGGCCTAGACAACTTTTCTCTTGTTTGACCATGATCTTTTCCGAAAACCGGGCGCCACTTTTTGCTTCGCTGACCTTCGGTTCGGGATCATGGTCTAGCACTTTTCAGAAAAGGAACGCTCGTTCCATATTGACTACGGATTGGAATTAATATTTCATATTGCTGGCGCCACGCTGCCGCTCGCGCGTGTTACCCAAAACAACGTGTTGCCAAGACAACAAGGCCGACGGGAGGTACGAATGGGCGAAGCCGTGGACGCGAAACATGCGCCGCTCGACATTATCACCATCGGCCGCGCCTCGGTCGACCTCTATGGCCAGCAGATCGGCTCGCGCCTGGAGGACATCACCTCCTTTGCCAAGTCGGTCGGCGGCTGTCCGGCCAACATTTCGGTCGGAACGGCGCGGCTCGGCCTGCGCTCGGCGCTGCTCACCCGAGTCGGCGACGAGCAGATGGGCCGCTTCATCCGCGAGCAGCTGAAGCGCGAAGGCGTTTGTGTCGACGGCCTGAAGACCGATCCCGACCGGCTGACCGCGCTGGTGCTGTTGTCGGTCGAGGAGGAAGGCGTCTCGCCGATGATCTTCTACCGCTCCGACTGCGCCGACATGGCGCTTTCGGAAGACGATATCGACGAAGCGTTCATCGCTTCGGCACGCGCCATCGTCGTCACCGGTACGCATTTTTCGCGGCCCAACAGCGACGCAGCGCAGCGCAAGGCGATCCGCGCCATCAAGGCCAAAGGCGGTAAGGTGGTATTCGACATCGACTACCGCCCTAATCTCTGGGGTCTCGCCGGCCATGCCGAAGGCTTCGAGCGCTACGTGAAATCCGACCGGGTCTCCGCCCAGCTGAAGACAGTGCTGCCCGACTGCGACCTGATCGTCGGCACCGAAGAAGAGATCATGATCGCCTCCGGTGCGGATGATTGCCTGAGCGCGTTGAAGACCATCCGCTCGCTGTCCAAGGCCACGATCGTCTTGAAGCGCGGCGCCATGGGCTGCATCGTCTATGACGGGCCGATCAGCGATGATCTCGAAGACGGCATCGTCGGCAAGGGCTTTCCGATCGAGGTCTACAATGTGCTCGGTGCCGGCGATGCCTTCATGTCGGGCTTCCTGCGCGGCTGGCTTGGCGAGGAAAGCCTGGAGACGGCGGCGACCTGGGCCAATGCCTGCGGCGCCTTCGCCGTGTCGCGGCTGCTCTGCGCGCCGGAATACCCGACCTTCGAGGAATTGCAGTTCTTCCTCAAAAACGGCAGCAGGCATCTGGCGTTGCGCAAGGACGAGGCGATCAACCATATCCATTGGGCGACGACGCGCCGGCGCGATATTCCCTCGCTGATGGCGCTGGCGTGCGACCATCGTATACAGCTTGACGATGTCGCTGCGAAAGCCGGTGCCGACCCGTCGCGCATCCATGAATTCAAGGTGCTGACGGTCAAGGCGGCCGCAAAGGTTGCCGGCGGCCGTGCCGGCTACGGCATGCTGCTCGACGAGAAATATGGCCGCGAGGCGATGTTCGAATTTGCCCGCCATTCCTTCGCCTGGCTTGGCCGGCCGGTCGAGCTGCCGGGATCTCGCCCGCTTCGTTTCGAATTCTCGCAGGACATCGGTTCGCAGTTGATCGAGTGGCCGGTCGACCATTGCATCAAGTGCCTGTGCTTCTATCACCCCGACGACCCGGAGGCGCTGAAGACCGAGCAGCAGCAGAAGCTCAAAAGCCTGTTCGAGGCCGCGCGGAAAATGGGGAGAGAACTCCTCATCGAAATCATCGCCGGCAAGCACGGCAAGCTCGACGATACAACGATCCCGCTGGCACTGGAGGAACTCTATGCGCTTGATATCAAGCCCGATTGGTGGAAACTCGAACCGCAGGCTTCAGCCGGGGCTTGGGCAAAAATCGAAGCGGTGATCCTGAAGAACGATCCGTGGTGCCGCGGGATTGTGCTGCTCGGCCTGGAAGCGCCGCAGGACGAGTTGGAAGCGGCCTTCGCCGCCACCGCCAAGGCGCCCATCGTCAAGGGCTTCGCCGTCGGTCGCACCATCTTCATCAACGCGGCCGAACAATGGCTTGCCGGCAAGATGTCGGACGACGAGGCAGTTTCCGACATGGCTTCGCGCTTCGAGAGACTGACCGAGGCATGGCTTGCCGCGCGCGGCCGCAAAGCAGCATAAGAAGGCGCGGCATAAGGTCTGCGGAGGAAAACAACATGACCAAGACAATCCGCCTGACGATGGCGCAGGCGCTGACCCGCTTTCTTGCCCGCCAGATGGCCGAGATCGACGGCAAAAAAATGCCGATCTTCGGCGGCGTCTGGGCGATCTTCGGCCATGGCAATGTCGCCGGCGTCGGCGAGGCGCTCTATCAGGTGCGCGACGAATTGCCGACCTTCCGCGCTCACAACGAACAGGCGATGGCGCATGCGGCGATCGCCTACGCCAAGGCCAATTTCCGTCGCCGGTTCATGGCGGCGACGAGTTCGATCGGCCCCGGCGCGCTCAACATGGTGACGGCGGCAGCACTTGCGCATGTAAACAGGTTGCCTGTCCTGTTTCTGCCTGGCGACGTCTTCGCCAATCGCATCCCCGACCCTGTCCTGCAGCAGGCCGAGGATTTCTCCGACGGCACGGCGACGGTCAATGACTGCTTCCGCCCGGTGTCGCGCTATTTCGACCGCATCACCCGGCCCGAGCAGATCATCCCAGCGCTGAACCGTGCGATGCAGGTGCTGACCGATCCGGCCGAATGCGGACCGGTGACGCTGGCGCTCTGCCAGGACGTGCAGGCCGAGGCCTATGATTACCCCGAGAGCTTCTTTGCCGAACGGGTCTGGACCCAGCGCCGACCGCGTCCGGACCGCCAGGAGCTGGCGGCCGCGGTGGCAGCACTCAAGGGCGCGAAGAAGCCATTGGTGATTGCCGGCGGCGGCGTGCTTTATTCGCAGGCTTCCGGTGAATTGGCGAAGCTGGTGCAAGGCGCCGGCATTCCGGTCTGCGAGACGCAAGGCGGCAAATCCTCGCTTCCGGACGATCATCCGCTCAACATGGCGGCGGTCGGCGTCACCGGCACTTCGGCTGCCAACCGGCTGGCTGAAGAAGCCGATGTCGTGCTTGCCGTCGGCACCAGATTGCAGGATTTCACGACCGGCTCGTGGGCGCTGTTCAAGAATTCCGGCCGCACCATCATCGGTCTCAACAGCCAGGTCTTCGACGCTGGCAAGCACTGGGCGCTGCCGCTGGTCGCCGACGCGGCCGAAGGGCTCTCCGAGCTCGGCGCGGCGCTGAAGGGCTGGAAGGCGCCTGTCGCCTGGACCGACAATGCGGTGAAGGGCAAGACGGCATGGCAGGCCGAGGCCGGCAAGGTGACGGCCTCGACCAATGCCGCCTATCCTTCGGACGCGCAGGTGATCGGCGCCGTGCAGCGCGCCATGGGTTCAGGCGTAACCTTGCTGCATGCCGCCGGTGGCCTGCCCGGAGAATTGCACAAGCTGTGGCAGGCGGGCACGCCCGGCTCCTACCATGCCGAGTACGGCTTCTCGACCATGGGCTACGAAATAGCCGGCGGGCTCGGCGTCAAGATGGCCAAGCCCGACGAGGAGGTCGTCGTCATGATCGGCGACGGCTCCTATTTGATGCTCAATTCCGAGATCGCGACGTCGGTGATGCTTGGTCTCAAGCTGACCATCGTGCTGCTCGACAACAGGGGCTATGGCTGCATCAACCGGCTGCAGATGGCGACCGGCGGCGCCAACTTCAACAATCTGCTGAAGGACGCCCGCCACGAGGTTATGCCCGACATCGACTTCGCCGCGCATGCGGCAAGCCTCGGCGCGATTGCCGAAAAAGTATCGTCGATCGCCGGGCTGGAAACGGCGCTGGCAAAGGCAAAAGACAACAGCAAGACGACGATGCTGGTCATTGACACCGACCCATTGGTATCGACCGATGCCGGCGGCCATTGGTGGGATGTCGCCGTGCCGGAAGTCTCGGTGCGGCCGCAAGTAAACGCCGCGCGCAAGAAATATGAGGAGGCCGTGGGCAGCCGGCAGGGCTGAATCCGGCATCGCCTCGCAACGATCTGATAGTGGAGTGACGACTTGAAAGCCAAACTGGGCATGTCCCCCATCGCGTGGTGGAACGACGATCTCGTGGAACTGAGCGATGACGTGTCGCTGGAGCAGTGTCTGCGCCAATCGCGCTCGGCGGGCTTCACCGGCATGGAAATGGGCCGCCGCTTCCCCAATGATCCCAAGGTGATGCTGCCGATCCTGAAGGAGGCCGACGTGACGCTCTGCGGCGGCTGGTTCTCCGGTACGCTGGTCGACGAAGACACGGCGAAGAACAAGGATCGCATCCAGCCGATGATCGATCTGTTCAAGGCGGTGAACGCGCCTTGCATCGTTTACGGCGAGGTCAGCCGCTCCATCCAGGGCGACCGCTCGAGGCCGCTCGCCACCAAGCCAAGGCTTTCGGATGACGAGATGAAAGCCTATGCGAGGCGCCTCACGCAGTTCGGCGAATGGTGCGCCGAGCAGGGCATGCCGCTCTCGTATCACCATCATATGGCGGCGGTCGTCGAGACCGAGCCGGAGCTCGATGCCTTCATGCGCTACTCGGGTGAAGGCATTCCCTTGCTGCTCGATGTCGGTCACCTGGCCTTTGCCGGCGGTGACGTGCTGCGCGCCATCGACAACCATCACCAGCGCATCAACCACGTGCATGTGAAGGATGTGCGCATGGGGGTGATTGAAAAACTGGATCGCCAGAAGCAATCCTTTCTCGATGCCGTGGCGCTTGGCGCCTTCACGGTGCCGGGAGATGGTTCGCTGGATTTCGGTGCCATTGTGGAAAGGCTGGCGAACTACGGCTATGAAGGCTGGTTCGTGGTCGAAGCCGAGCAGGACCCGAAGAAGAATCCGCCGCTCAAGATGGCGCAAGTCGGCTACAAGGAGTTGATGCGGGTGATGACGGCCGCCGGCTACACGGTTGCAACACAGGGCTTCCCCAATGCTTGAATGCAGTATTCCCGGCGAAGGGCTGATCCGATGCGGGCGTTGATCCGATGAAGGACTCTGAGCATCCGTTCTTCCGGCCTTTGTGGCGGCGCGTTGCCATCGTCGCGGTCTGCCTGGGCTGGGCCGTGGTCGAGTTTGCCACCGGCGCGCCGTTCTGGGGCACGATCGCGCTCGGCTTCGCCGGCTATGCCGTCTGGCAGTTCTTCTATCTCTACAAGCCGGCCGACGGCGGCAAGGATCCGGCCGATACCGAACCAAAGGAATGAAGCGCGATGTCGAAACTGCTGGTCAAAGCCGATAAGGGCCATGGCCGCGTCGCCCATGTGACGCCGCAAAACGCCGGCTGGACCTATGTCGGTTTCGATCTGCATCGGCTGCGGCCAGGCGAAACAGCCTCCGGACAAACCGCGAACCGTGAAGTCTGCCTGGTGTTCGTCACCGGCAAGGGCAAGGCCAAGGCTGGCGGCAAGGATCTCGGCCTGCTCGGCGAACGCATGTCGCCCTTCGAAGGCAAGCCGTGGTCGGTCTACGTACCGCAGGGCTCTGACTGGTCGGTGACCGCCGACACCGACCTCGAAGTCGCGGTCTGCTCGGCGCCGGGGCTTGGCGGCGGCCTGCCGGTCCGCGTCATTGCGCCGAAGGATCTCGGCCAGGAGGTTCGCGGCAAGGGCACCAACACGCGCTATGTCACCAACATCCTGCCGGAAGGCAAGCGGGCCGATTCATTGCTGGTGGTCGAGGTCATTACGCCTGGCGGCCATACATCGAGCTATCCGCCGCATAAGCATGACCAGGACAATCTGCCGGCCGAATCCTATCTTGAGGAGACGTATTACCACCGCCTCAATCCGCCGCAGGGCTTTGCCTTTCAGCGCGTCTACACCGATGCCGACAAGGATGGCGCCCGCGCGCTCGACGAGGCGATGGCAATCGAGGACGGCGACGTCGTGCTGGTGCCAAAGGGCTATCACCCTTGTGCCGCCTGCCATGGCTACGACCTCTACTACCTCAACGTCATGGCCGGGCCGAAGCGGACGTGGAAATTCCACAACGCGCCCGAGCACGAATGGCTGATGAAGGCCTGAGGCGCTGCCCGTCCGGGTCGGCAAACTGGCCCAAGGCGAAAAAATCGTCGGCTAATGACCCGCCTGAACAACTTTGTTATCAGGAGCGATCATCAGCTTCGTCATTTCGTCATGCAAATCGCCTATGGCAGCGGGAGTTGACGAGGACTTTCGATGCGCTACGCTATCTATTTCACACCCCGGCAGGACGAACCGCTGGCGCGGATCGCCGCCAATTGGCTCGGCCGCGACCCGTTCGGCGCTGCCACGAGGCCGGTCGAGGCCGTGGGCGAACTGTCGGCGGCTGAAGTCGCCTTCCACACCGCTTCGGCACGCCGCTACGGCTTTCATGCGACACTGAAGGCGCCCTTCCGGCTCGCTTCGAACGAAACGGAAGGCGCGCTTCGCGCGGCACTGGACGATTTCGCCGAGACGACGCCGGTGGTGACGATCCCACGGCTGGTCGTCAGCCAGATCGACGGCTTCTTCGCGCTGGTGCCGGAAGGACCGCTGCCGGCGCTCAACCGCTTCGCCGACGACGTTGTGCGCGACTTCGACCGTTTTCGCGCGCCGCTGAGCGAGGCTGAGATCGAACGGCGCAGCCCTGACTCGCTGAAGCCGGCTGAATTCCGCAATCTCTGCCAGTGGGGCTACCCCTATGTCTTCGGCACCTTCCGGTTCCATATGACGCTGTCCGGCCGTGTCTCGTCACAGGAAAGCCCTCGTCTTCGCGCAGCAATCGACAGCCTGTTTGCGCAGGTCCTGCAACGGCCGGTGCCGGTGGACGCACTGACCCTGTTTGTCGAAACCGAACCTGGCGCCCCGTTCATGGTGCTTTCCCATCACGCGCTTGGGCGCCGCCCGGCCAGAAAAACTGCCTGAAATGGCTATTTGTTTTAACCGCATTTATGCGACGCCAATTCACCCAATCGGTGATTTCCAATTGGCTGCAAAATGCTCCAAGGACTGCCTGAAATGACCGCCGAGACCGTTCTCAACAATGCCCGCGTCGTGCTTGCCGACGAGATCGTCGAAGGGTCGATCGTGCTGCGCGACGGCTTGATCGCCGGGATCGATGCCGGTGCCGGCCGGAGCGGCGAGGACATGGGCGGCGATTTCATCATTCCCGGGCTGGTCGAGCTTCACACCGACCACCTCGAAGGCCATTACGCGCCGCGGCCGAAAGTGCGCTGGAACCCGATCGCCGCGGTGCTCGCTCACGACGCGCAGGTGGCGACCGCCGGCATCACCACCGTGCTCGACGCCTTGCGCGTCGGCATGGACGACGATGCCGACATGAATTCGGCCGACATGCGCAAGCTGGCCGATGCGATCGAGGACAGCGTCCAGCAGGACCGGCTGCGGGCCGACCATTTCATCCATCTGCGCTGTGAGGTTTCGGCGCCGGATTGTCTCTCCGCCTTCGCGCATTTCGACGGCGATGACAGGATCAAGCTGGCGTCGCTGATGGACCATGCGCCGGGACAGCGCCAGTTCGTCGATTTGGAAACCTATGCCTATTACTACCAGCGCAAGCTGAAGCTGACGGATCGCGAATTCCAGCAATTCTGTGAGAAGCGGATGGCGGAGTCGGCGACGAATTCTGGGCCGAACCGCGCCTTCATCGCTGCTGCCTGCCATCAGCGCGGCATCGTGCTGGCCAGCCATGACGACGCCACGACCGGCCATGTCGACGAGGCGATCGAACAAGGCGTCCGCGTCGCCGAATTCCCGACCACCAAAGAGGCCGCAAAAGCTTCGAAGGCGGCAGGGCTCGGGGTGCTGATGGGCGCCCCGAACGTCATGCGCGGCGCCTCGCATTCGGGCAATGTTTCGGCCCGCACGCTCGCCGGCGAAGGCCTGCTCGACATATTGTCGTCCGATTACATTCCCTTCAGCCTGATCCAGTCGGCGTTTTTCCTCGGCGACGTGGTCGACGGCATTTCCCTGCCTCAGGCGGTCGCCATGGTCTCGAAGAACCCGGCCGAGGCAGTCGGCCTCTCCGACCGCGGCGTCATCGAACAGGGCCGGCGCGCCGATGTGGTTCGCGTCCGTCTCGACGACCATGTCCCGGTTGTCCGCACCGTCTGGCGGCAGGGACGCCGGGTCGCATGATGGCGTCGGCGTCGATCGAGCGTGAATTGTCGGCCGCGGCGTTTCCGATCCGCGACGGCGTCTTCGTCGCCGTCGTCGGCCCGAGCGGCGCCGGCAAGGACACGGTGATCGGCTATGCCCGGTCGCTATTTGCCGACAAGACGCGGCTGGAGTTCGTCCGCCGGGTCATCACCCGGCCGAGCGACACGGCAAGCGAGGATCACGACACGCTTGCCGATGCGGCCTTTGTCGAGGCGGAAGCGGATGGCGCCTTCGCCATCTCCTGGGAGGCGCATGGCTTGCGCTACGGCATCCCGGCTGAAGTCGACCGGTCGGTCGCCAACGGCCGCGTCGCCGTCGCCAATGTCTCCCGCGCCATCATCCCGGCGCTGCGCGAGCGCTACGCCAATCTGGCTGTCGTCGAGATCACCGCTTCGCCGCAAATCCTGGCCGAGCGACTGGCGATGCGCGGCCGCGAGTCGCGCGGCGAAGTGCTGGCGCGACTGGCGCGCAGCGCCAATGTGGCGTTGTCCGGGCCAGGCGTCACCTCGATCGACAATAGCGGCCCGCGCGAAGCGGCCGGCGAGCGTTTTGTCGATGTGCTGCGCAAGGCGATGGCGTTTTCGGACCGACCCTGACATCGATCGAAGAATGCAGCGGGGCAGAAACTAATCTGTAGCGATCCTTCGCGCCCCCCTCTGTCCTGCCGGACATCTCCCCCACTTGGGGGGAGATTGGATGTCGCATCGGCTTTCGCCAATCTCCAACGCTGAAGAAAAGGCGCCGTCGGGCAGAACTGCCAATCTCCCCCCTTGTGGGGGGATGTCCGGCAGGACAGAGGGGGCTGTCCCGCCGACTCAAAGGTTCGTGAAGCGGCTACTCCGCGGCCGCACCAGCCGCGCCCTTGCGGGTTGCCTCCAGCATCAGCCGCCGCTCCCGGTACACGCCCCATTGCTGGTCGACCAGCACGCCAATGAGGATCACGCCGCCCATCACTGCGAAATTGAGCGAGGAGGGGATGCCGAGCAGGTTGACGAGGTTCTGCAGCTCCTGCAGCAGGACCGTGCCTAAGATCACGCCGATCAGCGAGCCTTCGCCGCCGCGCAGAGAAAAGCCGCCGAGCACCGCCGCCGCAATGGCATAGAGTTCATAGAACTGGCCGTGGCTCGCCGGCGAGATCGAGCGCGTGTACATGGCGAAGTAGATCGCCGACAGCGCCGTCAGCACACCGCAGATGACATAGGCCGCCATGACGACGCGGCCGGTGCGGATGCCGGAATATTTCGCCGCCTCCTCGTTCTTGCCGATGGCGTAGAGGTAGCGGCCGAACACCGAACGGTGCAGCACCACCCACATCACGATGGCGATGACGATCAGCGCGATGAAGCTGTTTGGCACGCCATAGGATCGCCCGGCGGTCAGGAACTCGAGTTCCGGAAAGTTCTGTCCGAAGGCAAAGCCCGCCGTGCCGTCGGCAGTGTAGAACCGCGCGACGCCGCGGTAGATCAAGAGGCCGCACAGCGTCACCACGAAAGGCTGCAATTTGAGCCGCGTGATCAGCCAGCCATGTGCCAGCCCGATGATGCCGCCGAGCACGAGGATCAGCGGCAGCGCGACCGGCCATGCCATGCCGCGCGTGGCGATGAAATCGACGAACAGGACGCCGAGCAGCGCGACCACCGAGCCGACCGACAATTCGATGCCGCCGGTGATGATGACGAAAGCTTGGCCGATCGCCAGTATGCCGAACAGCCCAATCAGGTTCGAGGTGTTGGCGAGGTTGATCGGCAGCAGGAAGCGCGGATTGATGATCGCCACCACCGCTCCCACCACGAGGATCAGGATCAGCAGGCCGAGATCTTTCTTGCTCATCGTCTTCTCCCCAATGCCCGCGAATTATTTCGGCTGCTTGCCGACGGCCAGCAGCAGCACGTTTTCCTGGCTGAACTGTTCCTTGTCGAGAATGCCTGAGATCTGGCCCTCATGCATAACGGCGATGCGGTCGGAGACGCCGATCACCTCCTCCATGTCGCTGGAGATCATCAGCACCGCGACGCCGGCATCGGCCAGCGCCCGCATCAGCCCGTAGATCTCGGCCTTGGCGCCGATGTCGATGCCGCGTGTCGGCTCGTCGAGGATCATCACCCTGGGGTTCATGGCCAGCCATTTGGCCAGCACGACTTTTTGCTGGTTGCCGCCGGACAGCGTGCCGGTGCGCGTCGCCACCGAGGGCGCCTTGACGCCGAGATTGCTTTTCTGCTTCTCGGCGGTGACGGCTTCGGCGCTGGCAGAAACCAGGAACCGCCGGGCATGCGCCGGAAGATTGGGGAGCGAAATATTCTGGGCAATCGACAGATCGAGCAGGATTCCGGTCAGCTTGCGATCCTCGGGGACGAGGAAAATCCCGTTGGCGACAGCGTCGGCGGCCGAACCAAGAACCAGATCCTTTCCATCAAGCTGGAGCGCACCGCCAAGGCTCTTCTCGATGCCGAAAAGCACGCGCGCCAGTTCGGTCCGGCCGGAGCCGACAAGACCCGCCAAGCCAAGAATTTCGCCATGCCTGACGCCGAGATCGACCGGTCGGTCGGGATAGGCGCTGGTGCGAATGGCTTTGGCCGACAGGGCGACCGTGCCGGGCGGGCGCGCCGATTCTGCCGCCTTCTCCCTCTCCTTCAGCATGCGGCCGATCATCAGCTTGACCATCTGGTCGTGGTTGATGGCGTTCTTCGGCAGCGTGCCGGCAAGCATACCGTCCCTCAGCACAACGACGCGATCGGCGACCCGCTCGACCTCGTGAAGACGGTGCGAGATGAAGATGACGCTGATGCCCTCCGCCTTCAGCGCCTTGATGACATCGAGCAGCTTGTCGGTTTCGGCAAGTGGCAGGCTCGACGTCGGCTCGTCGAGGATCACCAGCCTTGCCTCGATCGACAGCGCCTTGGCGATTTCGACCATCTGCTGCTGGGCAAGCGATAGCGTCGATACCGGCGTGTCGGCCGAAAAATTGGCGCCCACGCGTTTGAGCAGCGGCGCCGACAGCGCGCGCAGCCTGGCGCGGTCGACAAGCCTAAGCGGACCGGCGCGCAAAGGCTCGCGGCCGAAATAGATGTTGGCGGCAACGTCGAGGTTCTCGAACAGGTTGAGTTCCTGATGAACGAAGGCGATGCCGGAACCGATGCTGGCTTCGACGGTCAGCCCGTCATGGGCGATGCCGTCGACGGTGATCGTGCCGGTGTCGGGGGTGGTCACGCCGCCGAGGATCTTCATCAGCGTCGACTTGCCGGCGCCGTTTTCGCCGACGAGGCCGATGACCTCGCCGGGCCTGACCTCCATCGAAAACCCGTCCAGCGCGACCACGCCGGGATAGGTCTTGCGCACGCCCTCGAGACTGAGGAACGGGGCGGTCGTGGATGCGCCGATGGATGCGTCGGAATAATTCATTCACGCCTGACAGCAGTTGGCGGGGTCGGCCTCCCCGCAGATTGACGAGCCTGATCAAGCCCGTCAATAACAAGCGGAGCCAGTCACGCCAGCGTCGCGCTGCCCCTCACCCTTACGCTCTCCCCGTCAAGAACGCGGAGAAGGATCGCCAGCGTTGCAACCACTGCCCTTCTCCCCGCTCTTCACGGGGAGAAGGTGCCGGCAGGCGGATGAGGGGCAGCGCCGACGACGCTCAGTTTCCAGACATCGCCTTCAGATTGGCGGCATAGGCGTCGACATCGTCCTTGCCGATGATCTTGGTCGGCACGATGATCAATCCGTCGGCGGGAACACCCGACTTGTCGCCCTTGAGATAGGCGGCCATCAGCTTCATGCCTTGATAGGCCCACTCGAAGGGCTGCTGGACCACCGTGGCGGCAACGGTGCCTTCCTTGACGCCGCCCAGCGTGAT
Organism: Mesorhizobium onobrychidis; assembly: GCF_024707545.1. Lineage (NCBI taxonomy): Bacteria > Pseudomonadati > Pseudomonadota > Alphaproteobacteria > Hyphomicrobiales > Phyllobacteriaceae > Mesorhizobium > Mesorhizobium onobrychidis. The sequence continues at coordinate 435,559 of NZ_CP062229.1, forward strand.
CGGATCGTCGTCGAAGCCGACGACCGTGATCTGACCGAGCTTGCCGGCGTCGCGCAGCGCTTCATAGATACGCGGCGTGTTGTAGGAATAGAAGCCGACCATGCAGGTGACGTCGGGGCTGGCGACCAGCGCGTCCTCGACGTTCTTCTTGGCGCGGGCCTGGTCGATGTCGTCGCCACGCACGTCGATCAGCTCGATCTTGGTGCCGGCGAGCCCTTCCTTCATGCCCTCGATGCGCTCCTTGGCATTATCGGCGCCGAGCAGGCCGACGAAGCCGAGGCATTTGCCGCCGTCGGGCATCGCCTTCTTGGCGATCTCGGCCGCCTGCTTGCCGGCATCGATGTTGGACGAGCCGATATAGGCGACCCGCTTGGTCTGCGGCGCGTCGCTGTCGGTGGTGAACAGCGCCGTCTCCGAGGCGATCTTGTTGAGCCCGTCGGTAGACGTCTTGGGATCAACGGCCGAAACCATGATCGCCTTGACGCCGGCCGTCACCAGATCGTCCATCAGCCGCTGCTGGATGGCGACCGATGACTGCTCCGGATATTTGAGCTCGAGATTGTAGTCGGGCAGTTCGGCCTGGGCCTTCTTGACGCCGGCTTCGGCCGCCTTCCAGAAATCGGAAGCGCCGTTGACGACGAAGGCCAGCGTCGGTTTATCCTGGGCACGGGCAATCGCCGTGATGGACAGGCCGAGAGCCAAGGCCGCGGCAGCGACGGACGCATTTCGTATCGCAGATTTCATGTTCAACCTCCCATTTGATTCAGTCATTTTTCGCTGATCTGAACTTGTCGGATGCGGCTGGACGCCTCCTCCTCAAGGGGTGCTGGCAGCGAAAGAACGGCGCCATTCCAGCCGCGATTTTGGACTTTAGAGACTCATTGGCTGTTCGTATAGTCGGATTTGTCTGACATTTCCGTAATTGCGTGGCGTTGCTTTGCCGGCCCAAGAGCCGCGGATGCCGCGCCACGCGCCTGCTTCCCGTCATGGCCCGTTCGGTCCCGAGCCGGGCATGACGAATTGACAATAGAACGCTTACGCCTATTAGTAAATAGTATTAGTCTCTGGTTGGAAACCTGGTGCCGCTGGCGAATGGCTGCCTGCCGTGTGGTGAGAAAGGGAGGCTTCCTAGTCCGTTTAGCGGCCTTGAAATTGGGTCACATTCCCAATCTTCCAGAAACCGCGTATCGCTCTCTCCCCGCTACTAGCCATTCGGCTGCCAGGATGATAATAATGATTAATCGAGTGCCTGTTTTATAAACGCGAAGCGTCGTCGGGCGCGCCCCACCGTCTTTAATGACGTCCAGGACGACCTCTGGTTAGCCAAGCCCTGAATTTGGAAACACAATGCCATGAGCGAACCGACGGATCTGCGCGATCCTGCCCTTGAACCTTCCCGGCGTCGAAAGCCATCGGCCAAGAATCCCAAGGGTCGCGTCACCATGACCGATATCGCCAGGGCCGCCGGCTGCTCGCAGGCGACGGTTTCGTTCGTCCTCAACAACACACCGGGCATAAGGCTCTCGCAGCAGACCCGCGAACGGGTGATCGAGGCCGCGCGGGGTCTCGGCTATGCGCCACCAGCCTTCTCTGCTCTTCGCAGCCCTATCGCCTCGTTCGAGGGGCTGGACGGGGTGATCGGCTTCGCGGTCGATCAACTGGCGACCAGCCCCGAGGCGGTCGTCGCCATCGAAGGCGCGAGACAGGCCTCGTGGAATGCCGGCAATGTCGTGCTGGTCGCGCAGACTTTAGGGGATTCCGTCATGGAGCCGCGCGCGATTGCGGCACTGACCAAGCGAGGCATTTCGGCGCTGATCTACATGACCATCTTCACGCGCGAGATCGCCGCGCCCGACTATCTCTACGACCTCGATATCCCGGTCATCCTGCTCAATTGCTATACCGCCGACTACGCCTTCCCCGCCGTGGTGCCGAGCGAAATCGCCGGCGGGCAGAGCTCCACCCGCCACCTGATCAGCCATGGCCACCGCCGCATCGCCACCATCACCGGCGAGCCGTGGATGCAGGCGGCGCAGGATCGGTTGAAGGGCTACCGCCGGGCGCTGGCGACGGCCGACATCCCGTTCGATGCGGAGCTGGTGGTCGAGGGCGACTGGTCGGCGAGCGCCGGCTACGCCGCGACCGTCAAGCTTCTGGCGCTCAAGGACCGCCCAACCGCAATCTTCTGCCAGAACGACCGCACCGCGATCGGCTGCTACGAAGCGCTGAAGGAAGCCGGCCTGCACATCCCTGGGGATATTTCCGTGATCGGCTATGACGACGAGGAAATCGCCCGGCATCTGTTCCCGCCTTTGACGACGTCGATCCTGCCGCATTTGGCGATGGGGCAATGGGCGATCGAGCAATTGGAAGTCCCTGCACCGCCCGGCCGCGGCCGCTACCCCATTACCAAGCTTGAATGCCCGCTGGTCGAGCGGGAATCGGTCAGTGCTGTGGCGCCTGGGCGCACACACGGACTGACAGCCAGCTGAGCACCTCCAGACTTCCGTCAATGCAAGCGCCGTACTGATGCCGCTCCAAGCCAGACAGGCGCCCCCGCAAAGGGCGATGGCCCCGAAATTGTCTCCTGGCATGGTGGATCGGGATTCTTGTATCCCGAGTTCTGCGGATTGACATACGGTTTGCTGCAGTCTGGTTGTGGCGAAATCCTGGATCCAAGGGTAAATCTGATCTGGTTCGCCGTTCCGCGCCGGCCTTCGAGCCCGATTTCCTCGCTGACCCGGATCGGCAACCCGCCAGGAGTTATACTGCCATGAAGCTCCAGCATCGCCATGACCCGCCGCGCGATTTCGTCGGTTACGGCCGGCGGCCGCCGCAGATCATCTGGCCGGACGGACGTCTGGTCGCAGTCAATCTCGTGGTCTGCTACGAGGAAGGGTCGGAATATTCGCTGTTCGAGGGCGACGACCATAGCGATGGCTGGGGCGAATATCCGTTGTCGGCGCCGGCCGGCATCCGCGATCTCGGCACCGAAACGCATTTCGAGTATGGCAGCCGCGTCGGCATCTGGCGCATCGCCAGACTGCTCGAGCGACACGGTGTCCACGCCACGATCTCGAGCTGTGCCGAGGCGCTGCGGCGCAACCCGGAGGTGACGGCATGGCTGCGCCAATCGGGTCACGATCTGCTCGGCCATGGCCTGCGCTGGACCGAACAATGGACCCTGAGCCGCGACGAGGAGCGCGGCCATCTGCAGCGCGCCGTCGCGCTGTTCATCGAGCTGCTCGGCGAGCGCCCGATCGGCTGGAACAGCCGTTCCTTTCCCAGCGTCAACACGCGCGACCTCCTGATCGAGGAAGGCGGCTTCCTGTATGATTCGGATCCGTGCAACGACGACCTGCCCTATTTCGTGCCGGCACAGAACGGGCGCCTTCTGGTCGTGCCCTATTCCAAGACCTTGAACGACAGCCGCTATCTCGTCAGCCCCGGCTATGTGACGCCCAAAGACTTTGTGGACAACGTCGAAGCCTATCTGGACTTCCTGATCAGGGAAGCCAGGAAAGAAGGCGGGCGAATGATGACGATAGCAATCCATGCGCGGTGGACCGGCCAACCCAACCGGGCCGCAGCATTGGAAGGCATAATCGAGACGGTTCTGTCCAGGCCGGAGGCCGTCTTCATGCGCCGCAACGATATCGCCCGTTATTGGCTGTCGCTGTTTCCGGCCGAGGGCGAAGCGCCATGAGCCAACGTCCAACTCGCATGGCGAACGGCATCCTTAAGCATCGGTGCGGGAAGGGAATTGCTCACCCCAACGGCATAACGCCTCTGCTCCAGCATTGAGCGCCGCTCCGCTTTCTGTCAACGAATAGACGACCTTAGTCGGCGATCCCGGATAGACTTCTCGGTTCACAAGCCCGTCAGCCTCCAGTTCGCGTAATTGCTGCGTCAGCATCTTTTCACTGATCGCCGGAATCGACTGCCTCAACCGGCCGAACCTGCGAGATGCCTTTCCAAACTCGCAAAGAATATCCACTTTCCACTTCCCTTCGATCGCCTTGATCGCGGTTGCGAAGCCGCAATCGCCCGTCGGCTTATTCATGATGCTCTCCTTACCGCTGGGTAACCACTTACCTCCAGGTGCGTATTGTGCGCGCCATTCACTCCGACATACCTCTGCCCTTAACGGCAAAACCATGGCACCGCGCGCCTATTGGCATCTATTGGTATGGAGTGTTGCAATGAAGCTTTCAATCAGCGTTGTGGGGACGGGTCGTATGGGATCGGCGCTCGCCCGCGCCCTGCTCCGGTCGGGATATCGGACGACGGTCTGGAACAGGACGAAACAGAAGGCCGAACCGCTGGCCGCGCTCGGCGCCACTGTCGCGGGGTCCGTCCTGGAAGCTGTCAATGCGGCTGAAATTATCATTGTGAACGTAAGCGACTACCAGGCAACCGCTGCAGTTCTGCACGACGAGGCCGTTGCTTCAGCCATTCGCGGCAAGCTGGTCGTGGAACTCACTTCGGGAACGCCGCATGGCGCACGCGAAGCCGCTGAATGGTTTGCCGAGCACGGAGCCAGCTATCTCGATGGCGCGATCATGGCCACGCCGGATTTCATCGGCACAGATGCCGGGACGATACTGATCTCGGGGCCAAGGCAGGCTTTCGACGCGAACGAGGAGATGTTTCGTGCCTTGGGCGGCAATGTCCAGCATATCGGGGAAGAGCCGGGACGTGCCAACGCACTTGATAGCGCGCTGCTTGCTCTCATGTGGGGCGCGCTGTTCGGCACGCTCCATGCGATCGCCGTGTGTCAGGCCGAAGAGATCGACCTCGGCGAGTTGGCTCGGCAGTGGACCGCAATAGCGCCTGTTGTTGACGGGCTTGTCGCCGACCTCATCAACCGGACGAATGCTGGCCGTTTTGCCAGCGACGACGAGACGCTCTCGTCGATCTCCCCGCACTACGGCGCATTCCAGCATCTCCTGGAGCTGATGGAGGCGCGCAAGATCGACCGCTCTGTGGTCGACGGTTACGACGCGATCTTCCAACGGGCGATTGCAGCTGGCCACCTACATGATGATTTTGCGGCGTTATCGCAATTTCTGGGAAAATCCAGATGAGATCTCTCCGACCTGGATTGCGAGAGGGTGACTGGCTGAGCGGATTTTCATTATGCAGTTTTCAGCCTTAGGCGGACCAAGCCTTGTCGTCAGCCAGCGGGCCTTTAACGATGAGCTGGTTGCGGCAAAGAAGAAGGCGAGCATGAGCCGAGTCAGACCAGTGATCTGCATTAGGGGAATAGGATGCCTTTGACGCTTCTCATCGATTCGTATTGTGCTGCCTGGTCCGATGAAAACGCCCAGCAGCGGCGGGCGTTGCTGTTACCGATCTGGAGCGAGGGCGCGACATACACAGATCCTACAGTCCATGCGACCGGCGCGGAAGAACTGCTCGCGCACATCGCAAGAGTTCTGACCAAGCATCCCGGTGCCCGCATCTTACGGACAAGTGACGTGGACGTTCATCATGGGATCGCACGCTTCGCGTGGAAGTTTGTGATGCCTGACGGATCGTCCTTCCCCGAGGGTTTGGATATAGCTTTCCTCGACTCCAGCCAGAAGCGAATAACACGTATCATCGGCTTTTTTGGACCGTTGGTAAGGTCTTCAGTGTCATAGGCCACACACCAAATTGTTCAGCCAGATCGGTTATCTCCGGCAATCACATCCCCTGTACCTCTTAAGACCGAGCGGCTACCGCATCTCGGTCCGGTCGCAAAATCGTCGCGTTAGTCCCTAAGTTCTGTTTCGCACTATTAGTCGCAGGAGAGCACTAAACGCGTGGTTCTTGACGATCTCACGCGAATTTTGCATTTTGAAAATAGCGCTACGTAGGGTGCACCGGCTTTGGGCCGACTGGGCAATGCCCGCCTGCGAACTTCAAAGGTAGCGCCTATGCCGAACCTCGAAAACCTTAAGAAGCAAGCCAAGCAGTATTTGCGGTGGCATCGCGAGCGGTATTATCCGGTCGCGGCCCAGATCCGGGCTGCTTTGCCACGATTTCAGCACCTCGACGATACTCAGATACTGGAATCCAGCTTCAAGCTAAATGACGCGCAAGAACTTGTCGCGCGTCAATTGGGATTCGAGGGGTGGCAGGCGCTCAAGTCAGGAGCCCATGTCATGACCACTCAAAGCAGACAGAACGCACCCCGCCCCATTCTGAGTTCCGCCTCCGCGCAACTGTTCGTCTCCGACATCAAAGCGTCGTGTGGCTTTTTCGCGGACAAACTCGGCTTTGCAATCGACTTCGTTTATGGGGACCCACCATTCTACGGGCAGGTTATACGTGACAAAGCGCAGCTCGCACTGCGGCTGGTCTGCGAGCCTGTGTTTGTTGACGACATACGACAACGCGAACATCTGCTCTCCGCCTCAATTACGGTCGATACCGCAAGCGAGATCAAGCGACTCTTTCTGGATTTCCAAGCCGCCGGAGTGGATTTTCACCAGACGCTCAAGAAAGAGCCGTGGGGTGCTCGAAATTTCATTATTCTGGACCCGGACGGAAATCTCATACTATTTGCTGGTCCGGCCGACTGAACATATCCTCGAATCTCCGGGCACCGCCCTGGATTGTCGCAAAACTCCTACAGACCGTGTGTCGCAGGTTTTAGGAGCTTTGCGACAAAGCCTTCGCCATCAAGCTGATCGACCGGCACGTGCCAGCCCGTGCGCCACCAGCCGATCGATAATCTCCGGGTAGCTGACGCCGCTTGCCGCCATTGCCTTGGAATACATGCTGATATCGGTGAAACCGGGAATGGTGTTGAGCTCGTTGATGAGGACGCGCATGTCGGGGGTCACGAAGAAATCAACGCGGGCCATGCCGTCGCAGCCGACCGCACGGAAGGCCTTTGCTGCCATCGCGCGGATATTGCCTTCGATCTCCTGCGGCAGTTCGGCCCGGACTTTCAGCGCGGCGCCGTGCTCATCGATATATTTGGCGTCGTAGCTGTAGAAACCGTGGCTCTGTGCCGGCACGATCTCGCCGGGACGGGAAACGAAGAGGCCGCCTTCCGTATCCTCCAGCACGCTGCATTCGATCTCGCGACCTTGAATGAACTCTTCGGCCAGCAGCTTGCGGTCGTGCCTAAAGCCTTCTGTCAGCGCTGCCTCGTAGTCTTTTTCAGCCGAAACCTTGCTGACGCCGACAGAGGAGCCCTGTCGGGCCGGTTTGATGAAAAGCGGAAGCCCAAGCGCGCTCTGCAGTTCCGCAAAGGCCAGCGCGCCGCCGTGGTGGATTGTGACGGACCGCGCGGCGGGCAAGCCCGCCTCGTACAGCAGCCGCTTGGCAATGTCCTTGTCGAGGGCTGCGGCCGAACCGAGAATACCGCAGCCGGCGAGCGGCACGCGCGCCACTTCCGCCAGCCCCTGCACTGAGCCGTCCTCGCCGTGGAGGCCGTGCAAGGCGGGAAACAGGATGTCGATGTCAGGCAGTTCGTGGGCCGCGCCATGGGTCGGGATCGCCATCATCCGTCCCTGTCCGCCCGGCACGAGGCAGACTTCGGTACCGCTCGACGGTTTCGCCAGCGTGCCGCCCTCGAGGCTGCTCAGCAGCCATTGTCCTTCGCGGGTGACGAAGATGGGAACGGCATCGTATTTCGCGGGTTCCAGCGCACGCAGGATATTGGTTGCCGACAGCACCGAAACGTCATGCTCGGCGGAGCGTCCGCCAAAGAGCACGGCAATGCGCAGTCTTTTCGAGGTGTCGGCCATGAGCGTCTCCAAAATGGTCTGGCAGAAATGCCGGCGGCAGGGTCCGAATCTCGGTGCGCAGCCCGATCGTTTGCCGACGAAAGCACAGCCTTCAAGCCCTGTCTGAGAAGGGGTGCTTTGGTTCGGTCTCCTCCCCAGTGCTCCTCTTATTGAAGCGAGCGCAGCATGAGACCTGAATAGGGAGAGAATACGCTGCCCTCTGCTCTGCTTCGCAAATAGCTGAGGTTGCCTTAATCATAAATCTGTGTTTATCATAAGTCATGGTTTATAATTACGCAGGTGTGGTGGCACTGGCTGACCCCACGCGCAGAAAGGTATTCGAGCTTGTGGCCGAAGGGCCGCGTTCGGTGGCGAACCTCGCTCGAATCCTGCCGGTGTCTCAGCCCGCGATCTCTCATCACCTGAAGGTGCTGAGGGAGGCGCGGCTGGTCCGCGCCGAGCCTCGCGGCGCCAGCAACATATATCATGTCGACCCTCACGGTCTCGGCGAGATGCGTGCCTGGCTCGACCAGATGTGGGGGAACGCGCTCGACGCCTTCCGAAACGAGATCAACAAAGCCAAGGAGCGAAAAGAATGACGGCGATCATTAAACCAGCGCCTGTGCGCAAGTCGGTCACTGTGGACGTGCCGGTTGCCACGGCGTTTGAAGTGTTCACGAGCGGGTTTGGACGTTGGTGGCCGGCGTCCCACTCGATAGGCAAGTCCGCGCTCAGGAGCGCGACTATCGAGCCAAAGGCAGGCGGCCGCTGGTTTGAGACCGGCGAGGATGGGGCGGAATGCGACTGGGGCGAAGTGCTGACGTGGGAACCGCCAAACCGCATCGTCCTGGCGTGGCGGATTCGCGCCGACTGGCAATATGATCCGTCGCTGCTGACCGAAGTCGAGGTCAAGTTCTCCGAGGCCGGCGAGAACGCGACTCGCGTCGAGCTGGAGCATCGTCAGCTTGAGAACATGGGCGCGGCCGGCGAAGCGGCGCGTGAGATTTTCGAATCCGATCGTGGCTGGAGCGGCATCCTGCAAGGTTATGTCCAGCTGATCGAGAAGCGGTAGGCTGCCAATCGATCGGCCAACACACTTACCCTTTGAGTACGTGAAAGGTGCGCTTCAATTCGCAATGCATATGCTATAGCTGAAGATCAGGAGTGCGGTCTGCCGCTTACTGAGGCAACGAAGGCGAAAGCGTATTAGTCGCAGTGTATGAGAGCCGTACCGGTGAGATGAGACGAAGCGGTCGAAGACAGGCTAACACAAGGCCCGGCGTTCTGCTCAGCGTGAGTGCTGGTCTGCGGCTGCTCGCTTCGTTGCTCTTTCTGATCTGGACCATTCCTGCGGCAACAGCCGACCAGGTCGGACATGATGTAGCTAAAGAGCAAATGAGGCTCGCTGCGTCCAAACCGGTCGCGACCATCCTTGTCCGCGACATTGCGCGCCGTGTTGGTGCTGAGACTTCCCGTTTCAAAACGGGAACGCCTGCCATTGCGGGAAACGGCAAGCCCTTTTGCATAATCCCGGATTTGCGCCTGCCGCTCGAAACCGCGTCAGCCGCATCGTTTGGAATAGGGTCTGAAGACCGGCCGAAACTGTCGCCGATCCGCGCCTTTGATGCGCGCGCGCCTCCGCTTCTCCCGGCATGATCCTGGCCGCGCGACCGCGGCCCCCGACTCCCAAAACTTTCACATCGCGTTCCGTTCGGGCTCTCGTCGAGTTGCTCGCCGATCGGAACGCCAAAGCTCTTGTCGGAGGCGGTTTCCGCCCGATATGGGCTGAACGGACAAGAACATGCTGCATTTTTCGCGCTGGAAGACCATTCTCATCTGGCTGACGGTCCTAGCCGGTATCCTGTACGCAGCTCCCAATCTGGTTCCCGCCTCCACTCTGGCATCGCTGCCGAATTGGCTGCCAAAGCAGCAACTGACGCTGGGTCTAGACCTGCAGGGCGGCTCGCACATCCTGCTCCAGATCGATCGGCAGGACCTCGCCAACGAACGCCTCGAATCGGCACGCGACGAGGTCCGCACATCGCTGCGCGATGCCCAGATCGGCTATACCGGGCTTTCCGGCACCGCCAATTCCATCCAGGTCCGCATTCGCGACCAAGGCCAGATCGAAGCTGCGAAGACCGCACTCGAAAGATTGACGCAGCCGATCTCGACCGGCCTTTTCATGAGCGGCTCGGTGACCGAGATGGAGATGGCCGAGCCGGAACCGGGCCTGCTGCGTTTTACGCTGACCGAAGCCGGGGTCGACTACCGGATCGCCGCGGCGCTGACTCAATCGATCGAGGTGGTGGGCCGGCGCGTCAACGAACTCGGCACGACCGAGCCGATCATCCAGCGACAGGGATCAGAGCGCATCATGGTCCAGGTGCCGGGCCTGCAGGATCCGCAGCGGCTGAAGGATATTCTCGGACAGACGGCGAAGCTGACCTTCCAGATGGTCGACCAGTCGATTCCGGTCGAGGAGGCGATCTCCGGCCGCCCGCCGGCGGGCTCGACGGTGATGTATTCGACTGACGAGCCCCGGGTTCCCCATCTGATCGAGAACCGGATCATCGTCTCCGGCGAAAACCTCGTCGATGCGCAGGCAACCTTCGACCAGCGCACCAACGAGCCGGTGGTCTCGTTTCGCTTCGACAGCCGCGGCGCCACCCGCTTCGGTCAGGCTACTCAGGCCAATGTCGGGCGCCTGTTCGCGATCATCCTCGACAACGAGGTGATCTCCGCGCCTCAGATCCGCGAACCAATCCTGGGCGGCACCGGGCAGATATCCGGCAGTTTCACGGTCGAGAGCGCGAACGATCTTGCGGTCCTGCTGCGCGCCGGCGCGCTGCCTGCCGACCTCACCATCGTCGAGGAACGCACCGTCGGTCCGAGCCTCGGCAGCGATTCGATCGAGGCGGGCCAGTTCGCGTCGATCGTCGCCGGGTTCCTCGTCGTCGGCTTCATGCTGTTCGCCTATGGGCGACTGGGACTGATCGCGAATGTCGCGCTCCTGGCCAACGTCGCACTGATCATCGCCGTCCTGTCGGTTCTTGGGGCAACGCTGACGCTGCCTGGCATCGCCGGCATCGTGCTGACGATGGGCATGGCGGTCGATTCCAACGTCATCATTTTCGAGCGCGTCCGCGAAGAGAATCGCCAAGGGCGCTCGATCGTGCAGTCGATGGATTCCGGATTCAAACAGGCGCTGGCGACAGTTGTCGACGCCAATGTGACGACGCTGATTGCCGCCGTCATCCTGTTCTTCCTCGGCTCAGGGCCTATCAAGGGGTTTGCCGTCACCCTCGCCATCGGCATCGTCACCACCGTGTTCACGGCCTTCACGCTGACGCGCTGGCTGGTCGCATTCTGGCTTCGCCGGCAGCGCCCGAAAGCCATGCCCAGCGGTGTCATGCGCCTGGTGCCCGACGACACGCGGGTGCCGTTCATGGCATTCCGAAAGTACGCCTTCACGCTGTCCCTGCTATTGTCGATCGCTTCGGCAGCGCTGTTCTTCACTGTCGGCATGAACTACGGCATCGACTTCCGCGGCGGTTCGAGCATCGAGGTGCAAGCGAAGGGCCAGCAGGCCGACATCGGCGACATTCGTGAGCGCCTGACGGGCCTCGAACTGGGTGAGGTGCAGGTGCAGGAGTTCGGGTCGGCCCGGGATGTGCTGATCCGCATCGGCACCCAGGGGGGCGGCGACATTGCCGAACAGTCCGCCGTTGAGAAGGTAAGAAGCGCGCTCGAAACCGACTACGAGTTCCGCCGCATCGAGGTTGTCGGTCCGACGGTGTCCTCCGAACTCGCGTTCAACGGCACAATGGGCGTGCTCGCCTCGCTGCTGGCGATGCTCGTCTACATCTGGATCAGGTTCGAGTGGCAGTTCGGGCTGGGTGCCATCATTTCGACGTTCCACGACGTGATCCTGATGGTTGGCTTCTACGTCGTCGCGGGCATAGAGTTCAATTTGACCTCGATAGCCGCGATCCTGACCATTGTCGGCTATTCCATCAACGATACAGTTGTTGTCTATGATCGGGTCCGCGAGAATCTGCGCCGCTATAAAAGGATGCCGATTGCCGAACTGCTCGACCTGTCGATGAACCAGACACTGGCGCGAACGGTCCTGACCGGCGTGACCACGCTGTTTGCGCTGGCGGCGCTTTCGATCTGGGGCGGCGAGGTCATCCAGTCCTTCACGGTCGCGATGATCTTCGGCATTCTCGCCGGCACCTATTCCTCCATCTTCGTCGCCGGGCCGCTGCTGATCCTGTTCAAGCTCCGGCCGGGCGCCCTCAGTCCAGAGGAAGCCGCAGCGGCGAAAGAGCCGCCGGCGCGACAGGCCTTATGACACAACGATGGGGGCGGATCGGACCGTGACGGCTCGAAGCTGATCCACGACAGCGTCGGTTTCGGCGCTGGTCGTGGCTCGACCAAGACTGAAGCGAACGGCGCCCATGCCGATCTTCTCGGGCACGCCCATGGCCGTGAGCACTGGGGAGAGCTTGATCCGGCCGGCGTGACACGCCGAACCGGTCGACGCCGCGACGCCCTCGAGACGCGAAAGCACGTCGGCGCCGATCATGCCGACGAATGAAACGTTGAGCGTGTTGGGAAGGCGGTGCTGAGGGTGCCCATTGAGCGCGACATGGTCGCCGAAAGTTTCCTGCAGCGCGTCCCAAAAGCGATCACGCAGTACGCGGACGCGCGCCATCGGCTCCAGGTCGCTCGCGAGCGCACAGGCGGCGCCGAGGCCGACCGCCAGCAAGGCGCTCTCGGTGCCAGCGCGACGGCCATGTTCGTGCCCGGCGCCATGGATCAGCGGCTCGAGCCTGAGCCCGCCTCGGACATAGAGCGCACCGACACCCTTCGGCGCGTAAAGCTTGTGGCCTGCGATGGTCAGCAGATCGACGCCAAGCGTGTCGACCTTGGTTGCAATCTTGCCGACCGACTGCGCAGCGTCGGTGTGAAACCGGACGCCATGCTCCCGCGCAATAGTACCGATCTCCTCGATCGGCTGGATCGTGCCAACCTCATTGTTGGCGTGCATGACGGTGATCAGGATGGTGCGCGGCGTGATGGCACGACGCACATCCTCGGGATCGACCCGGCCCGTGCTGTCGACCGGCACATAGGTCACTGCCGCGCCGAGCTGCTCGAGGAACCGGCAAGGGGCGAGAATGGCCGGATGCTCGACCGTGGTGGTAACGATGTGCTCGCCCTTGTGCCTCAGCGCGAAGAACGTGCCCTTGATCGCCAGGTTGTTGGCCTCGCTGCCGCCGCTTGTGAACACGATCTCGTCGGGTGCGCAGTCGAGCAGCGCCGCAACCTGGCTGCGGGCCTTCTCCAGCGCAGCCTTCGCCGGCATGCTCGCCCAATGCCCGCTCGATGGATTGCCGAAAGCCTCATCCAGATATGGCCGCATGGCAGCCGTAACCGAAGGATCGATCGGCGTGCTGGCGTTGTAGTCGAGATAGATCGATGTCATGCCCGGGAGCCTCCTTCGCGGTTTGTCGCCCGGCGATCAGCTTGCGCGGCTATTCCCGCATGAATGCCTGAACCTCTTCGGATGTCACTTTGCCGTCCTTGTTTGCGTCCACCTTGTCGAAGATTCGCTTATGGATGGCGGTGATCTCTTCGAAGGAAAGTGCGCTGTCACCGTCCGTGTCGGCAATGGCGAACATGATCTTCATCATGTGCCCGCGCATGCGCATCATCGGCATTGCGCCCATCATGCCGGGCTGCATCATCTCGCCCATCATGCCCTGACCCATGCCTTGGCACATCATGCCCCGGCCCATGCCTTGGCCCATCATGCCCTGGCCCATCATGCCGGGAGGCATCATGCCGGGTTGAGCGGGCTGTGCACCTTGGTCTTGTCCCGCCATACCTCCAGGCTCGGGAGACGGCGCCGCCTGCGCGACCGTCGTATCGGGATGGTGCGGATCGGCGGCGGTTGTTTGCGCGGCGGCTGTAGCCGTCGCGCCGGCGGCGACAATGGCGGCGAGCGCGGTCACGCGCGTCAGTGAAATCAACGTCATAATATCCTCCTTCCTCTCATGAGCTCGGCAGTTCTGATTCGCTGGCGGCTCTGCGGCCGGAAATGCTTTCGGCTCTTTCCGTACTGCCGGCAAACCGCTGGTCGCGGTCAAATTCCAATATAAAGCCAAAAGGCAGCGCGGCGACTTTGCGCCGGATCAATTGCTCGGGCAGCGATCTGCCGCTGTCATGTTGTCCTCCTCGAGGACGGATGGGGCTCGGTTTCGCTCATCACGACAGCTACGACCAGCCCTGAGAGAAACGTCAGCGCGGCGATCGATGTGATCGCCCATGACAGCCCGAAGCTGTCGGCGATGAGGCCGGCGGAGAGCGCCCCGATCGCGTAGCCGAGATCCCGCCAGAACCGGTAGACGCTGAGTGAGCGGGCGCGCCAGGTCGGATGCGAGGCATCGGAGACGGCTGCGATCAAGCTCGGGTAGACCATCGCCGTGCCGAGGCCGAGCAGAAGGCTGCCGACGATCCACCACTCGAACTGGCGCGTCGCCGCGGTGAGAAACAGACCGGCGGCCTGAACCCACATGCCGGCGACGATCAGGCCTTTGCGCCCCCAGCGATCGCTCAAGGGACCCGTGACGATCTGCAAGATACCCCATGTCGCGGGATAGATCGCCTTGAGGATGCCGATGCGCTCGACACCGAGGCCGAAGGAAGCGAAGAACAATGGGAAAATGCCCCAGCTCATTCCGTCGTTGAGATTGTTGACGAGGCCGGCCTGCGAGGCGGCGAACAGGTTGCGATCCCCGAACGAGGTGAGCGCGAAGACCTGCCGAAAGCTGATCGGCGCGGCCTGCTGGGCGTGGGATGAAGCCTCCAGCCGAACATGGTCGCGCGTGTCGCACACGAGCAGGATCGACAGTGCGGCACCGAGGACGGCATAGCCGATGCCGAGATAGATCGGCACTGGCCGCAGTCCGTATTGCGAGGCGAGATAGCCGGTCAGGAACGCCGTCACCCCGACGGCGAGATAGCCGGCGAACTCGTTGAGGCCGACGGCAAGGCCGCGCGACTTCGGCCCGACGAGATCGACTTTCATGATCACCGTCATCGACCAGGCGAGCCCCTGGTTGACGCCGAGCAATGCGTTGGCCGCAATCACCCATTCCCAGGTCGGCGCCCAGATGATCATGAACGGCACCGGCAGGCCGACCAGCCATCCCAAAACGAGCACGCGCTTGCGGCCCCACGCGTCGGCAAGCTGGCCCGAGACCAGATTGGCCAGCGCCTTGACGACGCCGAAGCTGACGATGAAGGAGACGATGAGCGTCGTCGACGTGACGTGGAACTCCTCCGATCCGATCAGCGGCACTACCGTTCGTTCTATTCCGACCATGCCGCCGACAAAGGCGTTGATCACGACGAGCAGCGCGAATTGCGGCCAGTTCTCCCTGAGGCCGAGCCTGACGGGTGAACCCGCCTTGCCTGGAACCGATGCCGCTTCGTCCATGGCTCAGGCCGCCGCAGCCAGGGCGGAATTGGCGGCCCGGAGCGCCGCGGCCTCCGGCGGAGCCGGCGGAATCTCGGCGAGCATGAAGCGAATGAACGCGGCTTCGTCCTCGATCCGGAGGGCCTCGTTGTGGCGTTTCTCGAAACCGATGGTCGACCACGGCTTGCCGCTCAGGCGCCGGCCGCAGACCGAGCCAGCATAGGCGCCGGGGAGCACCTCGACATGATCGGGAAGCGCCTTGAGCCGACCGGCGCTGCGAAAGAGATCCTTTGCGCCTTGCTCGGCGCTGACGGCGAGTTCGGTGCGACCGAGATCGCCGGCCATCAGCGTGTGGCCGGTCAGCACGAACCACGGCTCGTCGGCACGCGTGCGGTCGCTGACGAGAAGGCAGATATGCTCAGGAGTGTGACCGGGCGTATGCAGAACGGTTGCGGTGACGTTGCCGAGCGAGAGGACCTCTCCGTCGCGCATGCCTTTGAACGGGAACGCAACATCCGCCTCCGCCGAGAGCACGTAGGCGGCGCCCGCCGCTTCGGCGAGCGCGCGGCCGGAGGAGAGATGGTCGGCATGAACATGCGTGTCGACGACGAAATGGATGCGCATGCCGGCGTCTTCGGCGGCGCGCAGGTAGAACTCGATGTCGCCGGCCGGATCGACGACGGCCGCAGCTGCTTTGCCGCCGCAACCGAACAGGTAGGAGACGCCGACCGGATCGGTGTGAAGGAACTGGCGAAGGATCATGGTCTTGCGCTCCTCGTTGCAAAGGGCTAGAACATTCAATCATTCCGCTGAATGTTTCACTGAGGAGAAGCCGTGTCAAGCACCGGACCGAAACAGGCGATCTATGCGAGCCTTGCCGAAGTGGCCCAGGCACTCGGCCATCCGCACCGGCTCGAGCTTCTGGAGCACCTGGCGCAAGGTGTGCGCAGTGTCGAGGACCTCTCCGCGCGAGCCCATCTGAGCTTCGCCAACACGTCGCGCCACCTGCAGATCCTGCGGCGGACGCGCCTCGTCGAGACGGAGCGCCGCGGCAAGCACGTGCTCTATAGCCTCGCCGGCGACGCCGAGGTGGTGGCGCTGATCAAGGCGCTCGGCCGGGTCGGCGAGCGAAACGTGGCCGAAATCGGCCGCGTCATGGCCGACTACTTCCGCGCTCGCGATGCAATGGAACCGGTGTCGCGAGACGATCTCGTCTCGAGGCTGCATGACGGCATGGTCACGGTTCTCGACGTGCGGCCAGAGGACGAGTTTGCGGTCGGACATCTTCCAGGCGCCCTCAACATCCCGCTGGCCGAGCTGGAGCGTCGCTTGGGCGAACTACCGGCGGATCGGGAAGTGATCGCCTATTGCCGCGGCCCCTATTGCGTTCTGTCGTTCGAAGCGGTCGCCGCCTTGCGGGAGCGGGGCTATCTCGTCCGTCGGCTCGAGGACGGCTATCCCGAATGGAAGGCCGCCGGCCTGCCTGTCGAAACGGCCGCCTGAAACAGGACACGCGGGGACGAGTCCCAGGGATCAGAAAGCCGTCCTACTCCGCGGGAGTTGGAAAGTGCTTTTCAAGCCAGGTTCGCCAACTTGGCTCCTCCCGTTTTACAACGCTCGCTGCATCGTCGCCAAAGAGGAAAAACCGCACGGACAGGAATGTCATCCCGCCCATCGGCAAGGCGAAGAGGTGCGCGAAGCCCGGCGCGGGCTGGTCCAGCCGGACCACCAGTTCGGGATGGTCTTGCGGCCCTGTTCGTTCGACGACGCCCTCGAATGCCTGCGCGTCCGAGGCCACGCGCCGTTGTTCAGTCGCATTCGCCAGGCCCAGGGGTTCAACCAGCTTTCGCCATCCATCGGCTAAAGGTTCAGAGGACGGGACCAAGAGCTGAAAAGCCGAGCCGTGCTGTCCGGGAAAATGCGTGAGGTAGAGGCGGAGCAAGCGGAAGAAGGAGATCCATCCGTAGCTGTGGGCCTCGAACTGATCATCCCAATCATCGGAAGTCGCGAACCAGCGATGGACTACGCGAACGGTGCAAAGCCCGCCGGACTTTGCCTCGACAATCCATTCCGTCGCTACCGTTCCCGGCTCACCCGGTGCTTCTGCGACAAACCGCTTGGGCGGCTCCCAAGCTGTGATGGTGGCGACCGCATCCATGCTTCCATCGGCAGCGAAATGCGAAACGGCGGTTCCTCCGATGCGGCCTTCGAGTTCGCTCGGCACGAACCATTGAGATATTCCAGGTCCCGTTGCGATCGCGTTCCAGACGTCCTGCGGTGTACCGGGGACATCCACTTGCGCCTCGACCGAGCGATTGCCGGCCGTGTCTTTTTTTACTGGCATTGAAAGTCCTTTCCTTGCGGATTGGCTGGTGAAGGATGCGCCGTCACGACAAGGCGATGGGACCGTCCATGCGGCGCGGTTTCGTCGTGATAGCGTGCCGCCAGCGTGGTGATGGCCTCAGTCAGTTCACGCGTGAACGAGGCCCGGTCGGCGGCGGAGCGGAAGCGGATTTCGGTGTCGATCGCCAAGGTCGCCAGGCGCTTGCCGGCATCGGTGGCGGCGCGCTGGAGGGCTCCGACCTCCCGCACCAGCCGAGCGCCGAGCGCGATGAGGTAGCTCGCCGACAGGCGGTCCGGGGTGCGGTCCGGATCGGCGCCGACCGGACCCAGCGCGCTCGTCGAGATGACATAGGTTATGGCGCTCGCCACCATGAGCCGCTCCGTCAAGCCCCCCCATTTCCGCCTGTCTGCAACTTGGACAAGCCCGTGCTCTTCCAGAGCATGCAGGTGGTAATTGATCTTCTGCCGCTTGAGACCGAGCCGTGTGGCGAGGGTAGCGGCCGAGGCGGGCTCCCGCAGTTCCGAGAGGAGCTGACTCCGAACGGGCTCCAACGCGGCGGCGGCCGCGCTCGGCCGATCTATGACTTCGATATCGAACATGCAGCCCTCACATTGACAAGCTTTCCTGTCAATGCCAGTTGACGAGTATATTTGTCAAGAGTGAAAGGGCCGCTTCGTTTCAATAAGGGGGCGCAAGGGTGGGCGCGAGGCCCGCTACGGAAGACGACGCGTCGCCGCCCGCAGCGGGACAATTGCAATGACAGTGCCGTTCGTTGTAGCCATTTCCGACCGCTCGATTTTGGAGGAGATGCAGCATGGACCGATTCACTGGCGGTTGCCTGTGTGGCAACGTCCGAATTGTGGCGTCGGGACTCCCATACCGGGTCGGACTTTGTCACTGTCTCGACTGCCGCAAGCATCATGGGGCCCTTTTTCACGCTTCCGCGGTGTTCCCCCAGGATGCGGTGACGATCGAAGGCGAGACGCGCGACTACGCCGGGCGGTTTTTCTGTCCCCGCTGCGGCTCGACAATTTTCGGACGCACCGCAGACGAAATCGAGTTGAACCTGGGATCCCTGGATGCCCCCGACCAACTGATGCCAACCTACGAAAGCTGGATCATCCGTCGCGAGTCCTGGTTGCCGCCGTTTCCGCTCACGAGACGATACGAGCGCGATCGTGACGCCACGAGTCGCTTTGAGGAATAGCTCGCACGAACCGTGCGAAGGTGCCGTTGACCGAGATGTACGCCTTGATCGACATCTCGAACCAGATGCTAGAGGACAGCGCCTTCGATCACGCCGGCGCCTTACTCCGGAAGACCGGCCTTGCGGAAGCCGTCAACGAAATGCTCGAGCGTCGCAGCGTCGCGGAATGGCTCCGTCGTGGCCCAGTGGCGGGTAGTGAAATGCGGGTTGCCGACGAGGAACAGTTCGGCCTCTGCGCGCGCCTCGTCGAGCCGGCCCAGTTGGGCAAGGCTTGCCGCCAGGAAACGGCGTGAGCTTGTACGATAAGTCTCGTCCCTGCGCAGTGTCTCGACAGCGGCCTCGTATGCGCCGGCCGCATATTGCGCCTGGCCGAGCGCCAGATAGTACCAACTTGCCGGAAACGGGTTCAGCCGGAATGCCTTGCGAATGTGCTCAAGGCCCTCCTCGACCCGTCCGGCCAGGACCGCGATGTCGGATAATGCCGCCCAGGCATCGGCCTCGTTCGGGTCGAGCTCGATCGCCTTGGCGAATTCCGCATCCGCCTCGGCGAAGCTGCGCTCATAGGCAAGCAGGTAAGCCAAAACCCAGCGGCAGCCGGCATCGTTCGGGTCGATCCATACGGCTTTGCGCGCCAGTTCCAAAGCAACGCTACGGGACGTTTCGGTTGGTCCGCCGGAATGCACCCATCCCATCCAGTGGTTCATGGCAAGCCAGCGATAGGCCTCGGCATATTCCGGATCGAGCGAAACCGCGCGGGTGAGCATCAGATGCGCTTCGCGCGCCGTCTGCGGCGAATCATCCATCAGCTTGCGCGCCCGCACGCAGAGATCGTAAGCCTCGAGATTTTTAGGCCGACTGCGCGGCGGCGGTGCGCGCAGCCTGCCGAGCAACGCCTCCACGATCTTGCCGGTGACCTCGTCCTGAACGGCAAAAATATCTTCCAGGCTGCGATCGAAGCGTTCCGCCCAGAGATGATCGCCACTCACCGCGTCGACCAGCTGGGCGTTGATGCGCACGCGCCCTGCAGCGCGTCGTGCGCTCCCCTCCAGCAGATAGCGCACGCCAAGGTCCTCAGCGATCTCGCGCACGTCCATCGCCTTTCCTTTGTAGGCAAAGGCCGAATTGCGTGCGATGACGAACAGGCCGGAGATCCTGGACAGGTCGGTAATCAGGTCCTCGGTCAACCCATCCGCGAAGGATTCCTGCTCGGGATCGTTGCTGAGATTAACGAAGGGCAGCACGGCTATCGATGGCTTGTCGGGCAGCGGCAAAGGTTTTCGTTTCGCGCCACCGAGCTGTTCGACGGCCCCCGTGAAGCGATAGCCGACGCGCGGAACCGTGGCGATCCATTCGCCGCCGTCGGCGGCCGGACCAAGCAGCTTCCGCAACTGCGCGATCTGGACGGTGAGGTTGCCTTCCTCGACGGCCGTGCCCGGCCACGCCGCGTCCATCAACTCGGCCTTGCTCAGGATTTCGCCGGGCCGTCCAACGAGCGCCGCAAGCAGCTTTAGCCCGCGGTAGCCAACGGCAACGGGGACATCGTTGCGAAGCAGCGTTCCCGCACCGGAATCAAGCACGAACGGACCAAAGGCAAAGCGCGATCCTTGCATGCGGCGTATCTATAGCCCGTTTGGAAGTTTTGAGAACTATTTGGAAGAGCTTAATTACGACGCTGTTCGTTTCCTGCAGAATTCAGCCTCTTTCAGGTCGAGGGTCCCCGGACCTTCAAACCAGATGGAGGTTGCTATGAACGATACTCTTGCATCGGTCCGGCATCAGGCAGCGCGGCCGGGAACGCCCTTGCGGCCAGCGGAAATGTCGCGTCGGTACTACAGCCTGGCGACCCTGCGAAGCATTGTCGCGGCCTGGGACGAGCGGAAACGCTTTCGCTGGGAACTTGAGCAAATGTCGAAGGACAATCCCCATTTGATCGACGATATCGGTCTGACGAGACGGCAGGTCGAGGCAGAGATCGCCAAGCCGTTCTGGCGGCGATAATCCTCGTCGGCTCAAGGCCGCGAAGCCGATACCGTCATCCTCGTCCTTGAGGTTGCGGCAGATTGCGAAATCGCACTAAGCAAATGAGTCAGGTCCAGGTCAAAGCCTAAACTAGGCGCCAATGCGCTGGCCGACTCGACGGGGCGCTTAAGAGCTTGGCCGGTCCGGGCTGATCTCGGCCAGCTCGCTCGCGCCGGTCGTGGACACTGACAAATAGCCCGACCATGAGGAAGACCGGCCACAGGCTCTTCGGCAACATCCGGAACTCGTGCCGCTCGTTTGAGTTGAACTCCAGTTCTAGACAGCAAAACGGAACCTTGCCATGAGCCTGCCTGCTCAACGCCGAATGGGTCTCTCCGGTGGAACCGAGCTTGCTTACGTCACTGCGGGCGATCCATCCAACCCCGCTTTGCTCCTCCTGCACGGCTTCCCGAGCTCATCGCGAACATTTCGCGATATAATCCCTGGCTTGGCGCGCGTCGCCTATGTGATCGCGCCCGACCTCCCGGGCCATGGCCAGTCAGACGTTCCGCCGACACCCTCCTTCGCCGCGATCAGCGAGGCAATTTCCGAATTGCTGGCCCACCTCGTGATCGGGCGTCGCTTCATCTACGTGCATGACTGGGGCACCGCTGTGGGCCTGCAGATCGCCATCCAAGCGCCCGAGCTGGTTTCGGGCCTCATCATCCAGAACGCAAACGCACATCGTACCGGCTTCGGGCCCCTTGTGGGACGCCGCATTGAAGTTCTGGTCAGAACCGACAAAAGAGAACGAAACGGCCGCAACCCCCGACCTGACCTTTGAATTCACGCGCGAGCAATATACGGGCGGTCTGCCGGAGGAGGTCGCCGCCACGATCAAAGGCGAACCCTGGGTCGAGGACTGGAGGGTGATAAATCTTCCCGGCCGCATGGAGACCCACCGCGCGCTTATCGGCGACTACAAAAGCCATGCTGCGCGTTTCGATACGATCGCCGCCTATTTGAAGAAATGGCAACCGCCTGCGCTCATGCTGTGGGGCCGTCACGACCCCTAGTTCGATATCGCCGAAACGCTGTCCTGGATGCAGGATCTGCCGCGCATGGAAGCGCATGTTTTCGACGGCGGGCATTTCCTACTTGAGACGCACGCCGAACCAGCACTCTCCCTCATGATCGAGTTCATCAAGCGAACACAGGAGAGAGCGACGCAATTCCCGTAACCAAAACCAGACTTCAGCGGCGATTCCATCCGGCGAGTCGCGAGATCAAGCAGGGACGTAGGTCAACCTGATCACGTCCTCGCCAATCCGATCATTAGTCATAAGGCGGAGTGGCGGCCGGGGGCCGGCGAAATATGGCTTGCCGTGGCCAAGCACGACGGGGTGCAGGTAGATGCGATACTCATCAATCAGGCCAAGTTCGGTGAGGCTTCGCGCCAAGTCCGGGCCAGCAACTTCGATCTCCCCGTCGCGCTCGGCCTTCAGCTCTCGGATCGCGCCCTCAAGATCATCCTCAACAAGCCGAGCGTTGGGACCAACCGACTTCAACGAGCGCGAGACGACCCATTTCGGCTGGTTCCGCCACGCCGCCGCGAAGGCGTGTCGCTCTGCATCCCATTCAGGATGATCGTCGTCCCAGTAACGCATGACCTCATACATTTTGCGACCGTACACACTGCCCGCCTGCCCCTGAGCCTCCTCGATGAAATGGCGGAAGAGCGTGGGGCTTGGCGCAAACGCCATATGGTCAACGTAGCCGTCCAGGGACTGGTTCATTCCGAACACGAGCTTAGCCATACCCACCTCCTTCCTCACGCGGCACATCCGCGCGGTTCTGATTGCGTTACGCAATCGGTTGTAAGCTAGATCGACTGATGGCCGATCGACAGAAGCGAGAAATCATACCGGACCTCCTTCTGCACTACGAGTGCCCGGATTGCTGCTTCTTTGATCCAGTTAAGGTTCTTTCTTTCGCAAGTCCTTCACGACATCGAGGAAAGCCCGCAGTGCCGGCGGCACGGCTCGATGTCCGGGATAGTAGACCGCGACCCCTTCCGGAGCGGGCATCCATGCGGTCAAGACCTTACGCAGCCGGCCATCGGATATGGCCGCTTCGGCGGCCCAATCCGCCACATAGGCGATGCCCAGACCCTCTATTGCGGCTTCGACCATCAGTTCCTCGTCATCGAGGACGATGGAGCCGTTTGCGTCGATCCCGAGTTCCTGGCCGGCGCGTTCGAACTCCCATCGATAGAATTTGCCGCTGGGCATACGATGGCCGATGCAATGGTGGCGTTGCAATGCCTCGGGCGTTCCCGGGTCGCCGAAGCGATCGAGATAGGCGGGCGAGGCGACACAGATGAACGTCAACGGGCGTGCAAACGGCACGGCGATCATGTCCTTGGGGACCGATCCGAGGAGGCGCACGCCGGCATCGAACCCGCTGGATACGATATCGATGAGCCGCCCCTCGACGACGATGTCCACGGTCACGTCCGGATGGCGCTCCGCCATCTGCGGAAGAACCCAGCGAACGAGAAGCCCGGCCACCAATCGCGGTGCGTTGATGCGGACCGTGCCCGCGACATTGCCCCGGAACCCCGCGACGCTGTCGAGCGCCTCGTCCAGCGAGGCGAGCGCCGGCTGAAGGCGGTCAAGCAACCGGAATCCGGCTTCTGTCGGTGAGACGCTGCGTGTGGTGCGGTTCAGAAGGCGCACGCCCATGCGTTCCTCGAGCGCACGCATCGCATGGCTCAATGTGGAAGGTGCCGTGCCGATCTCGTCCGCTGCGCGGCGGAAGCTGCGGTGTGTGGCAACGGCCACGAAGGCGGTGAGATCGTTGAGCGACGGGCGGAGCATTGATGGTGATTTTGCATCATCTCATGCCGATTTCAACGGCTAATGCACGCAATGGGATTGCCTTATCTCCAGCCTGGATCAATTGGAGATGATGAGAAATGGAAAAGACCTGGGTCATAACGGGTGTGTCGTCCGGTTTAGGCCGGCTGCTGGCGGAGAAGGCCCTGATCAGGGGAGACCGCGTCGTCGGTGCCAGCCGCAGCAAGGACGCACTTCCCGACCTGCGTGCACGCTACCCCGAACGGCTCCGCATCGTCGCAATGGACCTCAAGGACCAGAGCTCAGTCCGCGCCGCGGTCGACCGCG
This sequence comes from Mesorhizobium onobrychidis, assembly GCF_024707545.1. Taxonomy (NCBI): domain Bacteria; kingdom Pseudomonadati; phylum Pseudomonadota; class Alphaproteobacteria; order Hyphomicrobiales; family Phyllobacteriaceae; genus Mesorhizobium; species Mesorhizobium onobrychidis. The sequence goes on from NZ_CP062229.1 coordinate 459,467, forward strand.
CCTTCGCCGCATCCGCTCGGATCGACATCGTCGTCAGCAATGCTGGCTATGGCCTGCTCGGCGCGGCGGAAGAGGCTGGCGATGTGCAGGTTCGGGACATCATCGACACCAATCTCATCGGCTCGATCGCACTCATCCGGGCGGCGTTGCCGCATCTGCGCAGCCAGGGTGGCGGCCGGATTCTACAGGTATCGAGCGAGGGAGGCCAGATCGCCTATCCGGCTTTCAGCCTCTATCACGCGACCAAGTGGGGTATCGAGGGGTTCGTCGAGTCCGTGGCGCAGGAGGCTGCTCCCTTCGGCATCGAGTTCACCCTTGTGGAACCTGGGCCGGCGCGGACCGGGTTCGGCGGCAATCTCGCGCGGACCAAGCCGCTCGCGGCCTATGAGGGAACACCCGCCGGTCAGATCCGCGAGGCGCTTCGTGTCTCATGGGTGATCAAGGGCGACCCCGACCGCATGACGGACGCAATGATCAGGCTTGCCGATCAGGATGGTCCGCTTCCGAAACGGCTGGTGCTCGGTTCCGAGGCCTATGCCGGCATCCGCAGGACACTCGGCGGACGCATCGAGGAGCTCGACCGGCAGAAGGACATCGCGGTCGCGGCGGATTTCACAGACGAGGAGTTGGCGCGGCTGTGACCCACCCTGTCCCGCCGATCCAGAGCTGCATGGCACCGTCGTGCAACTCCGCCCGTTGATCCCGATAGATTCCCCCAGCTCCGGCCCGCTGCCGGTCCGCTCCCGTTATCAAGACAGAAAGGAACACGAAATGCCTGCACGTGACGCAATCTATCCGGCCAAACGCCACGCGTTATACGATATCCACCGCTATTCCGCGGCCATTCGCTCCGGCGATCTTCTCTTTGTGTCGGGCCAGGTCGGGAGCCGTGAGGACGGCTCGCCCGAGCCCGTATTCGAGGATCAGGTTCGACGGGCCTTCGCCAATCTGCGCGCGGTCTTGGCCGCCGCCGGCTGCCGCTTCGACGACGTCGTCGACGTCACAACGTTCCACACCAACCCGGACGAACAGATCGAGACAGTTCTGGCCGTCCGAGCGGAAGAGATCGGTGCACCTCCCTACCCGAACTGGACGGCAGTGGGCGTCAATTGGCTTGCTGGCTTCGATTTCGAGATCAAGGTCGTCGCCCGCATCCCTGCGACGACCAGCGGCCGGGCGGCGGACAAGCGCTGATCGCTCGCCCTGCAGTTTCTGTATTGGCGATTGTACCCCGACGACGGAAACGGCAGCGCGGCGCGCCCCAGCACGGGGCTCGCGATGTCCGTCCAACGATCAATATGCGAGCTTTGCCTTGGGCCAAAATACGTCATTCGGCCGCAAACGATTCGAACTTTTTCACCACCGATCACCGCCGTTACTACGCTCTCTCGCCTTGGCTATTTCCCGCTCCTCGCGCGGACGTAGCTCCAGCGGCAATGGGCGGCAATTTTCGGTGTTGGCGTCGTGGAAATGGCAAAATTGGCGTGCCGGACGAGATGAAACGGGGCACCGCTATGTGATTGAAGTCGCCCTGTAAAAACTTTCAGGCGGATTCAGGAGCCTTGGCCTTTGCGAGGTCCTGCAGGAACTCTTCCATCAGCGGCCTGTCACCGAACCGGCGGTAAGCGCGCTCTGCTTCCAGCGAGAATGCCGGATGCGCCTCGACCAGCTTTGCCATCGTCTGCTGGGCTGCCTCGACCTCGCCGCCCGCGCCCTGCAAAGCGGCCTGAATCAGAAGGCAGTTTGCATCGCGCGGCGCCCGGATCAGGCATTCTTCTATGACGGCGGAAGCCTCATCTCGGCGGTCAGCCGCGTAGAGCGCCTGCCCGTGCACATAGGCATAGTACTCGGGCGCCATGGGATGAAGGCGGCGGGCCCGCTCTGCGTTGGCGACGGCATCATCATATTCCCCGAAGCGAACCTGCGCCTTTGCAAGCGCCATCATGCTGTCGGGATCGTTAGGGTTGAGCTCCACAGCGCGCCGTGCGGCCTGCAAGCCGCCTGAATAGTCGCCCTGGAGGGCAAGCCCGAAGCTGATGACCTGATAGCCAAGGCCAAGATTGGGATCGAGACGGACCGCCTGCCGGGCTTCGCTAAGCCCAAGATGAAGTTCCGGCGCGTTTGCCCGGCCGCCACCGCTGTGCGCCACGCTGGCGATAAAGGTCAGCGCGAGGCCTGCGCGGGCGGCCGCATAGGACGGGTCCATTTCAAGGGCGCGCTGGTAGAGGCCCCGCGCTTCCAGAATGTCCTGCGGGTCATTGGCGCCGTGCCGGTAGCGGTTGCGGGCCTGCAGCACGAGGTCATAGGCCTGCAGATTGTCGGTCGGGCGTTCCGCTGCCGCCGCCGCCTCGCTCCTGCCGATATAGGGCGCGATCTGCGCGACGATTTCAGTGGTCAGCTCGCTCTGGACGGTGAACACGTCGGCGACCTGCCGGTCAAAACTGCGCGACCACAGATGCGCGCCTGTCTTTACATCGATCAGCTGCGCCGACACGCGAAGCTGGTCGCCTTCACGGCGGGCGCTGCCTTCAACCACATAATCAACGCCGAGCTTCGCCCCGAGCTTGCGCACGTCCGTATCCTGCCCGTGCACGGCGTAGGTGGAATCGCGCGCGATTACCTGCAGCTCTGAATTGCGGGCAAGGGCTGTCGTCACATCCTCGGTCAGTCCGTCCGCGAAATATGATTGCTCGCCGCTGCCGCTCATCGCGGCAAAAGGCATGACCGCCACTGACGGCCGGGGGTCGGCGCGGCTCTGGTCCATCGACAAGACCGCCGGGATGCGGCTGACCATGGCTGCCAGGGGGAGCGGCTGGATTTGGGTGCCAATGAGGATGAGGGCTATGGCGGCCGCGACATAAGACCAGCGGGCGGCGGTGCTGCGCAGCACCTGCGGCACCTGCCGCCATGGCGACCACGGAGAGCCCGCGCGCCTTACGCGGTAGACATTGAGAAGTTCGGGAATGTTCTTGGCCCGCCTGCGGCCGATGCGAACGAACCTGTCCGCGCTGTTGCGGTCGGCCGCCATCACCACGGCGCCGCTGACGAATATCTGCCCCGGATCGCACATGGCCTCAAGACGGGCAGCCACATTGACGCCGTCGCCGTAAACGTCGCCGTCATCTTCGATGACATCGCCAAGATTGATGCCGATGCGCAGCTCGAAGGGCCCCTTGTCGAAGCCTTCCTGTATGGCCAGCGCCGCATCAACCGCTTCGTTGACGCTGGGAAACATGGCGAGAAAGCCGTCTCCCGTCGTCTTGACGATGCGCCCGCCATGGCTGGCAATGGTCGGGTCAATGAGCTCATCAAAAACAGCGCGCAGCTTCGCGTAGGTGGAAGCCTCGTTTTCAGCCATCAGCAGGCTGTAGCCGACGATATCGGCGGCCATGATTGCCGCGAGCTTGCGTTCCATCAGCATTATTCCTGAACGGCGGCCATGCAGGGACTACTACTCCTGACACTTAAGGCGACGCACGCCCCAAGACTAGACCCCTAATCCCGGATAGGCTTATCAACACAGCTCATAAATGCGTGATGATTGTGGCCTCGACATAAAACTGGGCACCGCTATGTCATTGCTGCGCCTATTGATTTCTGAGTTGCTGCTCGGAGGGAGCGGTCCGTCCTGCACCGAAAGCGGGCCGCCAAGTTTGCGTTCCTAAGATTGACGCATCGGCGCCAAGACGACGGTTTTGCATCATGCTGACAAATTCTGTCATCGGGTTGTCGTAAGTTCGGTCATCGACAAGAAAAGGAACATACAATGACCGACACCAAGGCTCTCAACATCGCCCGCACCTATTTCGATGGCATGGCGAACAAGGACATCGGCAAGATCATGTCCGTCGCTTCCGCCGACATTGTCTGCACGTCACCGATCGGGCAGACCGTCGGCACGGAGGCCTTCAGGGGCTTCCAGGAGGGTTTTGCCCGCATGATCAAAAAGCTGACGCTCGTGGCCGCGTTCGGCGACGGTCGGCACGCCGTCGTCGTCTATGAGACGGAGAGCCACCCGGTCCCGCACTCTACCGTGGCCGAATACCTCACGATCCACGACGACAAGATCGCCACAACGACCGTGATCTACGACGCCATGCCGTTTGCTGCCTACATGGCGACGGTGCAGCCGCACTGACCTCGCGCCGGCGTGCAAGCAGCCGCCGGGTAACCAAACCTCATCTCGAACGCAACGGGCGACGGCCGCTCTGCCGGCCGGTCGCCGAGGAGTTCCTCATGATCATCATTACAGCGGCAACCGGCCGCTACGGGCGGCTCGTCGTCGACGCCCTGCTACGTCGCGGCGTTTCGGCCAACGAGATCGTGGCCGCCGTGCGCAACCCGGGAAGGCGGCTGCCAAGCACGCCGCTTGCCGATGTCGTCGCCGCGACACCCAAAAGGAACGGCCTGCTATGAAGCGGATTCAATATCATCAATATGGTGGGCCGGAGGCCATGAAGCTCGAGGATTTCGAGCTCCGTACGCCCGGCAAGGGCGAGGTGGCCGTGAAGGTCCACTTCGCCGCCATCAACCCGATCGACTGGAAGGTCCGTAACGGCTATCTGAAGATGGTGACGGGGAAGAGGTTTCCTCGTGCGCTGGGCAGCGACTTTTCGGGCGCGGTGATTTCGGTCGGCTTGGGCGTCACCCGCTTTAAGCCAGGTGACGCGGTGTTTGGGTCTGTCCAAATCAAGGATGGCGGCGCACTCGGCGAAGCCGTAATCGCGCCGGAGACCTTTCTGGCCAAGAAGCCGGAAATCGTTTCCTTTGAGGACGCCGCGTGTCTTGGAACTCCTGGGATAACTGCGTGGAACGGCCTCGTTGATAAAGCGAATCTGCAGCCGGGCGCTCGGGTCTTCATCAACGGCTGCACCGGCGCCGTGGGCGAATCCGCCGTTCAAATCGCGCTGATGCTCGGCGCAGAGGTCTCGGGAAGCTGCAGCGCGCAGCAGAAGCATCGCGTCGAGCAGATGGGAGTGAGCCGCGTCTACGATTATCGGACCACAGATCTGTCAAAGATCGAGGAGCGGTTTGACGTCGTATATGACACGGCCGGGACGATGACCGTTGCGACGGGCCTCGGCTTGCTCCGGAAGGGCGGTGTGTTCCTCGACGATCCGACGCCGGGCAAATTCATTCGCGCGATCTTCAACCGGAGGCTCAAGCCGATTGTTTGCACGGCGCGGGCGGACATCCTCGATGGTCTTGCTAAGGCAGCTGATGAGAGACGGCTCCGCCTACCGATCGCTGAGGTGGTTCACCTCAAGGAAGCGATTCCGCTGGTCACCGCCCTCGAAGCGGGCCGCAGGCTGGGCGGTAAGAGCCTCGTTTCGATGAGTTGAGCAGGCCACTGCCAAAATTTGACATTGGCTGGTAGAATAGGCTGATGACCAAGAGCAATCGGCTTTTCGATCTCATGCAGGTACTGCGCCGCCACCGCACGCCGGTGGCCGGCACGGTACTTGCACAAGAGGCCGGGGTCTCGTTGCGGACGATTTATCGCTACATTGCGGCCCTGCAGGCCATGGGCGCCGAAATCGACGGCGAGCCGGGCGTGGGTTACGTGCTGCGGCCAACGTTCCTGCTGCCACCTCTGATGTTCTCGGAACAGGAGTTGCAAGCAATTACCCTGGGAGCGCAGTGGGTGACCAGGCAGACCGACCCGGCCATGGCGCTGGCAGCCGATGACGTTCTGGCCAAGATCGGTGCTGTGCTTCCCGTCGAGCTTCGTCACATACTCCACGACAACGCCTTCCACGTCGGGCGGCGGAGGGAAGAGCCGCAGTCGGTGGACCTCCAGATGATCCGCCAGGCGACACGCGAGCAACGGAAACTGTTCATCGCCTATCGCGATCCCAAGGGGACCGCGACGGAACGCACCATCTGGCCGATTTCACTCGGATTCGTCGAGACCCGCCGGTTCGTCGCAGGCTGGTGCGAACTGCGGCACGATTTTCGTCTGTTCCGCATCGACCGGATCGAGCACGCGGAACTCATGACGGATCGCTATCCGGGTCGGCGACGGGATCTCGTCAAGCAATGGCGGTCGCAGGTTGATGAGGAGGCAAAGTTGAACGCGACACCATAACGCCACTTGGATGCCGCGCCCGCGCGACAAGAGCAAGCTCAACGTCCGCTAATAGGGTCGCATGCGGGTGCCCACTTTTATTCCGGAGTGGTGGAAATTTGGCGCGCCGGACGAGATTCGAACTCCTGACCCCCAGATTCGTAGTCTGGTGCTCTATCCAGCTGAGCTACGGGCGCGCAACAGAACTTATTTACGACGCTGTTCGTATCCTGCACAATTCATCCTCTTTCAGGTCGAGGGTCCCCGGACCTTCAAACCGATGGAGGTTGCTATGAACGATACTCTTGCATCGGCCCCGCATCAGGCAGCGCGGCCGGGGACGCCCGTGGAGCCGGCGGAAATGTCGCGTCGGCACCTGACGACCCTGCGAAGCATTATCGCGGCCTGGGACGAGCGGAAACGCTTTCGCTGGGAACTTGAGCAGATGTCGAAGGACAATCCCCATTTGATCGACGATATCGGTCTGACGAGACGGCAGGTCGAGGCAGAGATCGCCAAGCCCTTCTTGCGGCGATAATCCTCGTCGGCTCACGGCCGCGAAGCCGATACCGTCATCCTCGTCCTGGGTGCGCCAAAAGCATTTAGATACGAGAAGCTGGGCCGCCGACCCGATCCCAAAACGGGACTTCGCGTGCGTCAGCGGGGCGGCTTTTCCTTAGTCGTCGTCATCATCATCCATGTAGCGGTCGCGATAGCGGCGACGATCATAGTCCTGGTAACGACGGGTGGATCGGTCCTCCTGGTAAACCCTGCGTTTGACGTAGGTCTCACAATAGTCATCTTCACAGTAGGTCTCGACAATCCGCTCACGCACAACGCCATTGTTCGACGAGCTATTCGAGCTTGTGTTCGAGGACTGACTGTCCGCGTGGGCAACGACTGTCGCCATCATCGTCGCTGATGTCAGCAGTAGGAACTTCATACGCATGGCTGCCTCCATATTGACTAGATAGCGCAACTCAAAGCCAAGTCGAGGTGAACTCACAATCAACGGCTCGGCACGCGGAGCATGCACTGCAGTCTGGCCCAAAGAAGTGGCTTTCGGCCGAGTTCGCCGTCAGAGGTCCGTAGAACAGTGTAGATTTGGAGAGATTCGAACTCCTGACCCCCAGATTGGCAGTTAATGTGTCAAAATAGATGTTCCAAATCAATAATTTAGTCAAAAACTTCGTTTTTCGAAGGCCATGGGAAACCAACATCATGGGACGCATCGAGCAGAGGTTTCGTCTCGAGCACCCGGTTCTGTTCGCGCGATTGATCCAGCGGTTGGCGATTGAGCAGCAGGGAATCGCCGAATTCATGCGTGCGATATCGGTGCTCGGCGAAGGATGCGGAAGCCTTGGCGAGCAGAGAATCGTCGGCAAAGGCGCGCAGGAGCTCGAAATGGCTTTCGCCGGGCTGGTGGACGCCAGTGAGAATTGCATCAACCACGCGAAGTGGCGTGCCCCGCGCGATGCGCCCTGTCGCAATGCCATTTCCGGCACGCACCTTGCCGTCGGGATTGGCAGCTGCCTCAAGCGCGCGCACCACGCTCGTGCCGATCGCGATGATGCGGCTGCCGCGGAGCTTCGCCCGCGCGACCTGCGCCGCGGCGCGCTCAGAGATGCGGTACGGCTCGTCGAATGGGGGTCGCAAATCGAGCGCGGGATCGCCGGTGGAAGAAACGCCCGCGGCATGCGTGAGTGTTGCGAAGCTGACGTCGCGCCGACGCCAGGCTTGGAGCGTGCGCCAGTCGAGCGCAAAGCCTGCCGACGGCGCCTCGAACGCGACCGGCCCCGCGGCAATCTTCGTCCAGACATCCCACAGTGCCAACGGCTCGGGAACATGCGCGTATTGAATCGGCCGGCCGTGCCGTGCCAGTCCAGCAAGTACCGCTGCGCGGTTGCCTTGGAAGCGCAGCTCGAGAAGGCGAGGATGGTCGAGAAGGCGCTCTACGAAGGCTTCAAGCGGGCCGAGCCGAAGGCGGTCGCCTGGTGACAGCGGCGGCGGAGGCAGCCGGTCTTCCGTGCGCGTGCGGTGATCGCCCGCGCCGAAGGCAATAGCCACGAAGCGCGTTGGATCGGGAAGTGACCGCCAGCCTGCCAGGCGAATCTCGATCGCCTCGTCGCTGGGGACATGCGTGCCGTGCAAGCTGGCAGGCAAGGTCGCGGCGTCATTGGCGACGACCAGATCGCCGGGATCGAATAGCGTCGCGAGTCCAGCGCGCGACAGGTCGCGCATCGTGCCGTCTGCCTCGACGACGAACAGCCTGGCGGAGCGCCGATCGGGACGGTCGGCGGCAATCATCCGTGTGTCCCGGCGAGAATCGTTGCGCGGACCGGCAACGCGTCGAGCACCTTTTCGATGATCTCGGCAGCAGCCAACTCGGGACGCTTCAATGTCGACGGATCGGCGCCAGGAACCGCCAGCGCGTGCAGCGGGGTATCCATGTCGCCGGGATCGAGTGCGAGGAGCCGGATGCCGTCGGCCTTCGCCTCCTCGTCCCAAATCGCCGTCAGATGGGCAAGAGCGGCCTTGCTCGCGCCATACGCGCCCCAGCCGGGATAGGCGTTCACCGCTGCGTCGCTGGAGATGTTGATCACAAGAGCGCCACGGCCCTCGCGTGCGGACGCGGCAAGCGCACCGAACAGGGCTTTCGTTAGCCGGAACGCGCCGGCGAGATTGACCGCGAGCGCTTTTTCCAGCTCCTCGCACTCGGTATCGGCAAGAAGCGCCAGAGGAACAGGGCCGAGGCTCGACGCATTGTTGATCAGGACATCGAGTCCGCCGAGGCTCGCGGTGACTTGCAACGCGATCGGGTAGATGTCTTCCTTCTTGCCGACGTCGCCGACAATGCCGTGCGCGCCGGTCTCGTCGCCGATGCGTTCGACGTCTGCGGTGGTGCGTGCGACGAAGGCGACGGACGCGCCCTGCTCGGCAAGCTGCCGCACAAGCGCCAGTCCGAGGCCGGACGTGCCGCCCGTGACCGCCACGCGAAGTCCCTGAAGATCAATATTCGTCTGCATTGCCGGTGCTCCTTCAATCTGCACGGCCTGTTGCTACAAGTTCAAGTTAACTTGAAGTCAAGTGGGAATCGTGCTTTCGTTACGCATGGATTCCATGCTGACCATCACCGACGTGGCGCGGCGCAGCGGCGTCGCGTCATCGGCCCTGCGTTTCTACGAGGAGCGCGGGCTGATCGCGTCCGAGCGGGCTGGCTCGGGACACAGGCGCTATCCGCGCTCGGTGCTGCGCCGGATCGCCTTCATCGTCTTCGCGCAGCGAATTGGGCTGACGCTTGAGGAGATCGGCGCCGAGCTCGCCAAGTTGCCAGCCGATCGCGTGCCGTCACGTCGGGATTGGTCGCGTTTGTCGGGCCGGTGGACCAAGCGCATCGACCAGCGCATCGCCGAGTTGCAGCGACTGAGGTCCGGGCTTACCGAGTGCATCGGTTGCGGCTGCCTGTCGATCGACCGGTGTAGCCTTGCGAACCCTGCCGATATGGCAGGTCGTAAGGGGCCGGGGCCGAGGTATTGGCTGGGATGAGTTGGCAGCAGGCCTGTCAGGCTCGGCACCGCAAGACTTCGCCTTCAGCATCGCGCGCGATCATTCCGGCTGACCCGAGCAACGGAACTGTTCACCCCAGCGGCATAAGCCCTCTGCCCCAGCGCAGAGCGTCGATCCGCTTTCCGTCAACGAATAGACGACCTTCGCCGGAGAACCCGGATGGACTTTTCGGTTCACAAGCCCGTCTGCCTCAAGTTCTCGCAGCTGCTGCGTCAGCATCTTTTCGCTGATCGCCGGAATTGACTGCCGCAGCCGGCCGAACCTGCGTGGTGTCGCGCCGAGTTCGCAGATGATGTCTAGCTTCCACTTGCCGGAGACCATCTTTATCGCGGTTGCAAAACCATTCTCGGTGGGTTTGTTCACCTTGCCCTCCTTACGGCAGGTAACCACTTACGCCTCCGTGCGTATTGGTGTCGCGCTTCCCAAATCATAGCTCTCCCTCGAACGACCAGCGAGCCGAGCGTTGCGCCAATCAGATATGGGGTGTCGGAATGATGCCTACAATCAGTGCCCTAGATGTTTAGTCCCGGCATTTGATGGGTGGGATCGAGTCGGAACCGTTCGGGCTCTTTTGCCCAGATTTTGCAGATGAATTCGTGGGGCGTGAGGCCCTTGAGGGTCTTAAGCCGGCGCGCGAAATTGTAAGCTAAGATGAAGTCGGCGAGATGCCGACGCAGTTGCTCGTGATCGTCATAGTGGAAGCGCTTGACGGTGGCGTCCTTGATGGTCCGATTCATCCGCTCGACCTGGCCGTTCGTCCAGGGATGGTTGATCTTTGTGAGCCGGTGCTCGATGCCATGTTCGTCGCAGATGCCGTCGAAGATGTGCTGAAGGGCATGCCGGTCGCAGGTCCGGTTGGCGAACTGAATGCCGTTGTCGGTCAGAATGGTATGGATGGCATAGGGCACGGTCGCGATCAGGTTGCGAAGGAATTGGGCCACCGCCATCTTGCCCGCCGTCGGGTGCAATTCCGCATAGGCGAATTTCGACGTCCGATCGATGGCCAAGAAAAGGCGCAGCTTGCCCTCGGCGGTCTGCACCTCGGCGAGGTCGATATGGAAATAGCCGAGCGGATAGGCGTTGAACTTCTTCCTGGCCGGCTTGTCGGCGTCCACCTGCGGCAGCCGCGAAATGCCATGGCGCTGAAGGCAGCGATGCAACGACGAGCGCGTCAGATGCGGGATCGAGGGCTGTAGGGCATAGAGACAATCATCCAGCGCCAGCAACGTGTGCTTGCGAAAGGCGACGATCACCGCTTCCTCTTCGAGCGACAGCACTGTCGATCTTGGTTTCTTCGGGCCGGTGGGAAGATCGGCGGTCGAGATCCGGTTCCTCCACTTTCTAACTGTCTTCTGATCGATGCCGTAGCGCTTGGCCAGCGCTCTCAGGCTCTCTTGACTATGCTGTATCGCTCGACGGACTGCCTCTGTCGTCGTGGCGCGGCGGTGTAGAACCTGTCCCATAGCGCATCCTTTGATTCGGACGGCAATGATGCGCCATTAAAGTCCGGGATCAAACACCTAGACACTGGACGTATGGGATCGGCGCTCGCCCGCGCGCTGCTTCAAGCGGGATATCGCACGACCGTCTGGGACAGGACAGCAAAAGAGACAGGAGGCGATCCAAGCCTTCATCATCAACCAATCATGGAACGCCTACGAAAAGCGAACTCCCGCTTCGCCGGCGCGAAACAAGAAATCACGTCGGCGAGGCTCGATTCACGACCGCTAGAAGCGGTGGCCGTTTCATGACCAACAGTATTCTTAGGAGAAAACGCATGACGAATACAAAACCGGAGACAATGCAGGCCGCCGCCATCGACCGGTTCGGTGGAGCCGAGCTGGTTACTGTGCGAGCCGTGTCAGTGCCCGAGGTCGGGCCGAGCGATGTCCTAATCCGGGTCGAAGTGGCGGGCGTGGCCTCGTGGGACGCGGTCGAGCGTGAGGGTCACTACGACGGGGCTTTCGGAATGCCGTCGACATTCCCCTATGTGCTCGGCTGGGACTGCGCGGGCGCAGTCGTCGCCGTTGGCGGCCAAGTTAGCCGCTTCAAGGAAGGCGACCGGGTGTACGCTGCATCCATGCCACTTCCCAAGGGTGGAACCTACGCCACGTACGCAGTAACGGATGCGGACAACGTGTCGCTCATCCCCGCCAAGCTCACGATCGAGCAAGCGGGCGTCATGGGCTGGGATGCGTTGACCGCGCTCAGCGGCCTGGAAGAGGTCGGCCTAAAGCAGGGCGATACAATAATGATCTTCGGCGCCAGCGGCGGTATCGGGCACATGGCCATCCAACTCGCAAAACGATTGGGCGCCCGCCTATTGGCGGTGGCTTCGGGCGATGACGGCGTGGCGCTATCGCAGCGGCTGGGCGCCGACGCCATCGTCAACGGGCGCAAGGACGACGTGGTGGCGGCCGCTCGTGAATTCGCCGCCGGCGGCCTCGACGCTGCCCTTGTCACCGTAAGCGGTGAGGCGGCCGACCGCGCGCTGACGTCAGTGCGCGACGGCGGTCGGGTCGCCTGCCCCCACGGCGCGATGCCCGATCCAAATGTCCGGCCCGGCGTGGAGCTCATTCGCTACAACGCCGCCCGCAGCCAGGACGCGACCGACAAGCTTGACCGCCTGATCGACTCTGGCCCGTTCGACGTCCATGTCGCCCGTACATTCCCGTTCGACCAGGTTGTTGATGCGCACCGAGCGCTTACCACCCACTACGTCGGCAAGCTCGCTTTGCGGGTAAGTTGAGCAAATGGTGGATTCCATCAGACATCACCAGGCGTTGCGACGGCGGAACAGGATCATGGCAGACATGGAAATGTGCTGGCGCTTTCCCATGAGTTCCGCCGATCGCCGCTGATCTGCCAGAAACAAAAAATGCGCTGCCGTTTGCGGTCACCGACTATCTTGGCGAAGAATGGCGCGCCCGAAGAGATTCGAACTCCTGACCCCCAGATTCGTAGTTAACAAGGTGAAAATAATTCTTTAAAATCAACATGTTATCGGAAATCTCGTTTCGATGGCTGCGGAAATCTCGATAAATCCAGAATGCCGTCATGGTCGGAGTTCGGAATCGGAGTTTGCCTATCCTGCACCACCTAGCTGCGCCCGGCGCTGAAGCTCTATGGTACCGCCGCGCCGGACGTCTATAGCACGCGCTGGACGACGCTAGGCAAGCTTCGGACACGCTACCGGCTGCTCAGGAACTCGATGATGATGCGCCGTTCGTCTGCTTTGTTGAAGCGTTGGACCATCCGTGTGCCCCGCACCATCGCGGTCGGATTTGCAAGGTAGGTCTCCAGCGTCTCGGGCGTCCAGGTGATGGCGGATGCGTTCAGCGCGGGCGAATAGTTGAATCCCTCGACGCTGCCTGCAGCGCGGCCGATCACGGCATGCAAATGCGGGCCGACGCCGTTGCGGGTGGTCGCGATCTGGTGGCAGGCGCCGCAGCGCTGCCGGAACAGGCGCTCTCCTGAAGCGATATCCGTCTCCTGGGCAACGGACGGAACCGTTGCCCAGGCTGTCGCGACCACCGTCAAGGCGGATAGTGCGATGTTCCTCATCCCTCTATCCCCTTCAGGTCGAGCTTCGAGAGGGGCAGGCTGCGGATACGCTGGCCTGTCAGCACGGAAGCGGCGTTGACGACCGCCGGCGGCACGCCCGGCAGCCCGGGCTCGCCGATCCCGCCCATCGGCGCTCCGCTCTCGACGATGCGAACATGCACGCGCGGCATGCGGTCGGGCGGCAGGATCGGATAGCCGTCGAAATTGCGCGCCTGAGGCATGCCGTCGACATAGACGACTTCCTCAAGCAGCGCCGAGGACAGGCCGAGGGCCACGGCCGAGTTTACCTGCGCCTCGATGATGGCGGGATTGACGATGCTACCGGGATCGATCGCTACCCAGACGTCGTGAACCACGACCCCGCCATCCCGCAGCGACACTTCGGCGATCGTGGCGACCTCGCTGCCGAAAGGCGAGGCCATGGCGACACCACGGGCGCGCCGCGTGCCGTCTTCGGCCGTGAACGGTCCGCGTTTCCATCCGCCGGACAGATCGGCGACTGCCTGCAAGAGATTGCTGTGCCTTGGGCTATCAGCCAGAAGCCGCCGCCGCAGCTCGTAGGGGTCCTGGCCGCCGGCATCGGCCATCTCGTCGAAGAACGTCTCGTAGAAGAAGTCGTTCATCGAATGGCCGACGGACCGCCAGAAGCCGATGATAGCCGGATCGTCGACATGGATCTGGCCGACGCGCCGGTTCGGAATCGCATAGACTTTCCCTGCGATGCCCTCGACGGCGGAGCTGTCGACCTTGTCCAGCTGACGGCCGAACCAGCGACCGGTCGGGCCTTCACCCACCGCAACCGCATCCAGCGCGACCGGAAGACCGGCAGCGTCCAGCCCTGCGCGGAAGCGGACCGCGCCCATCGGCCTCAGCGTGTCGCGCAGGAATTCCTCCTCGCGGCTCCAGATCAGCTTGACTGGCCGCCCAGCGGCCTTTGCGAGCAGAATCGCCTGCGGAAACGGATTGGCCGTCTGATAGAGGAAATGCCGGCCGAAGAAACCACCGAGCATCGGCGAATGGATGATGACATTGTCCGGCTCGATGCCGGCGACCTTCGCGGCATCGGCCTGGAACATCTCCGGCGCCTGGTTGGGGATCCAGAGCTCCAGCGTGCCGTCCTCATTCCAGCGCGCGATCGCCGACGGCGGCTCGAGCTGTCCATGCACAAGATATGGCGCGTCATAGGTTCCCTCGATTACCCGCGCGGCGTCGGCGAACTCACCTACCGGGTTTCCGTGCTCCTCGAAAACGACGCCGTCGCCTGGCGTCGATTTCAACATCTCCTTGTGGGCCTCGGAGGAGAAATCGGCCGGCATGGCATGAGGCGTTTCGGCCGCAGGCTCCGTCCAGGTCACCTGAAGGGCTTCCACGGCGCGGCGCGCGCGCCACCAGCTGTCGGCCAGGACTGCTACCGCGCCGGGCAGCCGGTGGATGGAAAGTACGCCCGGCATGGCCTGGACTTCCGCCTCGTTGGCGAGCGTACCGGGCTCCCCTCCGAGACGCGGGCTGTGCTGGACGGCGGCATGCAGCACGCCGTCGATCTTGAGATCGATCGCGTACTGCGCACGCCCGGTGGACTTTTCGCGCACGTCGAGCCTTGCGACCGGCTTGCCGATCCAGCGGAAGCTGTTGGAAGGCCGCAGCACAACGTCGTTCGGGACGGGCAGATCGGTGGCAGCGTCGGCGATTTCTCCGTAAGGGATCGCTTGACCGCTCGCGGCATGCACTACGCGGCCCGGTTCCGTGGACAGCTCCGACATCGGCACGCCGAGCCGTTCGGCCGCAGCCTGCAGCAGCATATGGCGTGCCGAGGCGCCGAGCTTGCGCATGGTCTCGTAGCTCATGCGCACCGACATGCTGCCGCCGGTGAAGCGGCCGCCTCCGGTCAAAAGATAGTCAGGACCGGGAGGTGCTCCTTCCACCACGAACTGTGAGGGATCGACATCCAACTCTTCGCCGACGATCTGCGCCATAGCGGTGAACACGCCCTGGCCTCCTTCGATGAAGGCGCTGCGGAACAGCACCGTGCTATCTGGGCGGATTTCCAAAAACGCGTTGACGCGCGTTCCGGGCGCGACGGTGGTAGCGGCCTGCGCTCTGGCACGTCCGACCGGCACCGTGACGGAAAGAACAAGCGTTGCGGCGGCGCCGAGGAAGCCGCGCCGTGAGATGTTGAGCGGTCCGTCTTCGCCGCGCGTGGACCGGCCGTCCCGAATGGGGGTCATGTCGTTCATCAATCCCTCCTCACGCCTGCGCGGCCTGCCGGACGGCAGCCGAGATCGCATTGTAGGTGCCGCAGCGGCAGAGGTTCACCATCGCGCCCGCGATGTCGTCGTCGGTTGGCTGCGGGGTTTGCTTGAGGAGCGCCGTGGCAGCCATCACCTGGCCGGACTGGCAGTAGCCGCATTGCGGCACTTGATTGGCGACCCAGGCCTCGACCACCTTCCTGCCCTCGGCATCCTGCTCGATCGCCTCGATGGTCGTGATCGCCATCCCGCCGACGCTGTCCACTGTTGTCACGCAGGAGCGCGTCGCCTGTCCGTCGATCAGCACCGTGCATGCGCCGCACTGGGCCACGCCGCACCCATATTTTGTGCCGGTCATGCCGAGTGTGTCGCGCAAAACCCAGAGCAGCGGGGTGTCCGGTTCGACATCGACTTGGTGCGTTGAGCCGTTGATGGTCAGTTCCATGGCCTTCTCCTCGTGGTTCGCAGAAAGCCAACGCGACTGGCTGTTGGCTCGTCGAACCTGAAGAGTAGGTGTCCCGGATCACCCTGATTAGGCTGCCCAATTCGCTTGCGTTAATCGATGAGAGACATAAATCTTTTGAACGGTGTGACCAGCGCGATGATTTCAATAACCTTTTGGGTTCCTGGCGTAGCCGAGGAAAAGAGCTTCACGCGTGCTGCGGCGAAGCTCGGCTCGGCGGGCACAGGCCCGCCGAACCCCAATCAATCGCTGATGAAAGCCAATCAGGGGGTAGGCTCTCCCGATTTGCGTTTCCAAGACCAGGTAGCGTCGCGACGATGATGCGGTCTGGTCTACGCCGATAGATGCTGATTGAAGAAACTGGACAGCTTATCGAAGGGAATGAGATCCACGCGGTCGTAGAGATCGACGTGGCCGGCGCCCGGAACCCAGACGAACTCCTTCGGCTCGGCCGCGCGCTTGTAGGCGTCCTCGCTGAACTCACGGGAGTGCGCCTGGTCGCCTGTGATGAACAGCATCGGCCGCGGCGAGATCGTCTCGATGTCATTGAACGGGTAGAAGTTCATGAACTTGACGTTGCTGGTTACCGTTGGCTTTGTCGTCCTTTGGTCGGATGCGCCCGCCGGGGTGAACTCACCGCGCGGCGTTCGATAGAAATCGTAGAACTCGCGCTGTATCGGATGGGTGTCTGCAGTCAGTTCGAGATCCGTTCCACCCGCGACCGCAATCTCGCCGCCTTCGAATTCAACGTAACGCTGCTCGGCCGCCGCCGCGATGATTTGTTTGCGCTGCTCGACTGACAGCGAGTGGTTGAGCGCGTTGCGGTTGGCGGCGCCCATGTCGTACATGCTGACGGTCGCGATGGCCTTCAGGCGCGGATCGATCTTGGCCGCGCTGATGATAAAACTGCCGCTGCCGCAGACACCGATCCCGCCGATCCGTTCCCGGTCCACGAACGGCCGGGTGCCGAGGAAATCGACCGCGGCGCTGAATGCCTCCGCGTAGAAGTCAGGCGAAACGGCATTGCGAGGCTGCCCTTCGCTCTCGCCCCAGAAGGGCAGGTCGATCGACATGGCAACAAAGCCCTGCTCGGCCATCTTCGTCGCGTAGAGGTTCGCGCTCTGCTCCTTGACCGCACCCATCGGATGTCCGACGACAATCGCCGGAATGGCTGCATTCTGGGCCAGGTTCCTGGGGGTGAACAGATTGCCGGTGACGTTCAGTTGATACTGGCTCCTGAAGCTCACCTTTTCCAGGTTCACCTGATCGCTGGTGTAGAAGTTGCTGGCGCCGTTCGACATATCTTGAGCCTTTGCAAAGGGGGTATTGAGGATTGACATCGCACCGAGCGCCGCAACGCTCGCGCCGGTCAGCTTCAGGAGGTTCCGCCGACCGACATCAAGGCCGGCCTGCTGCTCTACTGAGTTCTCTGTTCCAATTGGCTTGTTCATGCTTCAATCTCCTGTGACAGCGAGAAATGTCGGTGAGCCAAGCGGTCGAATTAGATCATCCGCTTCGATTGTCGTTGTGAAACCAGCACATCAAGCGGGACTGCATTCCCACGCGCCTCGTGGTTCCCTCCTGATGGCCGCAACTCATTTGGCCGCAACTCATTGAACCCAAAAAGTAGCGACCTCAGATCACTACGATTAGATCGCTTAATTCGCTTGCGTTAATCGATGAGAGACATAAATCTTCCTCAATCAGTTCGGACAGTTTCATGGCGAAGGAAGACTTCAACGACCTGTTATGGTTCCTGGCCGTGGCCGAGGAAAAAAGCTTTACGCGCGCGGCAGCAAAGCTTGGCGTCACGCAGTCCACGCTCAGCCACACGATAAAGCGCCTGGAAACGGCGATGGGCATCAGGCTGCTCATGCGCACGACGCGAAGCGTGGCGACCACCGAGGCAGGCGAGCGCCTGCGGCAGTCTCTCGCGCCGCGTGTCGCGGAGATCGAGGCGGAGATCGCCGCACTGATGGAATTCCGCGACAAGCCTGCCGGCACAATCAGGCTGACCCTTTCGGATCATGCATTCGAAAGCGTCGTCTGGCCGAAGCTCAGGCCGATGCTCGCCAACTATCCCGACATCAAGCTGGAATTCAGCATCGACAATGGGCTTCGCAACATCGTCGACGACGGCTTCGACGCCGGCGTCCGGTTGGGGGAAAGCGTCGAGAAGGATATGATCGCGGTTCGGATCGGTCCTGACTGGCGGATGGTCGCAGTCGCCTCGCCCGACTATTTCGCCACGCATCCTGCGCCCCGGCATCCGCAAGAGCTGATCGGGCACAACTGCATGAACATGCGCCAGACACGGGGCGGCGGACTCTATGCCTGGGAGTTCGAGAAGGACGGTCAGGAGCTTCGCGTCCGGGTAGACGGGCAGCTCACCTTCAACACGAACTACGCCATGGTGGATGCGGCCTTGAAGGGCTATGGCATGGCCTTCGTCCCCGAGAACCTTGTGGAACGGCAGGTCGCGTCCGGCGAGCTCGTCCAGGCGCTGGACGACTGGTGCCTGAAGTTTCCAGGCTACTACATTTATTACCCAAGCCGCAGGCAGGGCCTGCCGGCGTTCAAGGTGATCGTCGATGCGCTGCGGCAAGGGGAGGCATAAACAGCAGTTGCATCACCCTCCCCGCCCTAGGCTCCGTTCTCAGACCTGAAGCAGCACCTTGATCGCACGCCGTTCGTCCATGGCGCGGTAGCCATCGGCAACTTGCGCTAGCGGTAGCTGCAAGTCGAAGACCTTGCCGGGCTTGATCTTGCCTTTGAGCACACGGTCCATGAGGTCGGGCAGGAAGCGTCGGACAGGCGCCGGCCCTCCCAGCATGCGCTTCTGGCCGAAGAAGAGCCGCTGGCCGTCGAAATTGACGCCATGCGGAACGCCGACATAGCCGATCGTGCCGCCGGGGCGCGAGCAGGCCAACGCCTGATCGAACGATTCCGCCGTGCCGACGCATTCCAGCACCGAGTCCGCGCCTACGCCATTGGTAAGATTCTTGACGCGCGCTATACCCTCCTCGCCGCGCTCGGCCACGATGTCGGTGGCACCGAACTCGCGGGCGAGTTGCTGTCGGCTCTCGTGACGGCTCATCGCGATGATGCGCTCCGCGCCCATCTCCTTGGCTGCGAGCACACCCATCAGGCCGACAGCGCCATCGCCGACCACGACGACGGTCGAGCCTTCCCTGACTTCTGCTGCATCCGCCGCATACCAGCCGGTGCCCAGCACGTCGGACACCGCGAGCAGATCCGGCACTTGGTCGGCGGAAGGAACTTCCGCCGTGGCCACCAGCGTGCCGTCCGCCAAAGGCACACGGGCATAAGGCGCCTGCGCCCCGCTCATGAACTCGCGCTGCACACAGGACGACTGGAAGCCGAACCGGCAATGCGGGCAGGTGTTGTCGGAGATGCAGAAAGAGCCGACGACGAACTGGCCGGGACGGACCGTGCGAACCTCGCTGCCGACCTCGACCACGACGCCACAATATTCGTGGCCCATATGCATCGGGCGGTCCACCGGCTGCAGCCCGCGATAGGGCCACAGATCGGATCCGCAGATGCAACTGGCTGACAGCTTGATGATGGCGTCGGTCGGCTGCAGGATCTTGGGATCGGCGATTTCCTCGCAGCGGATGTCGCCTGGCTTGTGAAGAATGGTTGCGAGCATGAGAGTGCGCCTTTCTTGCGTTGCGTCAGGAGATGGCTTCGATGCGCAGGGGAAACTCGCCACGAACGTGCAGCGCCTCGTAGCCGTCGTCGAAGCGGCCGAGCCTGATCAACCTGGGGTGACGGTAGTCGGCGTAGAACATGGCGAGGTTGCCCCAGGGCATGAAGTAGCACAGATCGTAGGGCTGCTCATTGTCGAATGGGCCGCTTCCCTCTTCGGTGAGCTTGCGCGGCAGGTGTGCGATCTTTTCGTTGTTGCTGAAATCCTCGATCGTCAGATCGAGCGGCAGCATGGAGAAAAAATCTCGGGCCGACGGGTTGTCGTAAAGCGTGGCGGTCATGATCCGACCGTCGAACGTCATTCTAATCCGCATGTTGGTAGGCTCCTGGCTGGTCGGGTCGCTGCCCTGCTGGCTGTAGGCGAGGCGCGGCAGGGCCGCCGTCGCGAGCGCGCCGCCAAGCAATGCTCGGCGGCTAAGAGTAGGCGGCAGCTTGATCGTCATGGCAGAGAACTCCGAGCTGCGCGCCATGCGGCGACTGCGAAGAGCGACGATCCGCAGAGAAGCGCTGCGCCGAACGCGAAAGCGCTCCACCAGCCGATCGCATCGAAGAGCATACCACCGATCGCCGCCCCGCCTGTAATCGCCAACTGGATGACGGCGACCTGCAGCCCGCCTCCTGCCTCCGCATCGTCCGGCAGGACGCGGCTCAGCCACGTGCCCCAGCCGACCGGGGCAGCAGTTCCGAGGAAGCCCCAGGCGACGAGCAACAGGAACACCGGAACGGGCATCGCCCCGAGCGCGATAAGCCCGAAAGCGTGAACAGCCATTACGAGCGGGATCACGACCAGGATGCCGAACAGGCGCTTGGTCAGGAGCCGTCCGACGCACCATGTGCCGACAACACCTGCCAAGCCCATGACGAGCAGCACGGCCGAGAGCGAGGGGATGGCGAGACCCGTCACGCCCTCGAGGAACGGGCGCAGATAGGTGAACAGCGCGAACTGCCCCATGAAGAGCATCAGGATGGAAGCCATGCCGAACGCGACCGGGCGGCGGCCAAGCAGTGCCAGCAGATTGGCGGACGTCCTCCTGTTGCGCGGGGGGAGCGACGGCAGACTGATCCACTGCCAGACCAAGGCCAACAGGCCGAGCGGGACGACGAGAAAGAAGGCGCCGCGCCAGCCGACATATGCTCCGAGAAAACTGCCTAGAGGCGCCGCGATTGTCGCCGCGATCGCGTTGCCCGCGTTCAGCATGGCGAGCGCCCTGGGGACGAGGTCTTCCGAAACGAGGCGCATGACGATCGAGGTCGACATCGACCAGAAGCCACCGATCGCGACCCCGAGCATCGCCCGGCCGACCATGAGGAAGGCGTAGCTCGGGGCGAAGGTCACCGCGAGGCCTGACGCAATCAGGAGCACCGTGAAGCCGCTCACAACGAGCTTTCGGTCGATCCGGCGCGTGAGACTGGAGACCAGCAGACTGGTCACGACGGCAAAGGCGCCCGATATCGAGATGGCCTGTCCGGTCCGGCCTTCGGTAATCCCGAGATCGGCCGCGATCGGAGAGAGCAGACTGACCGGCATGAACTCCGACGCAATCAGCACGGCGACACACAGCGCCATCGAAAGCACCGCGCCCCATGCGGCGCGGTCATCGGCAAGCTGGGTGTCGTAGGTGGTTTCCATGGCCGGCATCCTGACGAGGCGGCAGGCGGCTCGTTCACGCCGCCGATCCACCGCTATGCCCTGCTAAATAGCGTCCCTACGCCAATCGCATTAGACGGACCAATCCACTTGGACTTATCGATCCCGCGCATAAATCAAGCTGGGGGCCGCGGCTGCCTGGCGGGCCATGAAGCTGTCGAGGCTCTGGCCATGGACGAGAAAACTTGAAGCGTGAACCTAAAGTCAGCCGTTGCGGGAGCTTGGGGTGCGGCGGGCGCCGGTCGCATTCGGATACTCGTGCAGTTCACACATGGCGCAGGGTCCAGCCGCATCGACACCTGACGTCAGTGGAAGCCATTCCCGCTTGCGTGCGACATCGTTCGGCGGTTTATCCGTTGTGCAAAACAGTTTCAGAATTTCCGCAGACTAAATCGCAGACTAATAGGGACTTTTAGTCTGCCGCGAATCCGCTAAGTGCTTGAAATTATGGCGCGCCCGAAGAGATTCGAACTCCTGACCCCCAGATTCGTAGTCTGGTGCTCTATCCAGCTGAGCTACGGGCGCGCAACAGGCCATGCTTTGCATGGCCCGCGATCCGATCCTTAACGACCGGCCGCGATGTGACGTGTTCCCTAGCGACTGAATTTCCGAAAAGCAAGCCGATCCGGCAAAAGTTTTGCTGTTGTGCCTTGACGGGGATTCGGCGGGGCAGGATCAGGCCGGGCGGCGCAGGCCGTTGCGGGCCTGGTCGAGCCGGACCGGCTGGTCGGGAATGGTAACCGCGAATGTGGTGCGGCCGCCTCTGCTTTCGACAAGCTCCACCGTGCCGCTATGGGCGCGGATCAATTCATAGGCGATCGCCAGGCCAAGACCGGTGCCGCCGCTGCGGGCCGAGCCGCGGAACGCCGCGAACAGGTTCTCGCGCGCCTTCGGCGGCAGGCCGGGGCCGGTGTCAGTGACCGTGATGCGGCTGACGCTGCCGACGCGCTCGGCCGACACCTCCAGCCGGCGCACCACCGCACTTTCCGCGTCCGCCGCCATCGCCTGCACGGCGTTGCGGCAAAGATTGGTGAGCACGCGAAAAAGCTGATCGGAATCGGCATCCACCTCGAAAGCCAGATCGACGGCGTTGACGAATTCGATGCCGCCTTCGGTGTCGAGCAGGCCGTGGACGTCGTCGACCAGCTGGCGCAGCCTGAGCCTGCGGCGCGAGGGCGGCGGCTCCTGGGTACGGCCATAGGCGAGCACACCTTCCGAATAAGATACGGCGCGATCGAGCGCCCGCAGCAACTTCGGCGCGAAGGCCTGCACGGTCGGGTCCTTGACCTGGCGCAAGCGGTCCGACATCAGCTGCGCCGACGCCAGGATGTTGCGCATGTCGTGGTTGATCTTCGACACGGCGAGGCCAAGGTCGGCGAGATGCTTCTGCTCGGAGAGCATCTTTTGCAGGCGCTCCTGCATCTGCGAGAGCTCGCGCTCTGCAACGCCGATCTCGTCGGCGCGGGCGGCGGGATGGATGATCCGCCCAGGGTCGTCCGGCGCCTCGGAGAAGGCCAGCATCGAGCGCGTCATCGTCCGGATTGGACCGATCATGATCAGGTCTATGGCGGCATAGACCAGCATGGCGGTGAACAGCGAGATCAGCAGCGAGACGAAGGCGACGTTGCGCGAATAGATGAGCATGGCATTGCGCAGGCTGTAGTCGGGCATGATCAGCTCGAATTCCTTGTCGCTGTCGCCAACCGGTCCGAAAACGCGCAGCATCCGCTCGCCGCCGAAAAACAGCGTGTCCAAAGCGCCGGTCATGCCCTCGAACAGGCCGACATTGGCGATGTCGATATGCTCGTCGACCTGCGGCGGCATCTCAGCCACGACCAGAAGCCGCGAGACACCCCCGTCGCGCACGGCGATCGCCTTGGCGCCGATCGCCATCAGCACATCGTTCTGGGCGGCGCGGGACAGCGAGGCGGGCTCGCCCTGCACCAGCACGATCGAGACGGCCGCGGCGGTGCTCAGCCTCTCCTTCAGCCAACTCAGCCGGTAGCTGGCGATCCAGGGCAGAAAGATAAGGACCTCGGCCATGAGCACGAAGACGATGGTGAGCAGCAGGAGCTTTGTCGACAATCCACGCGACAACGGCACCCTCCGGGCGGCCGCGGTCGCCCGATCGGTCCTTTCCTCCGCGGATGGGATTTCACTCATGCTGCTTCTTCACGATCACTTGATCGAGCGAGATTAAGCCATTGCGGCTTTTTTGCCAATTTCATCCTTCGTCCCAATACGGGATAAGACCGCCAAGACTTCGGCCATCGCTTCAGCCCATCGGCCTGACGGTGCCGTATGTCGGCGCCGGATGTCGGTAGCCGGATTGACTTCCAAAACCCTTCTTTCTATAAGCCCGCTCACGCTCGGGCCATTCGTCCCGGCGCGGTTTCGATCGCGCCAAAACCGGCCGGGCAAAGCTCCTGTTACAGCGTGACAGAATCAAGAAGGGCCGCACCCCGCGGTATTAAAACAAATGAAGCGTACCTACCAGCCGTCCAAACTCGTCCGCAAACGCCGGCACGGTTTCCGTGCCCGCATGGCCACCAAGGGTGGTCGTGGCGTCGTCGCAGCCCGCCGCAACCGCGGTCGCAAGCGGCTCAGCGCCTGAACGGAAGACGAGATCGTTGCCCGCAACCGGCAAGCCAGTGGGAGCACATCCCAAGCGGCTTCTGAAGCGCGCGGAATTCCTGGCCGTCCGGCGTGGCGAAAAGCGCCGCGGGCGGCTTTTTCTCGTCGAGGTTCTGGACCGCAGCGACGCAGAGGCGCCTCGCGTCGGCTACACGGTCACCAAGAAGGTCGGCAACGCAGTCGTCCGCAACCGCATCCGGCGGCGGCTGAGAGAAGCCGTGCGCACGCACGCCGCGGGTGACATGGCGCATGGCAATGACTATGTCATCGTCGGGCGCGAAGATGTGCTTACCATTCCGTTCGGCCAGTTGAAGGCCGAACTCTCCCGCCGACTGCGCGGAACACGATAGGCCAAGGCTTTCGATGGAAAACAACCGGAACTTCTTCATCACCATCGCGCTGTCGGTGCTGATCCTGTCGCTTTGGCAGTATTTTTACGTGCTGCCGCACAGCGAGGCGCAACGCGAGGCGGCCCGTATCGAAGAACAGCGGCTAGCGGAGCAGAAGAAGGCGGCCCAGGGCACCAGTCCGGACAGCAGTGGAACGCCGGTGCCGCAGCAAGGCGCCATCCCTAATGCACCCAGTGCACCGGGAACCGACGGCACGACGCCGGCCGGCCGCGAGCAGGCGCTGGCGTCGACCAAGCGCGTTAGGATCGACACGCCGAGCCTGGAGGGTTCGATCAACCTCACCGGCGCTCGTCTCGACGACCTCAAGCTCAAGCACTACACGCTGACGGTCGACAAGAACTCGCCCGAGATCGAACTGCTCAATCCGGCAGCGCTGCCTACGGGCTACTATGCCGAGATCGGCTTTGTCGGCAGCGACAAGACCGGCACGGTGCCGGGCCCGGAGACCGTGTGGACCGTCGACGGCAATGCAACGCTGACGCCGGCGACCCCGGTCACGCTGAGCTTCACCAACGACAAGGGCCTGACCTTCAAGCGCACCTTCTCCGTCGACAGCGACTACATGTTCACGGTCTCGGACACGGTGCAGAATTCGGGGTCGGCCGCCGTTACCCTGTCGAATTACGGTCGTGTCACCCGCTTCGACAAGCCTGCCGTTGCCAGCATCTATGTGCTGCATGAGGGGCTGATCGGCGTCACCGGCACGGAAGGCCTGCAGGAACACAAATACGCGGCCGTCGAGGAGGACAAGCAGTTTACGCCGGGCAAGTCGACCGATGGCTGGCTGGGCATCACCGACAAATACTGGGCGGTGACGCTGGTGCCGACCGAGAAGCAGCCGTTCCAGCCGCGTTACGCCTATTTCGAGGACGGTCGCCCGCGCTACCAGGCCGACTTCCTCACCGACCCGATCACCGTTGATGCCGGCCAGTCGGCGACGGTCGAGACCGAAATCTTCGCCGGCGCCAAGGAAGTCGCCAAGGTCAACGCCTATGCAGAAGACCGCAACATCAGGCTGTTCGACCGTTTGATCGACTGGGGATGGTTCATCTGGATCACCAAGCCGATGTTCTATCTGATCGACACGATGTACAAATTCTTTGGCAATTTCGGCCTGGCCATCCTGGCCACCACCGTCGTCGTCAAGGCCGTCTTCTATCCGCTCGCCAACAAGTCCTACGCGTCGATGGCGAACATGAAGAAGGTGCAGCCCAAGATGCTCGAGATCCGCGAGAAATACGCGGACGACAAAATGAAGCAGCAACAGGCGATGATGGAGCTCTACAAGACCGAGAAGATCAATCCGCTCGCCGGCTGCTGGCCTGTGGCGCTGCAGATCCCGGTCTTCTTTGCGCTTTACAAGGTGCTCTACATCACCATCGAGATGCGGCACGCACCGTTCTTCGGCTGGATTCAGGATCTGGCGGCGCCCGACCCGACCTCGATCTTCAACCTGTTCGGCCTCATTCCGATCGCTCTGCCAGACATGTTGATGATCGGCGTCTGGCCGCTGATGATGGGCCTGACCATGTTCCTGCAGATGCGCATGAACCCGACGCCGCCCGACCCGACGCAGGCCATGATCTTCACCTGGATGCCGGTGGTCTTCACTTTCATGATGGCGGGTTTTCCGGCCGGCCTCGTCATCTACTGGGCCTGGAACAATTTGCTTTCGATCATCCAGCAAGGCGTGATCATGAAGCGACAGGGCGCCAAGATCGAGTTGTGGGACAACCTGGTCGCGCTGTTCCGGAAGAAACCGTCGCCGGCGGAATAGAAGGCGCTCCCCTTTTGCGGATCCAGGAAGCCCCGGTCCGTCCGGGGCTTTTTTGTTGGGACAGGCCGAGCCGCCGGCGAACGGCGAAACCAGCCCCGGCGGTAGACGCATCCCTAGCTCGCTGTCGTTTCAGGAGCGCTCGTGGATGAACAGGTAAGGATGATCCGCTGCGCACGCGGTTGGTGCTGTCGGCCGATCGCGTTATTTTGACCTTCCTGTTTTTTCGTCGATGGAACCAGACCATGATCGGACCCAATCCCAACATCAAGCACCCGATCCCGATGCATACCCGCGTCGGTTTCCTGAAGGGATTGGTCACGGCGCCGAACATCGAGATCGGCGACTTCACCTATTATGACGATCCGGACGGGCCGGACAAATTCGCCGAGCGGTGCGTGCTGCATCATTATCCATTCATCGGCGACCGGCTGATCATCGGCAAGTTCTGCGCCATCGCTGAGGGCGCGCGCTTCATCATGAATGGCGCCAACCATGCCATGTCCGGCTTTTCGACCTATCCGTTCAACATCTTCGGTCATGGCTGGGAAGAGGGTTTCGACCCCGCAACCTGGTCGAGAGAATTGCGCGGCGACACAGTGGTCGGCAATGATGTATGGATCGGCATGGAAGCGGCGATCCTGCCCGGCGTGACGATCGGCCATGGCGCCATCGTTGCGGCAAAGTCGGTGGTGACGCATGACGTGCCGCCCTATGCGATCGTCGCCGGCAATGCGGCCAAGGTGGTGAAGATGCGCTTCGACGACAGGACCATCCGGCGGCTTTTGGCGGCGGCGTGGTGGGATTGGCCGGTGGAAAAGATCAGCCGCAACCTCAATGCCATTCGTGGCGCCGATATTTCACTTCTGGAGGCAGCGGCTTGAACGCGTTGAACAAGACCGTGATCGGCATCGAGCTGTTCACGCGGCCGTGGATCTTCATCCGCGGCGTGCCGGCAATGAAATTCCTGCCGCCGGAAGGGCCGCCGGAGATCGCCTTTGCCGGCCGCTCGAATGTCGGCAAATCGTCGCTGATCAACGCGCTGGTCAACCAGAAGGGGCTGGCGCGTACGTCCAACACGCCGGGGCGGACGCAGGAACTCAACTATTTCGTTCCGGGTGGATTTTCCGGCGAAGGCGCCGATCTGCCGCCGATGGCGCTGGTCGACATGCCGGGCTACGGCTACGCCACCGCGCCCAAGGAAAAGGTCGACGACTGGACGAAACTCGTCTTCGACTATCTCAAGGGCCGCGTCACGCTGAAGCGGGTCTACGTGCTGATCGACGCCCGCCATGGCATCAAGGCCAAGGACGATGAAGTGCTGTCGCTGCTCGACAAGGCGGCGGTGTCCTATCAGATCGCGCTGACCAAGACCGACAAGATCAAGGCGGCCGGCGTGCCGCGATTGATCGAAGAAACACTGCAGAAGATCAAGAAGCGGCCGGCCGCGTTTCCGTTCGTTCTCGCCACGTCGTCGGAAAAGAACGAGGGCCTCGAGGAATTGCGCGCGGCGATCGTGCTGGCGGCCAATGGCGGCTAATGCATGTCGCGCAAAAGCATGCCCTCGGGCTTGACCCGTGGGTGTGCAGCGGTTTTGCGATAACGACATGCATAAAACAGCGTCGCGTGAGGCCGGTCAAACGCGACGCGCTTTAGGACTTTGCCTCTAGGGCAATCGTCTGGGTGCTTTCTTCCGCGGCAAGCCTTTCGGTGCCGTAAGCCTTCAGGAACATGCCGACGCCCGACCTGACGATGTGGTCGATTTCATCCTGGCTCGGGGCTTTGGTGCGGTAGGCGAATATGCATTGGCGGAAGAGACCAGCAAGGCACAGTTCGGTGAACTGATAGGCGGCAAGATCGACATCGTCGATCCGCAGCAGGCCGCGCTCGATGGCGGCATTGAGAAAAGCAACGACCTTGTCATGGCCGCGTTTCGGGCCGCGTTCGTAAAAACGCGCGCCAAGTTCGGGAATCCTGTCGGACGCGCCGATTACCGTGCGCTGCGCCTGGATGACCTTGGCCGAGGTGATCTTGAGGGACAGCACCTTGCCGAACTTCACCAGCGTCTCGCGAAGGTCGTCGGCGCGGTCGAGCATATCGTACATGTTCTTGAAGATCGTGCCGCGCTCTTCCTCGATCAGCGCTTCGAACAGCTCTTCCTTGTTGGCGAAGTAGACATAGATCGTGCCCTTGGAAACGCCGGCCTCGCGGGTGATGTCGTTCATCGACGCCGCTTCAAAGCCCTTGTCGATGAAGACACGTCGCGCGCCCTCGATGATCTGGCTGCGCTTGACCGGATCCTGTCCCGCCGCCGGGCGGCCGCGACGCAGGCCATCCAGCAGATCGCACTGGTCCTTGTCGGGTTCGGTCATAATGTCACACCTCGAAAAATATTCGAACCGATCGGTTCGATCACCCTTGATATGGGCCCCTGTCCGCGCTAAGTCAATGTTCGCATCGAACCGAACGGTTCAGTCTGACTGATTTTTCCAGAGAGATGCCCAGTTTCCAGAGAGAATGCCAAGAGAGATCCCATGTCCTCGAACGCGACCCCCACCGCCGAAGTCCGTCCATTCCCGAACGCCAAGGTTGCGCCGGCAACCGAAGCGCCGAACGCACCGACTGAGCCCGCAATAAGTCCTCCGGCCGAGGCGCCGGCGAAAAAGAAGCGTTCGGCACGCTCCTTTCTGTTGCCGATCATCGCGCTTGGATTGCTGGGCGCAGGCGCCTGGTATGGCTACGATTACTGGACCGACGGGCGTTTCATGATCTCAACCGACGATGCCTATGTCCAGGCCGACATGGCATTCATATCGCCGAAAATTTCCGGCTATGTCGATCAGGTCAAGGTGACCGAGAACCAGCAGGTCAAGGCCGGCGACCCGTTGCTGGTCGTCGACAATGGCGACTACAGAATAGCGGTCGCCCAGGCCGAGGCGCAGATCGCCACCTTGAGCAAGACTCTCGACCGGATCGACGCCCAGACCGAGGCGGCGCGCGCATCGCTCGAGCAGGCGCAGGCGCAGAAGACCGCCGACCAGGCCGCCGCCGCCAATGCGGCGCGTGTTCAAGCGCGCGCCGCCCAATTGCTCAAGACGCATGTCGGCACCCAGGCTCAACTGGATGATGCCCAGACCGCGGTCGAGCAGGCCAATGCCGCCCTTGTCGGCGCCGACGCCCAGATCGCGGCGGCTGAGGCCAATATCGGTGTGCTCCAGGCGCAGCGCGCGGAGACGGCAAGCACGCTGGCGTCGCTGCAGCTTGCCCGGGACAAGGCGGCGCGGGACCTGTCCTTCACCGTGCTGCGCGCGCCCTATGACGGTGTCGTCGGCAACCGCTCGGTCGAGCAAGGCGACCTGATCAGCCCCGGACAGAAGCTCGCCGTCATCGTGCCGATGGACAAGCTCTACATCGTCGCCAATTTCAAGGAGACCCAGCTTGCCCGCCTGGTGCCTGGCGAAAAGGTCAGGATTTCGGTCGACGCGATCGACGGCCAGGATTTCGAAGGCACCGTCTCGTCGCTGGCGCCGGCATCCGGCGCGGTGTTCTCGCTGCTGCCGCCGGAAAACGCCACCGGCAATTTCACCAAGGTTGTGCAGCGCGTCCCGGTTCGCATCGACGTGCCGGCGGATGTGCTGAAGACAGGCAAGCTGCGCGCCGGCCTCAGCGTCGTCGTCGCCGTCGACAGCCGCACCGCACCTTCTGCGTCGAAGTAAGCAGGCCCGGAGCAACGCCATGGCGACCGCAACCCTGACCGCGGGATCGGCGCCGGCCAAGCCGGTCGATCACATCGAGCCGCGCCGCATCATCGCCTTCCTGGCGATGGTGTTCGGCATGTTCATGGCGATCCTCGATATCCAGATCGTCTCGGCCTCGCTGGCCGAAATCCAGGCGGGCTTGAGCGCCAGTTCCGACGAAATTCCGTGGGTGCAGACTGCCTATCTGATCGCCGAAGTCATCATGATCCCGCTGTCCGGTTTTCTCAGCCGGATGCTGTCGACGCGCGTGCTGTTCACCGTCTCCGCGGCTGGCTTCACCGCGGCCAGCGCGCTGGCGGCGACCGCCACCAACATCGACCAGATGATTGTCTACCGCGCCATCCAGGGCTTCATCGGCGGCGGCATGATTCCAAGCGTCTTCGCTGCCGCCTTCACCATCTTCCCGCCGTCGCGCCGCGCCATGGTGTCGCCGATGATCGGCCTGGTGGCGACGCTGGCGCCGACCATCGGCCCGACCGTCGGCGGCTACATCAGCCATGCCACGTCCTGGCACTGGCTGTTCCTGATCAATGTGGTGCCCGGCATCCTGGTGACCGCCGCGGCATGGTCGCTGATCGACTTCGACAAGCCCAATCTCAGCCTGTTCCGCAAGTTCGACTGGTGGGGCCTTGCCGGCATGGCGGCCTTCCTCGGCTCGCTGGAATATGTGCTCGAGGAAGGTCCCAACAACGACTGGCTTCAGGACCAGGCGGTGTTCGTCTGCGCCATCCTGATGACGGCCGGCGCGGTGCTGTTCTTCTGGCGCGCCTTCACCGCAGAGGAGCCGATCGTCGACCTGAAAGCCTTCAGCAATGTCAACTTCGCTTTCGGCTCGCTGTTCTCGTTCGTCATCGGCATCGGCCTCTACGGCCTGACCTATCTCTATCCGGTGTACCTCGGGCGTATCCGCGGCTACGATTCCCTGATGATCGGCGAGGCATTGTTCGTCAGCGGGCTGGCGATGTTCGCCACCGCGCCGATTTCCGGCATCCTGTCGCGCAAAATGGATCCGCGGCTGATGATGATGATCGGCTTCTTCGGCTTCGCTGCCGGCACCTGGCGCATGACCTATCTGACCGCCGACTGGGATTTCTGGGAACTTTTGGTGCCGCAGATCCTGCGTGGCGCCTCAATGATGCTGTGCATGGTGCCGATCAACAACATCGCCCTGGGAACGCTGCCGCCTGACCGGCTCAAGAACGCATCCGGCCTGTTCAACCTCACCCGCAATCTCGGCGGCGCTGTCGGCCTTGCCGTCATCAACACCGTGCTGATCGATCGCAACGCCTTCCATTACGCAAGGCTGGCCGAGCATGTGCAATGGGGCAGTGCCGAGGCGCAGACCAAGCTGCAGAACATGACGCTCGACTTCCAGCAGAATGCCGGCCTGGACGCATCCAAGGCGGCGATCTCCAAACTGTCTGCTATGGTCCAGCAGCAGGCCTCGCTGCTGTCCTTCATGGACGTGTTCTATCTCTTGACGGCGCTGTTCGCCACGCTGGCGATCTTCACCATGGTCATCCGCAAGCCGGCCGAGCAGGCGGGCGGAGGTGGCGGACACTGATCGCGCAATTTTGCGCGTCCAAAAAGACGCGCGGCGCTCTAATGCATGTCGCGCAAAAGTGCGCAGCGGTTTTGCGATAACGACATGCATAAGACAACAACCTAAAGCGCGTCGCGTGATGCCGGTCAAACGCGAGCGCTGTAGGTCAGGCGGTGGCCGGCTTGAAGGTCAAGGCGACGCCGTTGATGCAATGACGCAAGCCGGTCGGCGGCGGGCCGTCGTCGAAGACATGCCCGAGATGACCGCCGCAGCGGCGGCAGTGGACTTCGGTTCGGGTCATTCCGAGCGACCTGTCCACGGTCATGCCGACTGAATTGGGAATCTCCTGCCAGAAGCTCGGCCAGCCGGTGCCGGAATCGAACTTCGTCTCGGACGAATAGAGCGGCAGGTCGCAGCCGGCGCAGGCGAAGATGCCCTTGCGGTGTTCGTTGAGCAGCGGGCTGGTGCCGGGATATTCGGTGCCTTCCTTGCGCAGCACATTGAAAGCCGCATCGGACAGGATGGCGCGCCACTCGGCCTCGGTCTTGGTGACCTCGAAGGTTTCGGTCGCGTGTGCATCCTGCGGCCGACCCATGCGCAGCGCTGCCGCCGTGCCTGCCAACAATGCCACAGCGGCACCGCTCCAAAGAAAGTCGCGCCGGATCATCACCATTCCTCCTCTGTCCCTTTGCCAAATTCGACCGTCACATGGAAATCAAAAGCTGGTGACGGCCAGCTCCCGACAACGGGCACTCCGCACCTGCCCCACGCCTACAGCGGACGGCGCGGAGTGTACGTCTGCCGATTGCGCGGGTCACGCAAGCGGAACCCGCGCACTCGGCATCGTGCCTCAGCCATATCTTCGCTGGCGACGACCCCTTCGTTACATCTTCGGCAGGAGAACCTTGTCGATGACGTGGATAACGCCGTTCGATTGCTCGACATCGGCGACCGTCACATTGGCGACATTGCCGTTCTCGTCGGTCACGGTGACCTTGCCGCCGTCGGCCTTGAGCGTCAGCTCGCAGCCGCCAGCCGTCTTGACCTTGTGCGCGCCACCATCGTCCATGGCCATCTTGGCGACGTCGGCGGCCATCGCCTTGGCACCGATGACGTGGCAGGTCAGGATCTTGACCAGCTTGTCCTTGTTTTCGGGCTTGAGCAGCGTGTCGACGGTGCCGGCCGGAAGTGCTGCAAAGGCCTCGTTGGTCGGCGCGAACACGGTGAAGGGACCGGCACTCTGCAGCGTGTCGACGAGACCACCGGCCTTGACGGCCGCGACCAGCGTGGTGTGATCCTTCGAATTGACGGCGTTCTCGACGATGTTCTTGGTGGCATACATGGCGGCGCCGCCGACCATCGGATTCTGGGCATAGGCGGCGGTGGCGAGCGCGGAGACGGCGACCGTTCCGGCAAGCAAAAGGGTGGCGAACTTACGCATTATTTCTATCTCCTCAGTTTATTTCTTCCCCTCTTTGGGGCGCAAGGAGATACGGGGGGATAAATGCCCGAGTTTCGCCGTTCAGGAGAAAATTTTATTTTTTATAACGGCGAGAATGATTTTCAGGGTTGGAATCTTACAGCCTGCATGCTTCACAGCTAACGTCACCACAGGCGATAGATTTAAAATCTTCTCGAAAAGTCGGCAGACGGAGGCGATCAGATGCTCTTCAGATCGCCCGCAGCGACCACAGGGCCGGTCGGCTGGCCGGTCGGCGAACCGCCGGCCGGTTCAAGGCTGACCGCAAGAACGGCGCCCTGCGCAAGTTTTTCCTGCACGGCCGCGGAGATGGTCATACGCGCGGTCTGACCGGCCGGGATGATGCCCATCGAGACCGGCGCGTTCTTGCCCTCGATCATCCACAGCTCGAAATCCTTGCCGGCGGCGCGCTCGCCGGAGACATGCGACAAGCCGACCTCGCGATGGGCGGCGTCGTAGACGGCAAGATATCTGACGTCGCTGCCATCGGCAGCCAGCGAGGCAACGAGCCGCGGCTGTTCGACCGGCGGGTTGAGGTAAGGCACGGCGATGTAGATCGCCAGCGCCGCGATAGAAGCTGCGGCAAGACCGCGCCAGAAGGCAAGGCTGGACCAGAGGCCGGCGCGAGGCTCTGCCACGAACAGCCGGCGATCCAATGCCTCCTTGACCCTGATCGGCGGCTCTGTCTCCGGATAGGCGGCGGCCATCGGCGAAAGATGCGCCTCCCAGGTATCGACAAGGCGCGCGAAAGCGGCGTCCGCGTCGATGCGACGAGACGCGATCTCGCGTTCGTCCGCGTCAAGCACGCCAAGAACGTATTCGGCGGCGAACAGGTCGTCGCCCCCAGGTTCCGGTCCGTTATCTTCTGCCGGCGTCATCTTTCCAGACACTCTCTGAGCTTCAACAGGCTGCGCCGCAGCCAGGTCCGCATCGTGTTCAGCGGCACGCCATGGCGTACGGCCAGTTCGGCATAGCTTTCGCCGTCCAGATAGGCGCCCCGGACGGCCGCCGCCCGGGGCTTTTCCAATTCATCGAGACAACGATAGATGCGCTCGGATTCACCGCCCGCAACAACCGCAGCCTCCGGTCCCGGCGCCGGATCGGCCACCTCGAGCGCGGCATCGATGTAGGCGGCAGGCTCTCGCCGCGCCCTTATCCGGTCGATCGCATGATTGCGCGCAATGGCCACCAGCCAGGAAATCGGGCTTAGATCCGAGACGGCGAAACGATCCGCCTTCGTCCATATCTTGACGAAGACCTCTTGCAGCGCCTCTTCTGCCTCTCCCCGGTCCTTCAATACACGAAGGCAAACGCCAAAAAGTTTCGCGCTGGTCTGCCGGTAGAGCAGATCGAACGCAGCCCGGTCCTTCATCGAAGTCTGGACAATCAGATTGCTGATATCCTGCGGCGTCATCGGCTGTCAAATTAGGCGATTGCAATCTATTTGCAACGGCGGAAGCGTTCTGGGCAGCGAGAGCGTCGTGAACTTCGATTGCCAAGAAAAGAGCCGATTTTGTTTGAGCATCGGATTTTCTCAAAACCGGTTTCCACTTTTGGGTCCGATGCTCTAGCTTGCCAATATTTGGGGGAAGCAAGAATGTCCGTCGAACGGGCCTTGTGGGAACATGACGCAATCGGCCTGGCCGGCCTGGTGCGCAAGGGAGAAATCTCGCCGCAGGAGCTCGTCGATGCGGCGATCGCTCGGGCCGAGGCCACTCGCCCGGACATCAATGCCATCGCCGAGCCGCTTTACGAGGCGGCGCGGACGCGGGCGAAAACCATCGACCGCAAGCTGCCGCTGGCCGGTGTGCCCTTTGCCCTGAAGGATCTCGGCATCGCCATGAAAGGCGTGCCGACGCACGGCGGCAGCCGCATTCCGGCTTTCGTTGCCGATTTCGACTCGGTGATGACCGAACGCCATCTGGCCGCCGGCCTTGTCCCGATCGCCACCAGCACCTCGCCCGAACATGGGCTGAGGCTGATGACCGAATCCACCGCTTTCGGCATCACCCGCAATCCGTGGAATACGGCCCATACCAGCGGCGGCTCGTCCGGGGGTGCGGCGGCGCTGGTCGCGGCCGGCGTCGTGCCGGTGGCACATGCTTCGGATGGCGGTGGCTCGATCCGCGTTCCCGCCGCCTGCACCGGGCTGGTCGGGCTGAAAACCTCGCGCGGCCGTGTGCCGCTGTCGCCGCTCGTCACCGAAAGCTGGTACGGTCTGGTCGTCGACCACGCCGTTGCCCGCTCGGTCCGGGATTCGGCCTTGCTGCTCGACCTGACGCATGGACCCGATCCGCTGTCACCGTATGCGGCGCCGCCGCCGAGGGGAACTTTTGCCGCCGCGGCGGCGCGCGACCCCGGCAAGCTGAAACTGGCCGTCTACCGGAAATCGCCGCTCGGCCTGCCGATATCGGCCGAGACGCCGACGGCACTGGACACGGCTATGGCATTGGCGCGCGAAGGCGGCCATACGATCGAGGAGATCGACCTGCCCTATATCGGTCGCGACTTCATCGCCGATTTCGCCAGGACGGTGGCTGCGGCAGTCGCCGGCGCGATGCGCATTGAAGTCTTGCGCGTCGGCCGCTCCGTTTCGGGCGACGTCGAGCGCGCCACGCGTCTGATGAGCCGCTTCGGCGAGATCGTCTCGGCCGGCGAGATCTACGCCGGCCTGCAGCGGCTGCATGCCACGTCACGCCGCCTGATCACCGAGACCGCGCCGTACGATGCCGTGCTGATGCCGGTTATCGCCCATCCGCCGCTCGCCTGCGGCGCCATGGACCCGAAGGGCGCCGATGCGTTCATAGAGGACGTGCTCGACAGGCTGCGGCTTGCCCGTCTGCTGAAATTCAAGCCGCTGTTCGGCCAGTTGATGGACAAGAGCCTGTGGTTCACCCCCTGGCCGGCGATCCAGAACGTCAGCGGCCAGCCGTCGATCGCGCTGCCTGTCCATGTCACCGATGCCGGCCTGCCGCTCGGCATCCAGGCCGCCGGCCGCCCCGGCGACGAGGAGACCTTGTTGTCCTTCGCCGCGCAAATGGAAAAGATTTCGGGATGGCAGGCGCGGCGGGCGCCGCTGCAGATGCCGGCATAAAGCGGGCCGATTTCACCTGATGTGACAGCAAAGCCGTTTGCCCCCTGCGCCAATTCCCGCTAAGACGCCGCCGTTCATGCCAAGCTGGGAACCATGCCGATGACGGACCTCGCCGCCACCGCCGAAATGCAGGCCGCGCTGCTTTCGAGGGCGCTGCCCTATATGCAGCGCTACGAAAACAAGACGGTCGTGGTCAAATATGGCGGCCATGCCATGGGCGACATTGCGCTCGGCAAGGCCTTCGCCCGCGACATCGCGCTGCTGAAACAATCCGGCGTCAACCCGATCGTCGTTCATGGCGGCGGCCCGCAGATCGGCGCCATGCTGAGCAAGATGGGCATCGAATCGAAGTTCGAAGGCGGCCTGCGCGTCACCGACCAGAAGACGGTCGAGATCGTCGAGATGGTGCTGGCCGGCTCGATCAACAAGGAGATCGTCGCGCTGATCAATGCCGAGGGCGAGTGGGCGATCGGCTTGTGCGGCAAGGACGGCAACATGGTTTTCGCCGAAAAGGCGCGCAAGACCATGATCGACCCGGACTCCAATATCGAGCGCGTGCTCGATCTCGGCTTCGTCGGCGAGCCGATCGAGGTCGACCGCACGCTGCTCGACCTTCTGGCGCGGTCCGAAATGATCCCGGTGCTGGCGCCGGTGGCGCCGGGCCGCGACGGCCACACCTACAACATCAATGCCGACACCTTCGCCGGCGCGATTGCCGGTGCCTGCCAGGCGACACGCCTTTTGTTCCTCACCGACGTGCCCGGCGTGCTCGACAAGAACAAGAAGCTCATCGATGAACTGACCGTGGCCGAGGCCAAGGCCTTGATCAAGGACGGCACGGTGTCGGGCGGCATGATCCCCAAGGTCGAGACCTGCATCGAGGCGATCGAGCGCGGCGTCGAGGGCGTCGTCATCCTCAACGGCAAGACGCCGCATTCGGTGCTGCTCGAACTGTTTACCGAACACGGCGCCGGCACCCTGATCGTGCCTTGAGCGCAGGCCGACACCTGGTCGGGCAGAAGTCCAGGGCGGCGCAAGCGCCAGGGCGAACTCATCGCCTGAGGTGCCCAAGCGGCACGTGGCCCGGCCCCTTGATGTTCTGCAGCACGAGCTGCGTGTGGACATCGCGCACGCCGTCGAGCCGCATCAGCCGGTGCATGACAAAGGCGTTGAGCTCGTCGACCGACGGCACCATCACATGCAGCAGGAAATCGTAGTCGCCGGTCATCGTCCAGCACGACGACACCTCGTCCATGCGCTGCACGGCGGCGATGAAGGTTTCGGGCGAACCGTCGCTGTGGGTTACCAGGCGCACCTGAATGAACACTTCGACCATCAGGCCGATGGCGCGGCGGCTGAGCACAGCGGCAAAGCCCTTGATGATGCCGGCGCTCTGAAGAGCCTCGAAGCGGCGCGCGCATGGCGTCGTCGAAAGGCCGATCTCCTGGGCCAGTTCGGACACCGGCTTGCGCCCATCGCGCTGCAAGATATCGAGCATCTTGATCTCAAAATCGTCAAACTGAGGCACTTTCACTCTCCTGCAGCTTTGCTGTGGTGGCTTTTACCTCAAATCGCCTGTTCGGGCCATCATCAAAGCGGATTTGCCTCACCGGACCCGGCTAAACTTTTATGATGTTAGTCGTGATTTCCAGGGAGAACAGCCATGACGATGAGCGTTGCCGATTACGCCCGCGAATGCGCGGCGCAAGGCCTTCGCGGCGACTATTCGGTCTGCCGTGCCGATTTCACCGTGGAGCAGAGCTACAACTACACTGCCGACGAGCAGGCGGTGTGGCGTACACTGTGCGACCGCCAGACGAAGCTGACTAAAAAGTTGGCACACCGGTCCTATCTCGACGGCGTCGCCACGCTGGGCCTGCTCGACAAGATTCCGGATTTCGGTGTCGTCAGCGAAAAGCTGCGCAAGCTTACCGGTTGGGAAATCGTCGCCGTGCCGGGCCTCATTCCCGCACCAGCCTTCTTCGTCCACCTCGCCAACCGCCGCTTTCCGGTGACCAACTGGCTGCGGACGAAACAAGAGCTCGACTACATCGTCGAGCCGGATATGTTCCACGACTTCTTCGGCCATGTGCCGGCGCTGACGCAGCCGGTCTTTGCCGATTTCATGCAGATGTATGGCGAGAAGGCCGAGCATCTGATCGCGCTCGGCGGCGACGAGATGATCAGCCGCCTCTACTGGTACACTGTCGAATACGGGCTGATCCAGGAAGCAGGCCAACCGCTGAAGGCTTTCGGCGCCGGGCTGATGTCGTCCTTTGCGGAACTTCAATTCGCGATTGAAAGCAAGGACGCGCACCATGTCCCCTTCGATCTGGAAACGGTGATGCGCACCAGCTACGAGATCGACAAGTTCCAGCGCGCCTATTTCGTGCTGCCGTCCTTCGACGTTTTGCGCGATGCCTTCCAGAACGTCGCCGAAATGGCAGCGATCATCGGACGCCACAAGGGCAAGCCGCCGCTCGACCCGGCGAAACATTAGACGCTGGGCGGCTCGGACGCTCCAGCCGATCGGCGCCGGCGATATTGGTGGCGCACTGTGGCGACGATCCCTCGGCAGGCTGAGCCGGCCTTCTACACGCAGATGACCTTGCCGAGGTGGTCGCCCAGCCGGCAGGCCAATGCCAATTCCGTGCCAAAACCTAGCTGCACACTTTGCTTAAGCCGTGTAAGCGGCCCGGCTGCGCCCAAACAGCGTTAGGATTTCTTAATGAGCGAGACCGCTCAGGCCGCTTCGGAAATGTCCCTGTCCAGGATGGTGAGATTGCGGCCGCGATGCTTGGCCTGGTAAAGGCGGTGGTCGGCGGCACGCATCAGATCCGATACGCCGGCATCCTCGCCGCAGGTGACACCGCCGATGCTGACGGTGAGGGGTATGACCCGCTCATCGACGGGACGGAAGCGGATCAGCTCGACTTCACCGCGAATGCGTTCGGCGACGCGTTTGGCTTCCTGTTCGGTGGCGCCGACCAGAAACGCACCGAATTCCTCGCCGCCGATGCGGCCGATCACGTCGCCGCTGCGCACGCCGCGCTCGATCGCGCTTGCAATGAGGAGCAACGCCTCGTCGCCGGTCAGATGGCCGTAGCTGTCGTTGATGATCTTGAAGTGGTCGGCATCGATGATCAGCAACGCACCGCGATCGGATTTACGCCGGGAGGCCTCGAGCGCCGCAAAGAAGCTCTCGCGGTTGAGCATGCCGGTCATGTCGTCGCGGCTCGCCTTTTCCGACAGGCGCCGATGCGCTGCGGCGAGCTGTGCATGAGCGCGGGCGAGGTCGCGATGGGCGCTTTTCAACCTCTCACCCTGCCAGAAGGTGTAGGCGCTAGCGATCCAGGCAAGCGCGAGCGGGCAGACCGTGGATGTCAGCCAGATCGTGCGGTTGAACGGGAAGCCGATTGCCGGAACGATGATCAGCGTCAACAAAAGCGAGATTGCGACGGAGGCGAAAGCGACGGCGGCAGACTTCAGAAATATGCGGCTCATCGCTGGTTCCCCCTGAACCGTCTCTGTGCCAGCAAGCCCTGAATGCCACCTTTCGGCGATGCTTAAAATTTGAATCATGGCGCCATTTTCGCCACTCGCAACGCGCATAAGTTGTGGATAAAGCCTCTGCCAAAAGCATTGTTTCGTGCCATAAGGATTGCATGACCACGCTCCCGGATCCCGCCCGTTTTGCCCATGTCACCGACTGGGTGTTCGACCTCGACAACACGCTCTATCCGCATCATTCGAACCTGTTCTCGCAGATCGACGTGAAGATGACCGCCTATGTCGGAGAATTGCTGACGCTGCCACGCGACGATGCCCGCAAGCTGCAGAAGGAACTCTACCGGGAATACGGCACGACGCTGAACGGTCTGATGGCGCGCCACGGCATTGATCCCGACGATTTTCTCGAGAAGGTCCATGATATCGACTATTCCTGGCTGGTTCCCGATCCCGTTCTCGGCACCGCCATCCGCCAGCTTCCCGGCCGCAAGTTCATCTTCACCAATGGCGACCGCAGGCATGCCGAACGCACCGCGCGCCAGCTCGGCATCCTTGACCATTTCGACGACATCTTCGATATCGTCGCTGCCGGGCTGAACCCCAAGCCGGCGCGCCGCACCTACGAGAAGTTTGCGGAACTCCACGCCGTCACCGGCCACAATGCGGTGATGTTCGAGGATCTGGCCCGCAACCTGTCCGTGCCGAAATCGCTGGGCATGACCACGGTGCTGGTCGTGCCGCGCAACTTCGAGCCGACCTTCTCGGAGATCTGGGAACGTGATCCGGCCAACGAGGACGATGTGGATTTCGTCACCGACGACCTTGCCGAATTCCTCACCGCGATCGTCGACGTCACCGCTTGAGGCAGTTGCTTCGTGCAGCCGGATCGATACAGCCAGCGGGCTAAAGCTTGTAGAAGCGGCTGATGATCCCCCAGGCCTCGTCGGCGGTGTCGACGAAATCGATGATGTCCTGGTCGCCGGGGGTGATCGTGCCTTGCTCGGCGAGGAAATCGAGGTCGATCGCCCTTTTCCAGAACGCCTTGCCGAACAGGATCACCGGCACGCGCTCCATGCGGCCGGTCTGGATCAGGGTCAGCGTCTCGAAGAATTCGTCCATCGTGCCGAAGCCGCCCGGAAACACCGCGACAGCCTTGGCGCGCATGACAAAGTGCATCTTGCGGACAGCGAAATAGTGGAAGTTGAAACAGAGCTCCGGCGTCACATAGGCATTCGGCGCCTGCTCGTGCGGCAACACGATGTTGAGGCCGATCGACGGTGCGCCGACATCGTCGGCGCCGCGATTGCCGGCTTCCATGACGCCGGGTCCGCCGCCTGTCACCACGACGAATTCGCGATAATAAGAGGTGGCCGACTGCTGCGAGCAGAGGCGGGCGAATTTTCGCGCTTCCTCGTAATATTTACTGTTTTTCTCGAGGTTCTTCTTCTGCGTCTCGTTTTTGGCTGCCCAGGCTTCACCGTCCGGCTCGGGGATGCGCGCGCCGCCGAACAGGATGACGGTCGAGCGGATGCCGCGCTCGGCCAGGATCATCTCGGGCTTCAACAGTTCGAGCTGCAGTCTGACCGCGCGCAATTCGCGCCGCGTCATGAAGTCGGGATCGTTCCAGGCCAGCCGGTAGGTCTCGGCACGCGTCTGCGGCGTGTCCGGCACGCTTTTCGACCGCTCCAGATCCTCGTCCGAATGCGGCAGCGGCGTCCACCCCGCCTTTTCCATAGGAGTCATATTACCTACCCGTCCAATTATTCACTTGCGCCGTCCCGTGACGCAGCCGCGATTGACCCTCACCAAGCCTTCACATAGGGTCCGGCGACTTTCAAGACAGGTTAAGGTGCGGCCCCTTAACAGCTTGGTAATGGAGCGAATTCATGTCGAAGCCCGATCTGGCGAGTCTCGAAAACACCATCGAAACCGCCTTCGAGGAACGCGAGACGATTTCGACGGCAACCCGCGGCGCGACGCGCGACGCCATCCAGTCGGCGCTCGACCTGCTCGATCGGGGTATCGCCCGCGTTGCCGAGCGGCAGGCCGACGGCAAATGGCAGGTCAACCAGTGGCTGAAGAAAGCGGTGCTGCTGTCGTTCCGGCTCAACCCGATGGAGATCATCAAGGGTGGTCCCGGCCAGGCCGTGTGGTGGGACAAGGTGCCGTCGAAATTCGACGGCTGGAGCGCCATCGATTTCGAGAAGGCAGGTTTCCGCGCCGTGCCGTCGTCGATCGTGCGGCGCTCCGCCTATGTCGCGCCAGGTGCCGTGCTGATGCCGTCCTTCGTCAATGTCGGCGCCTACGTCGACAGCGGCACCATGGTCGACACATGGGCCTCGGTCGGCTCCTGCGCCCAGATCGGCAAGAATGTGCATCTGTCGGGCGGCGTCGGCATCGGCGGCGTGCTGGAGCCGATGCAGGCCGGCCCCACCATCATCGAGGATAATTGCTTCATCGGCGCACGCTCCGAGGTGGTAGAAGGCTGCATCGTGCGCGAGGGCTCGGTGCTCGGCATGGGTGTCTTCATCGGTCAGTCGACCAAGATCGTCGACCGCGCCACCGGTGAGGTCTTCTACGGCGAAGTGCCGGCCAATTCCGTCGTCGTCGCCGGCTCGATGCCCGGCAAGCCGTTGCCCAATGGCGAGCCCGGTCCGAGCCTCTACTGCGCCGTCATCGTCAAGCGCGTCGATGCCAGGACCCGCTCCAAAACCTCGATCAACGAACTGCTTCGCGATTGATCCTTCGCAAAAAACGGACGCACCCGCTTGCTCGACAGACCTCGATTTCTATGGCTTTTCTTCAGCCTTTCCGGGCGAGTGAACCCCAGTGCCTACGTTTTGGCCGGTCTTTTGCCGCTCCTGGTTCAGCTTTTCCTGCTCTACCAGTTCTCGCGAACGCCGCTAGGCACTCCCGCAAGTCAGTACTGGGCGCTCGCCTGGTGGATCGCCGTGGTTGTCTCGACATGGTCGACCTTTGCGCTAACGGCGAAGCGGTTCCATGATTTCGGCAAGCCTACCTACTACGCATTGATCTCTCTCATCGTCGGCGCCATTCTCCTTATTATTTTGGCCTTCTTCAAAAGCGACCCCGGACCCAATCGCTACGGCAAACGCACCAATGCGCCGGCCGAATCCTGAGCGCCGGTCGGGTATCTAGCCATGCGCTACCGCACGCTTGATTCGAAACTGATCATCGAAACGGCCGAGCGACTGGAAAAACGCGTCTCCGAGCGTTTTCCCGATGCAGGCTTGCGTGGCGTCGCCATCGAACTCGTATCGCTGTCGCGTGATCTGGCCAAGGCGGCGAAGGCGCTGGAAGCGCCGATCTGGTGGCTGCGCGGCGTCGTCGTCACCGCCATTGCCGCCGGCGCGCTGACGTTCCTGTTCGTCGGCACCATCCTGCCGCTCGGCCGTATCTCGGGCACCCACGATGCCATCCAGTCGGTGCAAGGCATCGAATCCTTGATCAACATGATCATCCTCGCGATGCTCGGCTTCCTGGCCCTGATCCGAACCGAGGAGCGCATCAAGCGCAAGCAGGTGTTTCGCAAGCTTCACGGCTTGCGATCGCTGATCCATGTCATCGACATGCATCAGCTGACCAAAGATCCGGCAGCGCTTTCAACCGATTTCAAGCCGACATCGCATTCACCGGCACGCATAACCGACCGTGCCGATCTCGCCCGCTACCTCGACTATTGCTCCGAAATGCTGTCGATCACCGGCAAGATCGCCGCGCTGTTCGCCCAGTCGGTCAACGACAATGTGGTCGTCGACGGTGTCAACGACATCGAAACCCTGAGCTCCAACCTGTCGCGGAAGATCTGGCAAAAGATCACCCTGATCGACGGTTCGTTGCGGTCGGCTCGTCCAGGTACCTAAGCTAATCTTAATCACCTTGGTCCAGCATGCACGTGGAGACTGTGCCGCCCGACACGGAGCACTCGACTGGCACACGACGAACCCTTGGCCAACCCGAAAACGCGCGGAAAGCGAAGCGCCGGCGCGCGGCTGTTCGCCTGGTTTTCTTCACCGATGAGAGCGGAACCGGAAGCTGTCCGCGCGCGGCTTCTCGAGACCACCTTCGACCGCAAATTCGCCGTCCTGTTCGGCACAATCAGCGTCCTGGTGCTGGCAGTCAGCGCCGCGGTCGTCACCGGCGACCGGTGGCCGTACGCGTGGATCGCGGCCGACCTCATCCTGTTTGCCGCCCGCTTCCTGCTGATGCGGGAATGTGAGCGGGCCCGCAAGCGCGGGGGAACGGGGCCGCTGGCAGGCCTCATGGCCGCCGGGGGCCCATGGTCGGTCATTTTCG
The DNA here is from genome assembly GCF_024707545.1 of Mesorhizobium onobrychidis. Lineage (NCBI taxonomy): Bacteria > Pseudomonadati > Pseudomonadota > Alphaproteobacteria > Hyphomicrobiales > Phyllobacteriaceae > Mesorhizobium > Mesorhizobium onobrychidis. The sequence continues at coordinate 503,274 of NZ_CP062229.1, forward strand.
GCCTCGGCTGCTATGGCTGCGTCGTCAGCGGGCATATGGCGCTCGCCGTGCTGGCTGCCCTGAATGTCGCAGGCGTGGTCGGCGTGGTGTCGTCCCGCAACGCAGCGACCCCGCGCTACGCCATATTCGTCATGCTGGCCGTAAGCCTGCCTTTTCTGGTTGGCGCGCTGTTTTCTCCGGCGCCCGGAATGTCGATCGTCGTAATTCAAGTGCCGTTCTATGTGGCCGGCGTCATCATCGTGCTCCTTCAAAATCATGCGATCAACGCCCGCATGATCCGCGCCGAACTGGACAATCGCGATCTGGCGATCAAGGACGCACTGACCGGCCTGCCAAACCGCATCTTCCTTCAGGAGAAACTGCGCGGCATGTGCAGCGAGCTTGCGGCACCGGCCGCAAATGGCGGCAGGCCGTTTGCCGTTCTCAGCATGGATCTCGACGGCTTCAAACACGTCAATGACCGCTTCGGCCACGCGGTCGGCGACGTGCTGCTGCGCAAGGTGGCCGAACGATTGAAACGCGCTTTCCGGCCGGGGGATGTGGTCTTTCGCATCGGCGGTGACGAATTCGTCATCCTGCTGCCCGGCACATCCGAGATCGAAGCCACCTACCTGGCAAAGCGGGCCATTGAGAAGATTTCGGTACCTTTCGACCTTGGCGTCGGCACCGCAATACCCATCGGGTTGAGCATTGGAAGCGCCTTCGCGCCTGCCGACGGCGGCGAGCCGGAAATTCTTCTCACCTGTTCCGATCACGCGCTCTATGAAGCCAAGCGCACCGGCAAGGGCCGTTACTGGGCGCATGTGCGGGCCGCGAACTGACCCGATCACGGGGGCCTTTTATCGCCTCCGTCCATCCAATATCCCGCCCTAGGCGCGTCGCGTCTGAAGCGATTCGTGCGACGCGCTTAAACCTTTGTTCTTATCCATGTTGTTGTCCCAAAACTGCTGCGCACCCACGGGACAAGCCCGAGCGCATGCTTTGGGCGACATGCATTAGGCCTGCGACTATACGGCATGAAAACCATAATGTTGGCGGGATGGCTGGCCCTTATGTCTGCCCGTGACAGGCCTTGCGCTTTCGACTATCGCTTTTGCCCATGACGTTGCCGACCGATCCCGCTGGAAATCTCGCCGCCCTCATCCGCTGTGCCTCGGTGACGCCCATTGAGGGCGGGGCACTGAGCACACTGGAAAAAATGCTGAAACCACTCGGCTTTTCCGTCGAGCGCCCGGTGTTTTCGGAAGGAGGCACACCCGATATCGAAAATCTCTATGCGCGGCGCTCCGGCAACGGTCCGCACCTGATGTTCGCCGGGCATACCGACGTGGTGCCGGTCGGCGACGAGACTTCATGGACGCATCCGCCTTTCGCTGCCGAGATCGCCAAAGGCGAGATGTTCGGTCGCGGTGCCGTCGACATGAAGGGCGGCATCGCCTGTTTCGTCGCCGCGGTGGCGCGCCATCTCGAGTCGAAAGGCGGCCTGAAAGGCTCGGTCTCGCTGCTGATCACCGGCGACGAAGAAGGGCCGGCCATCAACGGCACGACAAAGCTGCTCGAATGGGCGGCCGCCAAGGGCGAGAAATGGGACGCGTCCATCGTCGGCGAGCCGACCAATCCCGATGCGCTGGGCGACATGATCAAGATCGGCCGGCGCGGCTCTTTGTCCGGCAGCATCATCGTCAACGGCCGCCAGGGCCACGCCGCCTACCCGCAGCTTGCCGACAATCCGGTGCGCGGGCTGATGACGTTGGTCGACGCCTTGCTGCACCCCGTCTTCGACAAGGGCACCAAGGACTTCCAGCCGACCAATCTGGAGGTGACCTCGATCGACGTCGGCAATCCGGCCACCAATGTCATTCCGGCGAAGGCGACCGCCGCCTTCAACATTCGCTTCAACGACACATGGACCGCCGAGACCATCCAGGCGGAAATCCACAACCGTCTCGACAAGGCGGCGAAGCGCAAGAAATACCGGACCGGCAAGACGACGCCGGTCGATTACGAGCTCGTCTGGCGCGACCGGCCGAGCCACGTCTTCCTCACCCGAGACGACCGGCTGATCGAAGCGCTCAGCGGTTCGGTCAAGGCGGTGATCGGCAGGAAGCCGGCGCTTTCCACCTCCGGCGGTACCTCCGACGCACGCTTCATCAAGGATTATTGCCCGGTGGTCGAGTTCGGGCTGGTCGGCAAGACCATGCACATGGTCGATGAACGCGTCGCGCTTGCCGACCTCGAGACGCTGACGCAGATCTATCAGCGCTTCATCGGAGACTGGTTCGAGCGAGACGTATCGTAATCATGCTTTCGTCGGATGAAACCTATGCTTCGCTGAACGGCGCCTGGCGACTGATGCTCGGCAAGGCCGACGGGCTGCGCCAGCTCGACCTTTCGGCCGACGGTTTCTGGAATTCCTTCTTCGCCATTGTCGTTGCGGCACCGGCGCTGATCGTCGGTTGGGTCGGCCTTGCCAACGAGATCGGCGATCCGAGTGCATTCGCGGGGCGCTTCAGCATGCTGATCCGTCTGGCGACGGTCGACGTCGGCGCCTGGGTATTGCCGCTTGTCGGCCTTGCCCTGGTCGCGCCGCGCGCCGGCATTGGCGGGCGTTTCGTCCACTATGTCGTCGCCAGCAACTGGGCGTCGGCGATCATCGCCTGGATGATGCTGCCAGCGGCGTTGATCAGGCTTTTCCTGCCGTCCACCAACGAGTTCGCCGTACTGGCGTCGCTGCTTTTGTTTGCGTTGTCGATGATCCTGACCTGGCGGATGACAAACGTCGCCATCGGCAGGGGCGCGGCTGTCGGCACCGCTGTCTTCGCCGGCATGTTCGTGGCGTCGCTGGTCGTTCTGTTCGGCCTTGAGGCGCTGCTCGGCATTGGTGCGCCGGCTTAGTCGACCTTCGGATAATCCACACCGATAAGAAAAAGCCCGTCGGGCGGCGCCACCTGGCCGCAAGCGGCACGGTCGCGCGCGCCGAGCGCCGCCTTCAGGTCGGCAACTGTCCAGCCGCCTTCGCCGACGCGCTTCAGCGAGCCGACCATCGAGCGCACCTGATTGTGCAGGAACGAGCGCGCTGAGGCTCGCACTTCGATCACGTTACCCAGCCGACTGACATCCAGCCGGTCGAGCGTCCGGACCGGGCTGTCGGCCTGGCACTGGGTCGAGCGGAACGTGGTGAAATCATGCCGCCCCAGCAGCACCTTTGCCGCCTCGTGCATGGCCTCGGCGTCGAGCCGCTTCGGCACCCACCAGATCTTGCCCTTGTCGAGTGCCGCCGGCGCGCGCCGGTTGACGATGCGGTAGAGATAGTGGCGGCCGATCGCCGAGAAACGCGCATCGAAGCTATCAGGCACGACAGCCGCGTTGAGGATGGCGATGCGCGCCTTGACCGTTTGCAGGTGGGCATTGACGGCATCGCGCACCTTGTCATCAGGCCATGCCTTGACGAGATCGACATGCGCCACCTGACCGGTCGCATGGACGCCGGCATCGGTGCGGCCGGCGCCGCGCAGCGAGACCCGTTCGCCGCAGAATTTCTCGATCGCCTGTTCGATCGCCTGCTGCACCGAAGGCTGGTCTGCCTGGCGCTGCCAGCCGGCATAGAGGCTGCCGTCATATTCGATGTCGAGGCGAAAACGCGGCATTCCTAAGCAGGATGAGGTTAGGCAGCGAGCGCGGAGCTAAAAGCCGAAGCATAGACCAGCTTGCCGGTCTCAGGCGCTTCGCCCCAGGCCTGCGCCTGCAGGGCTTCGCCCTGGTACTCGCTTTCGAACTTTTCGGCGCGCGCATGACTGTAGCCGAAGCGGCCATAGTAGGCGGGATCGCCAAGCACCACAGCCAGCACCTCGCCGGCTTCCTTCAGGCGGATATGCGCCTCGCGGACCAGCGCACCGCCGATGCCGGTGCCATGGAATGACGGCTCGACCGCCAGAGGCGCCAGCGCCACCGCCAGAAAGCTCTTGCCGCCGTTCTGCACGAAAAGCCTCGAAAACAGGATATGGCCGACCACCTGTCCATCTTCTTCCGCCACCAGTTCGACGACGGCATCGCCGCCGCTGACTAGCGCGTCGACCAGTCCGGCCTCCGCCTGCTGGCCGAATGCGTGTTCCTCGACGAGGCGGATCGCCTCGCGGTCCCGCGGCGTTGCCGCGCGTATCGACATCATGCTCATGAGAATTTCATTCCTTTTTCGAGCTTGGCCCCGCGCAGAAATTCCTGCGCGGCAATGGGCCTTCCGCCCGCACGTTGAACTTCGACCAGCCTGATCGCGCCTGACTCGCAGGCGACCGTCAGCCGGTCGTCGAGAATTCCTCCCGGCTCGCCGGCGCCATCCGAAAGCGTCGAGCGAAGCAGTTTCAGCCGCTCCAAGCGGCCGCCAATTTCGGTCTCGCACCATGCGCCGGGAAAAGGCGACAGGCCGCGAATATGATCGTGGACTTCGCCAGCAGGCCGCGTCCAGTCCACGCGCGTCTCCGCTTTATCGATCTTTTTGGCGTAGGTCACCCCCTCCGTCGCCTGTGCGGTAAATGTCAGGGCATCCCGTTCCATTCGTGCCAGCGCTTCCGCCATCAGCGCGGCACTAATGTGCATCAACCGATCGTGCAGTTCGCCGGCCGTCATATCGGGGCCGATGGCGCATTTTTCGACCATCGCCACCGGGCCGGTGTCCAGGCCCTCTTCCATCCGCATCACCATCATGCCTGTCTCGGTATCGCCGGCCATGATGGCGCGCTGGATAGGGGCGGCGCCGCGCCAGCGTGGCAACAGCGACGCGTGACCATTGAGGCAGCCGAGCCGCGGCGCCTCGAGAATTGGTTTGGGCAACAGCAATCCATAGGCGACGACCACGGCGACATCGGCCCGCAGGGCGCGGAACGCCTGCTGCTCGGCCTCGCTCTTCAGCGACACCGGCGTTCGCACCTCGATGCTCAGCCGCTCCGCCTCGCGCTGAACCGGCGACGGCGTCAGTTCCAGCCCGCGGCGGCCGGCGGCGCGCGGCGGCTGGGTGTAGACGGCCTCTATCTCATGCCCGGCTTCCGCGATCGCCCGCAGCGTCGGCACGGAGAATTCGGGCGTACCCATGAAGATGACGCGCAGGGGCATTTTTGTTCCGGTCTTGGTCTGGAAGTCGGCTCAGGCACCCGCTTCAAACGGATTTACGAGTTTCAGGTCAAGCCCGTCGAAGTCGCGAACGTTGCGGGTCGCAAGCGTAGCGTCATGCGCCAGGCAGATTGCAGCGATCATCGCGTCAGGGAGGCTGATCGGGCGGCCATATTGCTCCCGTGCAGCGCGAAGCTTCCCAGCCAACCGGGGGACCGAGCCGGCAAAATCCACAATGCGGCCGGCAAACTGCTGCAAAATCAGGTGGTCGAGCACCCGAACATAACGGTCCGACCCTGTCCTGTTCAAAAATCTTTCGGCGCCAAAAGACTGCTCCATGATGACGGGCCCACACATGTAGAGCTCAAGAAAATTCTGTTTGCGAAACCATGCGGAGACATGCGAATCTGGTGCGGGCTTGCTGGCTTCCGAAACAATGTTGGTATCGAGGACAATCACTCGAAATCCTCGACCGGGCGACCGAAGTCGCGTTTCCGTTCCGCCTCGATTTCGTCCATTATCTTCGCGAACTCGTCGTCAATCGCGTTTTCAGCGGCGAATGCTGAGCGAATCGCGTCCCACGCTGAAAGACCCGGTTCCGGCTTGGCTTCTCTTTCCGCGACCATGCCTTTGCGCAACAGATCGATCGCTTTGCCCGACAGGCTCTGGCCGCCCTTGTGCGCCGCCTGTTCGATCTCGCGCTTCAAGGGTTCGGGAATATTTCTGATCAGCATATCGCCCATCGGCACCTCCAGATCTGATATCAATGATATCCGAATGAAGGTCTTTGCTCAACATGGATTTGGGATTCTACGCGGGCTGCTCGAACAACGCCCTACCCCACCAGCTTGCCGGGCGCCTTGCTGCCCGGCGTCTTGTCCCTGGCGAGCTTCTTGAACTTCTTCACCACCATGTCGCGCTTCAGCTTCGAGATGTGATCGATGAACAGAACGCCGTTGAGATGGTCGATCTCATGCTGCAGGCAAGTCGCCATCAGCCCTTCGGCCTCGATCTCCTGCAGCTTGCCGTCGCGATCGAGATATTTCACCCGCACGGCGGCAGGGCGTTCGACCTCGGCATAGTAGTCCGGGATCGACAGGCAACCTTCCTCGTAAACCGAGCGCTGATCGGCGCTCTCCAGGATCTCGGGATTGATGAAGACTTGCGGCGCCGGCGTCTCGTCTTCCTTGGCGAGGTCGATCACCAGCAAGCGCAGTGGCTCGCCGACCTGGATCGCCGCCAGACCGATGCCCGGCGCATCATACATGGTGTCCAGCATGTCGTCGGCCAGTTTGCGCAAGGCGGCGTCGACGCGCTCGACCGGTTTCGAAACCTGGCGCAGGACGGGATCGGGAAGGATGATGAGCGGCTTGATCGACATGGCGTCTCACCTAAGACCTCGCACGAAAGGCGTCAACCGGGGCATTTGAAGCGCCGTTCACGTTTTGATCTGTGCCGTCAGTCCGAATCATCTATGCTGTCCCATATGAACGACTTGACCACCATCCTGTCCGAACCGGTCGCCCGCTTCGGCGCCACCACGATCACGCTCGGCCACGCACTGGCATTCGGCGCGATCCTGTTCATGGGCCTGTTCGTGACGCTGGTCGTCGCGCTCTGGCGGTCGGCCAAGGCGCGTGCGGTGGCTGCCGCGGAAGCCGCCGACCACGCCCGCGACGCCGAGGCGCGGATGGCCGGCATCTTGGCAAGCCAGGCCGAGATGCAGGGCCGCATGGGCGCCATCGCCGAAGTGTTCGGGGCGCGGCAGGCCGAACTCACGCAGTCGATCGGCCAACGCCTCGACGCGATGACCGGCCGTCTCGGCCAGACTATGACCGAGCAGACAAAATCGACGCATGACAGCCTCGCCAAACTGCAGGAGCGGCTGGCGGTCATCGATACCGCGCAGGGCAACATCCAGTCGCTCGCCGGCCAGGTCGTTCAGCTTCAGGCGATCCTCTCCAACAAGCAGACGCGCGGCGCCTTCGGCCAGTCGCGCATGGAGGCGATCGTAGCCGACGGCCTGCCCCACGGTGCCTACGAATTCCAGGCGACCTTGTCGAACGGCAGCCGGCCCGACTGCCTGGTGAAGATGCCGAACGGCGCGCCCGCACTTGCCATAGACGCCAAGTTTCCGCTGGAAGCCTGGAACGCCATCCGTGCCGCCGAAGGTGTCGATTTGCAGAAGGTCGCCGCACAAGCGTTTCGGCGCGACATCGAGGTGCATGTCCGCGATATTTCCGAAAAATATCTGATCCAAGGCGAGACGCAGGATACCGCCTTCATGTTCGTGCCGTCGGAATCGGTGTTCGCCGAGATCCACGAGAATTTCGAGGGGATTGTCCACAAGGCGCACCGCGCCCGCATCGTCATCGTCTCGCCGTCGCTGCTGATGCTGTCGATCCAGGTCATCCAGGCGATCCTCAAGGACGCCCGCATGCGCGAGCAGGCGCATTTGATCCAGGGCGAAGTCATCCGGCTGATGGAGGATGTCTCGCGCCTCGACGAGCGGGTGCGCAAGCTGCAGAGCCATTTCGGCCAGTCGGCCAAGGATATCGACGATATCCTCGTCTCGACGTCGAAGGTGACCAAGCGCGGCCAGAAGATCGAGGCGCTGGAATTCGGCGCGCAGCCGACGGAGGGCGACGCCGGATCGGTCGAGACGACACATGGGGCCGGCGCGAAGGTCGAAGCGGGTGCGCGCGTCGCCGACTCCAAGACCGGTCAGCTGAGACTAAGGGTCGTCGAAGGCGACGACTGAGAGGCTACTGCCCCTCGACGATCGTCGTGCCTTCGAACTCCGGCAGCCAGTGCAGCGCCGAGCGGTGCCAGATCTGTTTTCTCGGGATCAGTTGTTCGCGCTGCCGCGCCGTGCCGACCCTGATGCCGTAGACTTTCGGCCCGTCGCCAACCGACGTGGCATAGAGATGCGAACCGCACTCGCCGCAAAAAGCCTGGGCGCGCCTGGCGCCGCTCGATGCGGTCTTGATGTAGATCTTCGGCGTGCCCTTGGTGATCCGGTAGTGGTCCTCCGGCGCCGGCACGGTCACCCGAAACGCCGTTCCGGTCAGCTGCTGACAATCGATGCAGTGACAAATACTGGTCTTGTCCGGATCGACTTCCGCCTCGTAGGTGATAGCGCCGCAATGGCACCCGCCGTCGATTTTCATCTTCGCTCCTCCCTTCCAGCCCGCGCCTCTATGCGTTCGAGCTTAGCGGCGCACCGGTCGAAGCTCCACAGGCATTCACAACGCGCGAAGCATCCGGCGGTTCAATACTGCTGCGCCGACGCCTGTTCGATAACCTCTTCCGTCCAGACCTTAAAGCCGGCCAGCGTGCCCGGTCCGAAAATATGGGTGAGCGGCACATCGGCTGCGTCGCGGCCGGAGGCGATCAGGATACGGCCGATGCGCGGCGCATTGTTGCGCGGATCGAAGGCATGCCAGCGGCCGCCGAGATAGACCTCCATCCAGGCGGCGAAATCCATGTCCGACCACGGTTTCGGCAGGCCGATGTCGCTGATGTAGCCGGTGCAGTAGCGCGTCGGGATGTTCAAGGCGCGGCAGAAGGCGACGGCGAGATGGGCGAAGTCGCGGCAGACGCCGCTTTGCTCACGATAGGCCTCGGCCGCGGTGCGCGTCGGCCGCGCATTGCCGTAATTGAAGATGATGTGGTTGTGGACGAAATCGCAGACCGCCTGCACGCGTGGAATGCCGAGCGGTGTGTGGCCGAACAGCCGCCATGCCTCGCTCGCCAGCACGTCGCTCTCGCAATAGCGGCTCGGCAGCAGGAACAGCAATGTCTCCGACGGCAGGTCGCGCACCTCGTGCTGCCACGCCATCAGGTCGCCCATCTCGAAGGTGCCGGGATCGCGGATCACCGCGTCCGTGCCGAAGGTAAAGCGCCCGGGCGGGGCGACAAGACGGTTGCACCAGTTGCCGAAACTGTCGCGGTAGCTCTCGATCGGCACCGGTGGGTTCGAGGTCAGGAAATCCGGCCGCTCGAGATCGGACGCGCGGGAATAGTGAACGTTGAGCATCGCGATCAGCGGCGTTTCCTGCGGAAAGTCGAAGCTCATCTCGCAGCCGATATGGATTCGCATTGTCGTCCTGACCGGCCTGCCGGATCATCACCCGGCGAAGGCACGGGCTGTTGCTGCAGTGCAAAAAAAGATCATCGCACGGACCAACGCGGTTTACGAGCGAATTAGAAACCGGTTGACGGCCGCCGGCTGGCGCCGGCGCCAGATTATGCCTCTTGCGGTCGGGCGTTTCTCTTGGTTCATTTCGCTTTACCACAATCGGAGGAAACGAATCATGGCTAAAGGTGCGATGAAGGCGGGCAAAGAAGCCCGCAAGCCGAAGAAGGACGCGAAGAAACCCGCCCCTGCCCCGACCCTGAAAGCGCCGCCCGTTAAGGCGATCAAACTCAAGGACAGGTAGGCCTCGGCGTTTCGGCGCAAGGTCATGACCGGCGGCACTTCAGGGCCAATCGACATTGAGCGATTGGTCCTGAAATGCCGTCGGCGCTGCTATTGATTGGGCCCCGAAATTTCTATAGCAATGCAGCGAAGACGACTTCGCGCTTTCAGAAAAGACCGGGACGACCCGCAATCCAATGGAGCGTTCCGATGTCGTGGATTCTTCTCTTCTTCGCTGGCCTGTTCGAGATCGGCTGGGCGATCGGCCTCAAACACACTGACGGTTTTTCAAAGCCGCTGCCGACGGTCCTGACGGTTGTCTCGATGGTCGTCAGTCTCGCCTTGCTCGGACTGGCGCTGAAGAACCTGCCGGTCGGCACGGCCTATGCGGTGTGGACCGGCATCGGCACCGTCGGCACGGCGCTGCTTGGCATCTGGCTGCTCGGCGAGCCTGCGACCGCGATCAGGCTGGCCTGCATCGCACTCATCGTCTGCGGCATCATGGGATTGAAACTTGCGGCCTAAAGCGCGTCGCGTTCGGACGGATTCAAGCGACGCGCTTTAAACTCTTGTTTTTATGCATGTCGTTATCGCAAAACCGCTGCGCACTTTTGCGCGACATGCATTAGTTTTGCTGCAAGGCCGCAGCACAAACGCGTTCAGGGCCGTTGCAAGGCGGCCCTGAATTTGATTGGTGAAATCGCGCTGTAGGAGCGCTAGCGAGCGGAAAAGCCCGGAGGCGTCCTGCCGGTGCGCTGCTTGCGCGCCGCGTAGCGCGCGTCGCGCTTGGCCTTGCGCTCGGCCTCGTCGGCAAGCAAACGAGCGATGCGCTCGTTCTCTTCGGCTTCCCGGATCTTCGCTTCCGCCTGCGCCGCTTCTTCCGCAGCAATACGCGCTGCTTCGGCAGCAGCTTCGCGCTCGGCCTTTTCGGCAGCTTCGCGCGCCAGCTTTTCCTGCTTCAGCCTGGCCTTTTCGGCCTCGCGTATCGCACGAGCTTCGAGGATTGCCTTGCGTTCGGCCTGTCGTGCCAGCACCGCTGGATCGTCTGCTGCCGGCTTTGCCTTGAAGCGCTCGAGAAGCGCCTTCTTTGCCTCGTTTGCGGCATTGCGCCGCTCGAAAACGTCTTTTTCCCTATAGATAGCCAAGTCCACTTCCCTGGAGTCAATTTGCGAGGCTTACATACGCGTGAAAACCCAGAGTTCAAGCGCCAAAACGGTATGCCAGCCATGAAATTCTGAGCTGTTGCAGCCGGGAGACGCCTTTTCGGCTGAATTCGGCTGAAACGGACATGCATTGTTCACCATCCGGCCCTCTGGCGGCGCGGCGAACTGGTCGCTAACTCTAGCGCGAGAAACAAAACGCCAGGATGACAGATGATGGAACTCGGTCTCTATACCTTCGCGGACGTCAGCCCGGAACCGGGCCTAGGCGCCATCGGTGCGCATGAGCGGCTGCGCAACCTGATCGAGGAGATCGAACTGGCCGACCAGGTCGGCCTCGACGTGTTTGGGCTGGGCGAGCATCACCGTCCCGATTATGCGGCTTCAGCGCCGGTTGTAGCCCTGGCCGCGGCGGCCGAACGCACCAGGCGCATAAAGCTGACCAGCGCGGTCACCGTGCTTTCCTCCGACGATCCGGTTCGTGTCTTCCAGCAGTTTGCGACCCTTGACCTTCTATCCAGCGGCCGGGCCGAGATCATGGCTGGACGCGGCTCGTTCATCGAATCCTTTCCGCTGTTCGGCTACAATCTCGAAGACTATGACGAGCTCTTTGCCGAAAAGCTCGACCTGCTGCTTGCCATTCGCGATCATGTCAAGGTGACCTGGTCGGGCAGGCTGCGCGCTCCGATCAACGATCGCGGCGTCTACCCCCGCCCGTTCCAGGACAGATTGCCGATCTGGATCGCGATTGGCGGCACGCCGCAATCCGCCGCGCGGGCCGGCGCGCTCGGCCTGCCGCTGGCGCTGGCCATCATCGGCGGCGAGCCGGTGCGGTTCGCGCCGCTGTTCGATATTTATAGGGAAGCGGCCAAACGGGCGGGCAACGATCCGGCTGATCTGGCCACCAGCCTCAACGTCCACGGCTTCATCGCCGAGACCACCGACCAGGCGGCTGACGATTTTTATGGGCCGCAGGCCGAGGTGATGAACCGCATCGGCCGCGAGCGCGGCTGGGGTCCGACGTCGAGAGCACATTTCGACCAGTCGCGCGGCCCGAGCGGCGCGCTGTTCGTCGGCAATCCAGAACAGGTGGCCGAAAAGATCGTTGCCCAGCACAGGATATTCGGCAACGACCGCTTCCTGCTGCAAATGGCGATCGGCACCATGGCGCACGCCAAAATCATGAAGGCGATCGAACTCTACGGCACCACGGTGGCGCCGATCGTGCGCAAGGAAACGGTGAAGGCCATCCCTGCCGTGGCCGCGCCGGCCGCCTGATTCGCCGGCAAGATCGTAGGGCTAAGGTCATCGTCAGCGCCGGCTAACGCATCGGCCCGCAAATTGGACTCGATTTTCGGGCCGATGCGTAGATTCAAAGCGTTAGAGCGTACTTGTGCGTCCAAGTGGACGCACGTCGCTCTAACGGAACCTTGAAGCCGCAAAGGCGTTTCCGCCAACAGCGTACACCAATCGCAGTGTGCCGCCGAGGCCAGAATGAAAGCCGAACCCGCCGCTTCGGGCGCTGCCGATAGCCCGGATTCGCGCGTCGAGGGGCGTGCGGACATGCATCTGATGCGTTCGCTGCTCCTTGGCATCTTCATCTTGATGACGATCTACGCGCTCTCCTTCGCTCGTGCCTTCTTCATGCCGGTCATTCTGGCTTTCCTGCTGGCGCTGACGCTGACGCCGATCGTCCGTTTCCTGCGCAAACACGGCATGCCCGATGTGATATCGGCGACACTGCTGGTGGTGCTGTCGGTCAGCATCCTTGCCGTGACCGGCTATCTGCTCAGCGGTCCGGTCATCGACCTCATCAACAACACTTCGGTGATCGGCCAGCAGCTGACCGAACGTCTCGCGCAACTGCGGCGTCCTTTCGAAAGGATCATGGAGATTTCGCGGCAGATAGAGGGACTGACGCAGACATCCCAGGAGCCGGGCGTTCAGAGGGTTGCCATGGCGCAATCCGGCCTTCTGTCGCAAGCTGCCAGCAATTTGCTGTCGGCGGGCACCAGCCTCATCATCGTCTTCGTCCTGTCGCTGTTCCTGCTCGCCTCCGGCACGATGTTCTATGAGAAGATCGTCGAATCCTTCCCCAGTCTCAGCGAAAAGAAGCGGGCACTGCGCGTCGTCTATGGCGTCGAACGTGAAATCTCGCACTACCTGCTTACCGTCGCCGTCATCAACACATGCTTGGGCGTGGTCATCGGACTCGGCCTCTGGGCACTCGGCGTGCCCAACCCGCAGGTCTGGGGCGCAGCAGCGGCTCTGCTTCAATTTCCTGCCCTATATCGGGGCGCTGATTACGATCACGCTTGTCACGATCATCGCGCTGATTAGCTTCGACAGCATCTCCTACGCGCTGCTGGCGCCAGCCTTTGTGCTGTTGTGCGATACCGTCGAAGGCCAATTCGTGACGCCGACGGTGGTCGGCCGGCGCCTAGAGATCAACGCCGTGTCGATCCTCATCGCCATTGCCTTCTGGTCCTGGCTGTGGGGTTTCGTCGGCGCGCTGATGGCGGTGCCGCTGCTGGTCGTCATCAAGGTGTTCTGCGATCATTTCGACGGCCTCAGCCATGTCGGCAATTTCCTGGCGGCGCAGCATGCAGCGGTTGAGGACGAAGAGATTTCCGACACCGAGAAAGCGGCGGGCGCATGATCCGGGAACCGGAGTAAGTTCCAGAAGGGATCCTCGAATTCAAAATGCCAGGACGTCCTTGCGCCTGCCTGGACGCGCGGCGTCTGTTCAATTTTTTGAATTTGCGGCCGTAGCGGTCGCTTCCTACATCCCTCCCGTCCACAGGATTCCCGCCCATGACCGCTCTTTCCGTTCTCGACCTGTCGCCGATCGTCGAAGGCAGCAACGCTTCGCAATCACTCGCCAATTCGCTCGATCTTGCCCGCCATGCCGAGCGGCTGGGCTACAAGCGCTACTGGCTGGCCGAGCATCACAACATGCCGGGCATCGCCAGCGCCGCCACCTCCGTCGTCATTGCCCATGTCGCCGGCGGTACCAGGACGATACGCGTCGGCGCCGGCGGCATCATGCTGCCTAACCATTCGCCGCTGGTCATCGCCGAGCAGTTCGGGACGCTGGCGGCATTGCATCCCGGCCGCATCGACCTCGGCCTCGGCCGGGCGCCGGGCACGGACATGGGCACGGCCCGCGCACTGCGCCGCAACCTCGAGGCCGGCGCCGACAGTTTCCCGCAGGATGTCGTCGAGCTGATGGGCTATTTCCGGCCGGCCGAAGACGGTCAGCGCATCCGCGCCGTGCCCGGCGAGGGCGAGCAGGTGCCGATCTGGATTCTGGGCTCGAGCCTCTATGGCGCACAGCTCGCAGCCATGCTCGGCCTGCCCTACGCCTTCGCCTCGCATTTCGCACCGGCCGAACTCGACCACGCACTGGAGATCTATCACTCGCGCTTCCAGCCGTCGAAACAGCTCGACAAGCCCTATGTCATGCTCGGTCTCAACGTGTTCGCGGCGCCCTCCGACGCCGAGGCGCGGCTGTTGTTCACTTCGTTGCAGCAGGCCTTCGTCAATCTGCGCACCGGCCGACCCGGCCGACTGCCGCCGCCGGTCGAGGGATATGAGCGCGACCTCGACCCGATGGCCAAAACCATGCTTGGCCAGGCGCTGTCCTGCGCCGTCGTCGGCGCCCCGGAAACGGTCAGGCAAGGCATCGAGGCGTTCGTGCAGCGCACCGGCGCCGACGAGCTGATGGTCACCGCGCAGATTTTCGACCACGCAGCGCGGGTGCGATCGTTCGAGATCCTGGCCGACGTCCACAAATCGCTGTCGGAAGCGGCCTGATGGTCTTTCCGAGACTGCGAAGGCGCGTCACGCGCTGATGCTCTGTGCGATCGCCCCCAAGGGCGCCCCGAGTGGCCGGCATGAACTGCGGATCATCAGGCGTCCCTTGAGCGCCAGCTTGCGCGGCGGCGCGTCCCTGTTTCCGGCGAGCCGGTCGAGCAGCAGATTGGCCGCCTGCTCGCCGATCGCCTTGACCGGTTGTGCGACCGTAGTCAGTTGCGGCTGGAACACGTCCGACCATGGAAAATCGTCGAAGCAGGCGACCGAAATATCCTCGGGGCAGGACAGCCCGATATCGCGGATCGCCTTCATGGTGCCGATCACCATCGGGTTGTTGGCCGAGAAGATCGCGCTCGGGCGGTCGTGCAGCGAAAGCAGCTGCATCGTCGCGTTGTAGCCGTCGACCTCGTGGAAATTGCCGAAGCGGACGAGCTCATTCTCAAACGGCAGACCGGCGGCCTGGAGTGCCTCGCGATACCCTGTCATGCGGTCATGCATGGGCGAGATGTCGAACGAGCCGGAGATGTAGCCGATCCGCCGGTGGCCGAGATCGATCAGATAGCTGATGGCGTCGAACACCGCGCGCTGGTTGTCGAGAACGACGGTGTCGGTATCGACGCCTTCGCAAACGCGGTCGAGCAGCACCACCGGCACGTTGGCGTCGTCGACAATTCTCTTCAGGATCGCGCCGTCGCCAACGCGCGCGACGATCAGCCCGTCGACCATCCGGTCGAGCAGCAGCCTGATCTGGTCATCCTGCGTGTTCAGATCCTCGTCCGTGCAGCACAGCATAACCGCATAGCCGGCGCGGTCGAATGCCTGCTGGATAACCGAAACGACATCGGTAAAGAACGGATTGGTGATGTGGGGAACGGTAAGCCCGATGGTGCGGGTCGTACCCATCTTCAGGCTGCGGGCAATCGCGTTGCGCTTATAGCCGATGTCGCGGATCGCCTGTTCGATGCGCTGGCTGAGCTCGGGACTGACGGTCGCGGTGCCGTTGATCAGCGCCGAGACGGTGGCGACCGAAACACGCGCCACTTCAGCCACGTGCAGCATGGTCGGGGCCGTGGACTTTCGCTGCTTTTTTCGCCCTGACGCCATCATTTTCGAAACGTTTCACCGCCCTCTGGCTGCAATACCTACGGAATCTCGCAGATTTGCGCAAGAATTGAAATGCGTCAATTCCGTCTCACCAGATACCGGCTTGACATGATCGAAACGTTTAGATTAGCGTTTGGGACATTCGACGACGACGGAAGGGAGGCCGTTCTTGTCATGGAGCCTGGCAATTCCAGCACGTCCGGAGATGTTGCAGCTGCCGCCGACCCGGCCGTCGTTCTGAGCGCCGAGCACATCTCCAAGACCTTCGGCGGCATCGCCGCACTTGTCGATGTCGGCTTCGACCTGCGGCGCGGCGAGGTCCATGCGCTGATGGGGGAAAACGGCGCCGGCAAGTCGACGCTGATGAAAATCCTCTCCGGCATCTATACGGATTACGACGGAACGGTGAACGTCGATGCCCATCCGGTCCGTTTCGCCGGGGTCCGCGACGCCGAGCATGCCGGCATCGCCATCATCCACCAGGAGCTCAATCTCGTCCCCGAGCTCAGCGTTGCGGATAATATCTTTCTGGGGCGCGAGAAGCTGATCGCCGGACTTATCGTCGACCGCAAGGCAAGCAGCCATGCCGCCGGCGCGCTGCTGCAGAGGCTCGGTATCGAGCTCAACCCGGAAGCGCGGGTCGGCAGCTTGCGCGTCGGCGAGCAGCAGCTGGTCGAGATCGCCAAGGCACTGTCGATGTCGGCGCGCATCCTGATCATGGACGAGCCGACTTCCGCGCTTTCGCCGGCCGAATGCCAAAGGCTGTTTCGGATCATCCGCCAGCTCGCCGACAACGGGGTGGCGATCGTCTACATCTCCCACCGCATCGACGAGGTCATGCATCTGGCCGGCCGGGTCACCGTGTTTCGCGATGGACGCCACGTGCTGACCGAGGCGATGGCAAAGCTCGACGAAAACACCATCATTTCGGCGATGGTCGGGCGAAACCTGCTTGCCTCTTCCCAGGAAGAGCGTGGCCCCAGCGGCAAGGTCGTCCTCTCCGTAAGCGGCCTATCGCTGTCGAAACCAGACCGCCACGGCTGGCGCACCGCGCTCGACGGCGTCGGCTTCGATCTTGCCGCCGGGGAAATTCTGGGGATAGGCGGACTGCTGGGCTCGGGACGCACCGAAATCCTGGAGACCATCTTCGGCTCCAGCGGCGGACGTGCCGGCGGCGAAATCCGGCTCGACGGCGAGCCGGTGGAAATCCGTTCGCCGCGCGACGCCCGCCGGCTCGGCATCGCCATGGTGACAGAGGACCGCAAGACGCAAGGCCTGCATCTTCAGGCCTCGATCACCGACAATGTGGCGCTGCCTCTGGTCGGCGCGCTGGCACGGTTCGGCCTTCGCTCGCTGGCCGGCGAGCAAGGCTTGGCGCGGCACGCCGTCAAAGCGCTAGGCATTCGCTGCGGGACCATCGAGCAGCCGGCCGGCACACTGTCCGGCGGCAACCAGCAGAAGGTCGTCATCGGCAAGTGGCTGGCGACGCGGCCACGGGTGCTGTTGCTGGACGAGCCGACACGCGGCATCGATGTCGGCGCCAAGCGCGAGATTTACGATCTCATCTTCAAGCTGGCGCGAGACGGGCTCGCCATCGCCGTCATCAGCTCGGAATTGCCGGAGCTGCTGCATCTTTCCGACCGCATCCTGGTCATGGCCGATGGTCGCCAGACGGGGACCCTCTCGCGCGGGCAAGCCAGCGAGGAGGCTATCATGCGGCTTGCGGCGCCGCGCCGGACCATGACGAGACCCGCAGCATGAGCATCTTGAACATCCTGTCCCGGACGAAGCTCTATTGGGGCCTGATCGCCATCTTCCTGATCGGCGTGCTGGGCTCGCCGATCAGCTCCAAGGGCAACAACATCTTCCTGTCCTACGGCAATCTGCTCGATGTCCTGCGCCAGGTGTCGACCACCGGCCTGATCGCCACCGGCATGACCGCGGTGATCATCACTGGCGGCATCGACCTTTCCGTCGGCTCGCTGATGGCGATCTGCACCGTGGTCTGCGCCATGCTGCTGACGGTTCCGGGTGTCACGCCGGCGGTGGTGCTGGGGGTGCCAACAGTTGCCGTAGTCGCCCTTTGCCTCGGCATCCTGGTCACCCGTTTCATTTTCCTGAACATCGAAAAATCCCGCGCCGGCTCCCAGGCCACGCACGACATCAGGCTGGATAGTGTTCGTGGACTGGTCACGCCCGGTATTGTCGGAGTGGTCCTCTGCTCCCTCGTGCTGTGGTTCCTGCTGCCGCAGGTAGGCTCAAAATTCGGCGTGCTCGGCGTGTTGCTGGTGGCGCCTTGCGTCGGACTGCTGTTCGGCGCGCTCAACGGCTTCATCATCGTTGCCGGGCGGCTGCAGCCCTTCATCGTCACGCTGGCGATGATGGTGACGGCGCTCGGCATCGCCCGGCTGACGGCCGGCCAGAACAATGCGGTGCTGCCGGTCTACACCGGCTCGAACGCCACCGCGGATTTCGAGATCCTGCGCTCGCTGGTCTTCGGCGTGATCCCTATGCCGGGCCTGTTCTTCCTCGGAGCGATCCTGATCTACGGCGCCGTGCTGCGCTTCACGCCGTTCGGCCGCTATGTCTACGCCATCGGCGGCAATGAAGAGGCGGCACGGCTGTCCGGCATCGCCGCCGGCCGCGTCAAGATTGCGACCTACGCCGTATCCGGACTGCTGGCCGGCGTGGCGGCAGTGCTTTATGTTGCGCAATACAGGCAAGGCAAGCCGGATGCCGGCGCCGGACTGGAGCTCGATGCCATCGCCGCCGTGGTCATCGGCGGCACCAGCCTGATGGGCGGACGCGGCAGCCTCATCGGCACATTCTGCGGCGTGCTGATCTTCGGACTGCTCTCGAATATCCTGCAATTGCACAACATCAATTCGAACCTTCAGCTCGTACTGAAGGGGATGATCATCATCGGCACCGTGCTCGTCCAGGAGCGCAATGCCGTTGATTTTCTCTTCTATCTGCGCCTGGTATTTGCGCCTCTCTGGGGCGGGCAGGCGCACAAGGAAACGACCGCAGCAAAGCGGCCGTCAAAAGAGACCCCGTCTCTAAATCTTGGAGGAAACAAGAAATGAAACGACGTGAATTGTTGAAGCTCGCCGCTGTCACCGCGGCACTGCTGACCACGACCGCGCTTTTGGCCAGCGGCAACGCCTACGCGCAGGACAAGAAGTGGAAGATCGGCTTCTCGCAGGTGACGACCATCGAGCCCTGGCGCGCCCAGTTCAACAAGGACATTCTGGCTGAGGCCGCCAAGCATCCGGAAGTCGAGCTGATCGTCACCGACGGCGAGGACAAGACGGAAAAGCAGGTCGCCGATGTCGAAAACCTGATCCGCCAGGAAGTCGACGCGCTGCTGGTGTCACCGAAGGAATCCGCTGGGTTGACCGGCGTCGTGCAGCAGGCGATCGACGCCAAGATCCCGGTCTTCGTGCTCGACCGCAACGTCGAGACCAAGGACTACACGCAGTTCGTCGGCGGCGACAACAAGCTGATCGGCCGGGCTGCCGGTGAATACGCCGTCGAATTGCTCGGCGGCAAGGGCAAGGCCGCCGGCAATGTCGTCGAGATCTGGGGCGGCATGGGCACCCAGCCAGCACATGACCGCCATGACGGCTTCCATGAATTCACCGGCAAGGAGCCGGGCATCAAATATCTGCTCGACCAGCAGTCGGGCGACTGGAAACAGGACCAGGCCTACAACATCATGGCCACGGCACTGCGCAACAACGAGAAGATCGACCTCGTCTACGGTCATAACGACCCGATGGCATACGGCGCGTATCTTGCCGCCAAGGATGCCGGACGCGAGAAGGACATCAAGTTCATCGGCATCGATGGCCTGCCCAATGAAGGCGTGACGCTGGTCAACAATGGTGAACTGACGGCGACCTTCACCTATGTGACGCCCGGCGCCGAAGGACTGCGGCAGGCGATCAAGTTCCTGAACGGCGAGAAGGTCGAAAAGACCATCACTCTGCCGACGGAGAAGATTACCAAGGAAAATGCCGCTCAGATCCTGAAGGACAACGGGCTCTGAGTTGAGACTTCCCTGCCGGGCGGACATCGCCCGGCAGGGAAAAAATTCAAGCTTCGACAGGCAAACCGCTCAGGCCAGCTTGGCCAAAAGCCTCATGAAGGTGGCGGCCTCCTTGGCCGAAAGCGGCGCCAGCGTTTCCTGAGTGATGTCGCGGGCGATCGGGATCAGCCGCTCGATGGCATCGCGGCCTTCAGCGGTCAGATTGACCAGCAGGCGCCTTTTGTCGACCTCATGCTTGGAAAGCTCGACCAGGCCGCGCGCCTTGAGCCGGTCGATGACACCTTTCACCGTCGCCGCATCCATGGCGATCAGGCTGCCAAGCTGGTTCTGCGAGGTCTCGCCGACGTCGTGCAATTTGGCCAGGGCGGCAAATTGCGGCGGTGTCAGGTCGGCGATATGCGCCGCGAAGATCGAGACATGGCGCTGGTGCGCCTTGCGCAGAATGAAGCCGACCTGCTCCTGCAAGCGGTAATCGTTTTCGTCAGGCTCTTCGGCCTCGACGAGCTTGAGCAGATTGTCCTCGCCGCTCACCGCAGCCCGTCCCAAGCCTTGATGTCTTTCGCCGCGAGGCCGCCCATACGGTCGTGCACGCGCGGGCCGCAGGTCATGGCGAGGCAGAACAGTATCTCGTCGGGACGAGGCCCGTCGCTGATGCCGACCTCCATGGCGTCGAAATGGCTGCGCACATAGGCGGCGTTGATGTGACCGAGCGGCACGTCGAGCCGCGAGCCGAAGGCGCCGACCTTCTTTGCCGATGGCACGATCGCCTTGGCGTCGCCGAGCCGCTCGCGCATGGCATAGCCGCCAGGCACATGCCACAGCGCGCCATGCTCCAGCTCGCCGGCGATACCGACGATGGCGCCCTTGCCGTAGCCGTCGATCTGCTTCACGTCGCCGCCCAATGCGGCGATCAGCTTGTCGGAGAGCAGCAGCCCCAGCGGCTTCAGATCGTCCATGGCGCTCTGCAGCTCCTCCACGTAGCGGCCGGCGAACGGGTTGTTCACCACCGCCATGGCGGCGGCACGGCGGCGCGGCACCTTCGCCACCGGCCCGCCCTCGTGAAATATCTCTTCGGTCAGCACGACAACCTTGCGGATCGCAAACTCAGGCATGGGCAATTTCCTTACTTGATTTCTCGTTGGGCGCAGTGAGCGCCATGGGACCGGCGATCCGTGCCTGACCGGCAAGGAAAAGCGCTGAAGCGGCAATCAGGCCGTGTCGCCGAAAATCTTCGGCGACGGCGATCCCGCTGTCCAGCGCGGCGGCTATTTCGCTGGCAGAAAGCGCGCCGACGGCTTGGGTGACCAGGCGAGCGCCAAGGTCGCTGTCGGGCGCCAGATCGCACGCCGGCACGCGCTCGATGGCAGAATGACCGGGCAGGTCGACGGCGTTGGCGATCAGGGTCGCCGCGGCGTCGGCTTCAGCACCCGTCCGCGCCAGCACGGTGACGGCGTCGGCGATGCCGAGCGAAAAGGAACGGCCGCGCCAGCCGCTTGTCGCGACGCCGCGGATCCCGTCTTCGGCACGGATCGTGATCCGGTCTGCGAGTCCATGGCCCGTACCGGCAATGGCTACGGTCATGGACCGGCCGTTGCCGAGATGGATCGCGCTGTCGCCGCCATTATTGACGTAGGCGCGATCGAGCCGGCGGCCGGCCAGCAGCGCACCAAGCATTTCGTCGGCTACCGAACCGGCGACCGCAGCCATCGGCGTGATGAATTGTTTCGCCAGCGGAACAACCGCCGCTTCCATGCGTCGCGCCGTCGGGCCAGCGAAAGCACGTGGTCGCGACGAGGCCGGGCGGCGCAGTTCTGGCAGTTCGTCGACGAGCTCCTGCAGGATTGTTTGAAACCGCGCCACCGCCTGGCCATAGGCGGCGCGGCACTCGTCCGCATCGCCAAATGCCTCGATGATCAGGTCGATCGGGCCATGATTGAGATGCAGCCGCCTGCCGGCCTCAAGCCAATGTACCTGCGGGCCGTTCATCACCCGGCCCCGGTGCCCGCTGCGCGCCGCAACTGCGCCAGCGGCGGCCACGGATTGCTGGCCGGCGCGCCCGTGCCATGACGCGGATTGAGGTACTCGCCGCCTTTGGCAAGGATATCCTCGACGCTGCGGATCTCGGCTTCGTAGCCGCCGAGCCTGACATAGTCGTCGCGGCGCAGGGTGAATTCGATCGGCGCCACCAGCGCCGGCGTCGGCACATAGCCGAAGGCGTTCTCCGGCACGCGGGTGACGTCGACCATCAGCGTGATGCCGCCGCCCGGCCAGACATAGACCGGCGCGCCGCCAACGGTCACATAGGTCGTCAGGCCCTGCACCGAGCGGGTCAGATTGACCGGGTTCTCGGTGACGCCGGCACGCAGCGAACCGCCGGCGCCGCCGACGAACAGCACGGTGCACAGCGCCGGTTCACAATTGTCCTCGATCAGGCCGACGGACTTCTGCAGCCGCTCCGGGAACGGTTTTTGCACCGGCTTCAATTCGTCGTCGAGCTCGTAATAGGCGAACTGCTCGCCGGTGGTCGAGACCATCAGCAGCGACAGGCCGGGACGCGAGCCTTTCTTCGCATTCCACTCGCCCAGGATCGACAGCGGGTCGGAAATGCTGGTGCCGCCCCAGCCAAGGCCCGGCTCGGAGACCTTGAAATAGCGGCCCGGCGTCGAACGGCGGCCGATGATTTTTATCCCCGTATCCTGCCAGCCGAGCACCTTGCCCGCCTGATGCTCGGAGACGACGCCGGTGATGTGGTCGTCGACCACCACCACCTCGTCGACCAGGCCGCGCCACTGGGTGGCGAACATGCCGATGGTGGCCGAGCCGCAGCCGACGCGCATACGATGTTCGAGCTTGCCGTCGATGACCGGCGGCTTGCCGGCTTCGACGATGACCGCAGCACCGCCGTCGATGGTGAGTTCGACCGGCTTGCGGTTGCACAGATTGAGCATCGCATCGCAGGTGGCACGACCTTCGGCTTTCGAACCGCCGGTCAGATGGTGCACGCCGCCCAGCGACAGCATCTGCGAGCCGTATTCGCCTGTCGTGACATGGCCGATCGCCTCACCCGCCGCGCGGACCGTCGCCGTTTCGGGGCCGATATGACGGTCGGTATCGATCTTCACCTTGACGCCGCAGTAGGAGAAGATGCCCTCGGTGACGACGGTGACGAGATCGACGCCTTCGACCTCCTGGCTGACAATGAACGGGGCCGGCTTGTAGTCGGGATAGGTGGTGCCGGCGCCGATCGCGGTGACGAAGCGGCGGCCGGTGTTGACCAGTTCGCCGTCCCAGGCCTCGCCTTCGGCGACAAACGGCACGACCGCGCCACCGGTCTCGGCCGCATGGTCGAGGATGGTCAGCGGATCCACCCGCACGATCCTGCCGCCGACATTGCCGTAGCGATCACAGGCGCCGGTGCGGCCGTCGGCGATGTAGCACATCACCGGGCAGGCATCGCAGCGGATCTTTTCCGCCACCTGCTTCTCGCCGGGATCATGCGTCTCAAAGCGTTCGGCAAGCTCGCTCATCGGCATGCCTCCTTGTCGCGGATCGCGGCACGGATGCGGCTCGGCGTCGCCGGAATTTTGGTGACCAGGACACCGGTGGCATGACGGATGGCATTGAGGATCGCCGGTGACGTCGGGATCAGCACATGCTCGCCCAAGCCCTTGGCGCCAAAGGGCCCTTCCGGATCCGGAACTTCGATCAGGATGGTCTCGATCGGCGGTACGTCGCCGATGGTCGGGATAAGATAGTCGTGCAAATTCTCGGTGCGGCCGGGGATGTACTCTTCCATCAATGCCATGCCGATGCCTTGCGCGATGCCGCCCTCGATCTGGCCTTCGGCGAGCAGAGGGTTGATCGCCTTGCCGACATCATGCGCGGCGGTGATCTTGATCAGCTTCACCGTACCGAGCTTGAGGTCGACCTCCAACTCGGCAATCTGCGCGCCGTAGCCATAGACGGCATAGGGCTTGCCCTGGCCCTTGGCGTCGAGCGGCAGCGTCGGCGGATCATAGCTTTCCTCGGCGCGGAAGACGAAACCGTCGGCATCGGCCTTCAGCGTGGACAAATCGATATGCCGTGTCGCTTCGCCCTCGCGGATGATCAGGCTTGTGCCATCCAGAGCGATCGCCGCCTTCTCCGACACATTGGCAAAACGCAGCATGGTTTCGCGCAAGGCGCGGCCGGCCTTTTCGGCGGCCTTGCCGGTCACGAAGGTCTGGCGCGAAGCCGATGTCTTGCCGGCGTCCGGCGTGATCGCCGTGTCAGCGCTTTTCAGCCGGAATTTTTCCAGCGGCAGGCCGAGGGCGTCGGCGCAGATCTGGGCGATGACCGTGTTCGAGCCTTGCCCGATATCGACGGCACCCTGATGCAGGACGACATCGCCAGAGGCGGAGATGCCGACCCTGATGGTCGACGGATTTGGCAGCGAGGTGTTGCCGCAGCCGTACCAGCAGGAGGCGACGCCGACGCCACGTTTTTTTGTGCTGCTGCCGGCGTTGAACAACTCGGCATCGACAAGCGCACGCGCCCAATGCGACCGCAGCGCTTCGAGGCACTCGGCGATGCCGACGCCCGCTTCCAATCTCTGACCAGTAACCGTTTCGGAGCCGTTACGAAGGCAGTTTTTCAAGCGAAAGTCGAGCCGATCCAGCCGAAGCTTTTCGGCCAGCTCGTCATAGAGCGTCTCCTGCATGATCGTCGCCTGCGGCACGCCGAAACCGCGGAACGCGCCGGAGATCGGGCCATTTGTGTGGATGGCGCGGCCTTCGGCACGATAGTTCGGCGTGGCATAGGGACCGGAGGCGTGCACCGGCACGCGGTTGGCGACGGTCGGACCCCAGCTTGCATAGGCGCCGGTGTTGAAATCGCCTGCAAAGACCATACCGGTGACGCGGCCATCGGCATCGGCGCCGATGGTCGCCTTCATCTCGGCGGGATGACGCTTGGTGGTCGAGATCATCGATTCATTGCGGGTGTAGACGAGTGCCGCCGGCCGCCCGGTTTTCATCGCGACCAGACCGATCAGCGGCTGCAACGAAACGTCGAGCTTGGAGCCAAAACCGCCGCCGGTGGCGGTCGGCACGATACGCACCTTGTCGACGGCAAGGCCAAGCACTTTTGCGGTGTCGTCGCGGTCCATGTAGGGCGCCTGCGTGCAGGCGACGACGACGAGCGTGTCGCCGTCCATATAGGCATAGCCGGCTTCCGGCTCGATATAGGCGTGCTCGACATAGGATGTGTCGATGGCGCCCGAAACGATGAAGGCAGCGCCGGCAAGGGCGGCCTCCGGGTCACCGCGCTCGACAAAGCCGGTGGTGAGCAGGTTTGCCGGTCGGTTCTCGTGGATCAGTTGCACGCCGCCGGCCTGCGCCTCGCAAGGCTGCAGAAGGTGCGGCAACTCGGTCCAACGAACAGGAAAATCCGAAAGATCGAGATCGAGGATGGCCTCGCGCTCGCCGGCAACCAGCGCCACCGCCTCGCCGCGAAAGCGCGAAAAACCTTCAGCCAGCGCCGGCTGGTCGGCAAAAGGCGCAATGACGCCGAAGCAGTTCTTTCCCGGAATGTCGGCAGCGGTGAAGACGCCGACGATGCCGGGATGGACTTTCACCCAGGCGTCGAGATCGCCGAAGGCGAAGCGGGCGTGATAATGCGGCGAGCGAACCACCAGCACCGCCAGCGCATCGAGTGGGAAGGAATCGCCGCCGAATTTTTCGCCGCCAGTGACTTTCGGCAGGCCGTCGAGCCTGATCGGAGAGGAACCGACGGCGTGGCCGGCCTGCGGCATGCGATGGTCAAGGCCATTGGCATGGCGCGACGCATCCATCACCGCCGCAACGATCTTTCGATAGCCGGTGCAGCGGCAGAGGACGCCGCCCAGCGCATCCTGGGTTTCGGCCTCGGTTGGGTTGGGCGTCCTTTCCAGAAGTGCGGTTGCCGCGACCAGCAGGCCGGGTGTGCAGATGCCACACTGCGCTGCGCCATGATCGAGGAACGACGCCTGCAGCGCCGACAATCTGCCGTTGGCGAGACCCTCGACGGTCGTCACCACGGTGCCAGCGGCAGAAGCCGCTGACATGAGGCAGGCGCAGACCGGTTCGCCATCGACGAGCACGGTGCAGGCGCCGCAGTCGCCGGCGTCGCAGCCGACTTTGGTGCCGGTCAGGTGCAATTCGTCGCGCAGCACCGAAGAGAGACGGCGAACCGGCGGTACGCAGACAGAAACGGCGACGCCGTTGACCTCGAAGGCGATGTCAGCGCGCTCCATGCTCATGCCAGGCTGAGCCATGCTCATGCCAGGCTGAGCCATGCTCATGCCAGGCTGAGCCATGCTCATGCCAGGCTGAGCCATGCTCATGCCAGGCTGAGCTTTGGTCATGCCAGGCGGAGCTTTGCTCATGCGGCCACCGCCTTGTCATTCGACGCGTGACCCGCGGCACCGAGCACGGCGCGGGCGACGATCTCGCGCGCGGCGTCCAGCCGGTATTCGGCGCTGCCGCGCACATCGCCGATCGGCGACAACTCGTCCATCGGTGCAGACTGGATCGCAGTGGCGAGGGCGTGGTCAACCGGGAGGCCGCGCAAGGCTGCTTCGACGCCCGAGAGACGCTTGGCGACAACCGAACAGGAGCCGACGGCGACGGCAGCGTTGCCGACGATGCCATCCTCAATGGTCAAGCGGGCCGCCGCCATGGCTATCGAAATGACGAGATAGCGACGCGCGCCGAGCTTCACGAAAGCTGACGTGCCGGTGGCCGCGTTTTTCGGCACGCGGATGGCGGTCACCATTTCGCCCGGCTGCAGTTCCGTGCGGCGGTTTCCCAGGATGAATTTTTCCAGCGGCAGATGGCGGACCATCGCAACCGTGCGCAGTTCGACCTCGGCGTCGAGGACGAGCAGCGCCGGCACGCCGTCGGCGGCCGGAGAGGCATTGCAGAGATTGCCGGCGATGGAGGCGACGTTCTGGATCTGCACGGAGCCGACTTCTCGCGCCGCCTGCTTCAGCGCATCGAAAGCCGCCGGCAGCGGATGACGGATAAGATCGGTCCAGGTCGTGCGCGCACCGATGATCCAATGGTCCTCGGTCTGGGCGATACCACGCAGCGCCGCCAGACCGTTGATGTCGAGGACATTTTCATGGAAAGGCGTGGCTCCTTGCGTCGGATAGAAATCGGTGCCGCCGGCAAGGATGCGCCACGGAGCCTCGCCAAGCAAAGCGAGCGCCTCGTCTATGGTGGTGGGTTTCGCGTAACGGATCACGCTTTGCCTTCCCAGAAAAATGGGCCTCCTCGAGAGGGGCTTCCCAACAGAACCTGCCGGCGTCCGAGCCGGTCAAATTCATTCGTATGCAAATGATATCAAGCCGGCAGGAATTGTCAAAGCCAGAGTTTCGAGCCGCTATCCGCATCGGCACGGCGGCACGCATTTGTTATGCCATTGGAGGTTGACGCAGCCGGCCATCTGGTCAAATTTCTGCATCCGGTCGCGTCAGCGGCATTTTTTCGGTGGAGCCTGGGTTCGGACACCGGATTCCACGTTTCGGCCGACTTCCGGTTCGGGTCATGCCTCCGGGACAAACAAGAGGAGGCTCCATGGCCGACGAAGCGCTTGTCATCATCGATCTGCAGAACGATTTCTGCCCGGGCGGCGCGCTGGCGGTGGCCGGCGGCGACGAGATCGTGCCTCTGGTCAACGACCTGATCCGGCGGACCGAACATGTCGTGCTGACGCAGGACTGGCATCCCGCCGGCCATTCGAGCTTTGCCTCCAGTCATCCCGGCAAGCAGCCGTTCGAAACGATTGACATGCCTTACGGCCAGCAGACGCTGTGGCCGGACCACTGCATCCAGGGCAGCCTGGGTTCGGATTTCCATTCGGGCCTTGCCTGGACCAAGGCCGAACTGGTGATCCGCAAGGGCTTCCGCCCGGAGATCGACAGCTATTCGGCTTTCTTCGAAAACGACCATGCGACGCCGACTGGCCTTGCCGGCTATCTCCAGGAGCGCGGCATCGACACGCTGACCCTGGTCGGCCTGGCGACCGATTATTGCGTCGCCTTCTCGGCGCTCGACGCGGTCAAGCACGGCTTTCACACAACAGTGCGGCTCGACGCCTGCCGCGGCATCGACCTCAATGGCTCCGTCGAGACGATGCTGAACCGAATGCGTGATGCCGGCGTGACGCTGGCTTGAACATCACCAATCGCATTCGACACAATTCCAGAGGGGGCATTATGGGGTTTGCGGCGGCTTTGACGGCGGGCGCTGTGATGGCAGTCGCAACGTTGTCTCCGGGAATGGCGCTTGCAGCCGAGGCCCACGAGCTGCCGGGCGAAACAATGTCGCTGTGGTGGGCGCTGCCCTTTGCCGGCCTGCTTCTGTCGATCGCCACGGGGCCATTGCTCTTCCACCATCTCTGGGAGCATCACTACGGCAAGATCACCCTCTTCTGGGCCGCGCTTGTGGTCGTGCCGCTGGCGGTTGCGTTCGGCATGGCTTCGGCCACAGAAGCGGTATTGCATGCGCTGCTCACCGAATACATGTCGTTCATCATTCTTCTGTTTGCGCTGTTCACCATTTCGGGCGGTATCCTCGTCGCCGGCAACATCCATGGCACGCCGCTGGTGAACGCCGGACTGCTGCTGATCGGGGCGTTGCTCGCCTCGGTCATTGGGACGACCGGCGCCTCGATGATCCTGATCCGGCCGATCCTGCGCGCCAACGACAACCGGCCGTTCAACGCCCATGTCGTCATCTTCTTCATTTTCCTGGTGTCCAACATCGGCGGCTCGCTGACGCCGCTCGGCGACCCGCCGCTGTTCGTCGGCTTCCTGCGCGGCGTCGATTTCTTCTGGACCACCACCAACCTCTATCAGGAGACACTGTTCGTCGGCAGCTTGGTGCTGGCCGTCTTCCTGGCCATGGACATCATCCTGCATCACCGCGAGGCCGGCGCGCCGAAGATCAAGGATCCGACACCGGACACGACGGTGCGCATCCGAGGCCTGCCAAACGTCCCGCTGCTGGCCGGGGTGATCGGCGCGATCCTGCTTTCCGCGACCTGGAAGCCAGGCGTGGCTTTCTCTGTCCAGGGCGTGAGCCTTGAATTGCAGAACCTCGTGCGCGACGCCATCATCCTGGCGCTTGCCTTCCTTTCGCTCGGCGTCTCGCGCAAGAGCCACAGGCAGGCGAACAACTTCCACTGGGAGCCGATCGCCGAGGTGGCGAAACTGTTCGCCGGCATCTTCATCTGCATCGTGCCGGTCATCGCCATTCTCAGGGCGGGCCCCGACGGCGCGCTGGCACCGCTGGTCTCGCTTGTCACCTCGCCCACGGGCGAGCCCAACGAGCTTGCCTATTTCTGGCTGGCCGGGGCGCTGTCATCCTTCCTCGACAATGCGCCGACCTATCTGGTGTTCTTCGAGCTCGCCGGCGGCGATCCGCAGCATCTGATGACCACCTTCGCCTCGACGCTGGCAGCGATCTCAGCGGGCGCAGTGTTCATGGGCGCCAACACCTATATCGGCAATGCACCGAACTTCATGGTTTACGCCATTGCCAGACATCGCGGCGTGAAGATGCCGGGCTTCTTCGGCTACATGGCATGGTCGGGCGCGGTGCTGATCCCGATATTCCTGATCGCGGGTTTTCTGTTCTTTCGCTGATCAGCCAACGCCGACATAGCGGCGGACCGCCGACGGATCGGCGCGGAGCTCCTCGACATCGACGGTCTCGCGGTTGCGGCCGTTCTCGATGAACGAGACCCGGTCGGCGACGGACAGCACGGCATCGACCCGCTGCTCGACCAGGATCGTCGAGACGCCAAGGTCGCGCAGTTTCGACACCGTCTCACGGATCCTGGCGATCATCGACGGCATCAACCCTTCGGTCGGCTCATCGAGCAGAAGCACCTGCGGTTCGAGGCACAGTGCCCGTGCCATGGCCAGCATCTGCTGCTCGCCGCCCGACAGCGTCCCGGAGCGCTGCCTGAGCCGCTGGCGCAGCAGCGGGAAAAGGTCGAGCACGTTTTCGCGCGTTGCTTTGCCCTTGCCGCGCGCCATCAGGCCGATCTCGATGTTTTCCGCCACCGTCATCTCGGCGAACAGCCGCCGGCCCTGTGGCACATAGGCGACGCCGGCCTTCGGCACATCGTGCGCCGGCAGGCCGGTCAGCTCCTTGCCGTCGAGCCTGATCGAGCCGGCGCGTGAGGGAACGAGGCCCATGACCGCCTTCAGCGTCGTCGTCTTGCCGGCGCCGTTGCGGCCGAACAGGCAAAGCACCTCGCCCTTGTTCAACACGAGGTCGAGGCCGTAGAGCACCTGGACCTCGCCGTAGAAGCAGTCGAGCCCGGAGATGGTCAGTGCTTCAGACCGTGTTTCAGTCATGGGGCGGTCCCCAGGTAGGCGTCCTGCACTTCGGCATTGGCACGGACCTGCTCGGGCGTGCCTTCGGCCAGGATCTTGCCGGCGTTGAAGACGGTGATGCGGTCGGCAAGCTGCATGACCACCGGCATGTTGTGTTCGATCAGAAGCACAGTGGCGCTTTTGGCGATCTCGCGCACCAGCCCGATGAAATTGTCGATCTCGCTGTCGGCCAGCCCCTGCGTCGGCTCGTCGAGGATCAGCAGGCGCGGTTTTAGCGCCAACCCCATCGCCACTTCGAGCAGGCGCTGATGGCCATAGGACAATTGCCCGGCCGGCATGTGGGCGCGGTCGGCAAGGCCGGTGCGCTCAAGCGCCGCCATGACGCCGACATGCACGGCACCTTTCGAGCGGCCATCGGTCAGCGTGCGCTGCACCGGCAGCGCGACGTTGTCGTAGGCGGTGAGATTGGCAAAGACGCTGGTGATCTGGAAGGTGTAGGCGACGCCAAGGCGGACCCTGGCGTAGGCCGGCAGGTTGGTAATGTCGGCGCCGTCGAAGACGATCATGCCCGACGACGGCTGGATGCGGCCGCTGACCAGACTGACGAAGGTGGTCTTGCCGGCGCCATTGGGGCCGATGACGGCGCGAATCTCGCCCGGCATGAGGGCGAAGTCGACGCCGTCGACGGCGCGCAGGCCGCCGAAATTGCGGGACAGGCCTTTGGTCGTCAGCAGCGGCATCATGGCAGCCATCCAAGCCAACGCTGGCGGATGGTGCCGAGGATGCCCTTGGGAAAGAACAGCACCAGCAGGATGAGGGCGATGCCGACGATCAGCAGGTAGGCCGAGGTATAGCCGCTGGTGACATCGACGACATAGTACATGAACAGCGTGCCGATCGACGGACCGAGCGTGGTGGCAGCACCGCCGAGCAGCACCCAGAGCAGCGGCAGGATGGAATACTGCACCGACGCGAAAGTCGAGCCGACATAACCGAACAGCAGCGCGTAGGCCGCGCCCGAGGCCGCACAGATGGTGCCGGAGACGACGACCGCGGCGAGCTTGTTGGAAAACGTGTCGTAGCCGAGCATTTTGGTCCGCTCCTCGTTCTCGCGTATGGCGACCAGCACACGGCCATACCTGGAGCGGACGACAGCGAGCGTCACCAGCAGCACGATCGAGAACAGGGCGAGCGCGCTCATGTAGCGCACGGTCGGATTGGTGAGGCCGAGCGACGTGCCGCCCAAGACGAGCACACGCGCCGACTGCGGCACGACCAGGCCCTGGTCACCGCCGGTCCAGGACGCGAAATAGAGGATTATGAGATAGAACACCTGCGCGAACATCATGGTGACGATCATGAAGGCGACGCCAGAAGTGCGCAGCGCCAGCACCCCGATCACCAGCGCGAGAAGCGCGCCGCAGGCAAGGCCGGCGGCGAAGGCGGCCGGCACGCTCCAGCCGAGATGGATGACGGCAAGGCCTGCGCCATAGAGCCCGGCCGAAAAGAACATCGCATGGCCGAGGCTGAGCAGCCCGACATAGCCGAACAGCATGTTGTAGCCCATGGCGAAAACCGCCAGCACCATGATGCGGGCGAGCAGTCCGTGGTGATATTCCGGCAGGACGAAGCTTATGGCGAAAAGCAGGCCGATGATGCCCAGATGCAGCGCATAGGCTTTTGCCGGTGAAGCCTCCTTCATCGCGATGCCGTCCCGAACAGACCTTGCGGCCGGAACACCAGCACCATGGCAACCAGCAGCGTGGCGATGATCTTGGCCAGCGTCGGCGAGAAGAACACCGAGATGATGCCGTCCGACAGGCCGATGAGCACGGCGGCGACGACGGTGCCGCGCAGCGAGCCGAGCCCGCCGATGATGACGACGATGAAGGATAGCAGCAGCGGGTCCTGCCCCATCAGGTAGTGCGCCTGGCTGATCGGCACGATCAGCACGGCGGCCACCGCCGCCAGCATGGCGCCGAGCGCGAAGACGCCGGCATAGACGCGGTCGACCGGGATGCCGAAGGCCTGCGCCGTCTCGCTGTCATATTGCGTGGCGCGCATGACGAGGCCGATTTTCGTACGCGTCAGCACGAACCACGTCGCAATAAGCAGAAGCGTGGATGCGGCGATGATCGACAGCTTGTAGCCGGAGTAGCCGAACCACGGCAAAAGGATGCGGTAGCTGAAGGGCGGCTCCACCGGCCGTGCGTCCGGACCATAAAAGGTCAGCGCCAGTTGCTGGATGATGTAGAGCATGCCGATCGTGGCGACGATGGTGGCTTCCGGATTGTAATTCAGCCGGCGCAACACCAGCCGTTCGGCGACCAGGGCGATCAGGCCGACGATCAGTGGCGCCAGCATCAGGGCGGCCAGGAAGCCGAGCGCCGGATGGCCCGATATCGCCGTGGAGATCGCCCAGGCAAGCACCGCGCCCAGCATGAAGAACTCGCCATGGGCGACATTGACGACGCGCATGACGCCGAACACCAGCGACAGGCCAAGCGCCGTCAGCGCCAGCACGGCGGAGGTGACGAGGCCTTCGAGGGCAGCGAGGAGAAGATGAGGTCCGAACGCCATCGGCTAATCACCGGCGGATGCGCGAAGCACCCCCCTCTGGCCTGCCGGCCATCTCCCCCTCAAGGGGGGAGATTGGCAGTTCCCACGAAGGCGGCCATCTACCAACCTTGGCGATTGGCGAAAGTGGTGATGACAGCCAATCTCCCCCCTTGAGGGGGAGATGTCCGGCAGGACAGAGGGGGGTGGGGCGAAGCGCACTGTGCTTAAAGAACCAAGCTCACAGCGGCTGGGTCGTGTAATCCCCTTCCGGCTCGTAGAGGCCGTCCTCGATCTTGGTCTTGTGGACGACGTTCAGCCGGCCGCCTTCGACCTTGGAGATGTTCTGGATGCCAAAACACTGGTGGATCTTGCCGTTGAAGGTCTTCGGCCCCTGCGGATGCTCGGGGCCTTCGGCGAACTCGGTCAAGGCCTCGGTCGCCTCGACCAGCTTGGCGCGGTCTTCCGGACCCTTGTAGCCGGCATCCTCCATCGCCTTCTTGACGACATAGAGCGTTTCCCAGCAGCCGAACATGTGGGCGGCGGTGGAGACGTCCTTCGGATCGCCGACGGCAGCACCATTGTCGTCGATGCCGACGGCGGCGCGATAGGCCTTCTGCGCGGCGGAATCATCGGGCTGCGCGTAGCGCGGCGAGCCTTCCCAGAAATGGCTGCCATCGAGGAATTCGAGGCCGGGGCTGTTGATGTCGGTGGCTTCGAGCGAATCGATGAAGCCGAACAGCTGCGGCCGGTTGGAGCCGTAGAATTCGCCGAGTTCCTTGACGAAGGTGAGCACCGCCGGGCCGACCATAACGTGGTAGATCACCTCGGTTTCGGCCGGGATCTGCGGAAAGTATTTGGTGAAGGACGATTCCGTCGGCGGGATGGCGATCTGGGCGATGACCTCGGCGCCTTGCGCCTTCAGCGCCGGCGGCAGGTAGTCGCGATGGTCGTAGCCGAAGGCGAAATCTGGGAATATCTGCGTCACCTTCTTGCCGGCATTCGCCGCGATCCATGGCGCCATCGCCTGGATCTGGCTCTTCACGTCGGTGATGCCGGGCTGGAAGACGTAGCGGTTGAGCTTGGTCGACGCGACGTGGTGGCCTTCGCTGACGACAAAATAGGGCATCTTGGCCTCGCCGGCGGCCGGCGCCGACCCGATGACGACATGCGAAAACAGCGTGCCGTAGACGATGTCGGTCTTGTGCTGGGTGGCGAATTTGCCGACCACTTCGGCGCCTCGGCCGGGATCGGTGCCATCATCCTCGATGATCACCTCGACCGGCCGGCCGTTGATGCCGCCGGCTTCGTTGATCGCCTTGACCGCGGCGGCGGTAGTCCTCTCGTACCAGCGGCCATAGGCAGCGCCAATGCCGGTGCGGTGGCACTGGAAGCCGATCTTTATCGGCGCCGAGCTCTGCGCCTGGCTGTAGCGCACGAACCCGGGCGCGACGGCGAGACCGGCGCCCGCGGCCAACCCCTTGAGCGCCGTGCGGCGGGTGAGACCGGTGTTGGAGAGATCGAAAAACCCATTCTTGTCAGTCACGGCGGTTCCCCTTGTTTTTTGAGTTTTGACCAATGGCTGTAGCGAGACGGGCCACTCTTGGTAAGAGCGCCGAAATTGCATGTGTACAAACTAAATCACCAAAGCCCTGATGTGGCAAGCTGGCTTTCCCCAACGGTCAATCGACGCCGTCGAAGTGGGCTTTTGTCTCATCCGGCAGCCGGCGTGGCAAGCAGCCACAGGCCGAAGACCGTATAGGCGATCATCAGCACGGTGAGCGGAAACTGGCTGAGCGCGGCGCGGGCGGGAACCGGATGCAATCGCCAGGCGAGGCCATGCGCGACGAGCACGGCGAGCATGTGGCCTATGATGATGACGCCGGCCTGAAAATTCCACAGCCACCATACCGAGCCGGCGCCGGCGGCCGCGCCAGCTTCGATCCGCATGTCGGCGGTGCCGAACAGGTTCCAGCCCAGCGCAAACGGGTCGGAAAGCGCAGCCATGGCGTATTGGCCGTCGACGAGCAGCGCCGTCAGATAGTGCGCAACATGATAGGCGAGCGCGATCGGCACGATCGACCAGACCAGCAGCCCTGCAGCCTGACCGAGGGAATGCGGGCTGCCGGCAAGACGCTGGCCGAGGACAATTGCAAGGATGAACACGGCCGCAAGCAGGACGAACGTCAGCACGAGCCCGAAGGTGCCGATGCCGATCGTCGCCGTGCGGCCTGGAAATTCCAGCGGATTGAGCCCGAACAGGCCGAGCCAGAAGAAGGTTTTGGACAGACCGTCGAAGGAGACCGACGACAGCGCAAGCAGCAGGAAAGCAATGCCGCTGAGCGACAGCGGCGCGGCATCGCTGAGCTTGGCGCCCGGCCAGCACAGACTGAGTCGCCCGCCTTCATTGCGCTCGACTTCATTGCGCTCAAGGAGGGCGAATCGCGCCACCATGGCGAGGAAGACGGTCAGGAACTCGCCGCGCCGGCCCCAGTCGCGGTAGCCGAACACCAGCATGGCGGCAAAACTCAGCAGCCAATAGAGGCCGGCAGCCCAGGCGAGCCGCGCCGGGTCGTCGGGCGCCGGGTCGATCAGCTCGAACCAGGCGAAGGCGAAGAACAGCACGACGGCCGGCCAGCAGCCGAGCCACGGAGGCGGGCGCCATGTTTCGCGTTTGCCGAACAGGTTCGAAATGATACGCCAAGGCCCGTACCAGGGATTCAGCCATGACCAAAGATTGCCGAGCAGCCCCTGCAGCAGAACCAGCCCAACCCAGAGCAGCGTCCATATCGCTAGGGGCAGCGGGTTGGAGAGCGGATCGCGGCTGCCGAACAGGCCAGCCGCAATAAGGATTGCGAAGCCGGCAAAGGATATCAGGCTGACGGTTGCCCGTGCGCCGTCGCCGAATGCGAACAGCGGCAGACGCCGCCGCCAGAAGCGGGCAGGAAAGTCTGAGGGCAGCAGTGCCAGGACAAGGAAACTGGCGGCGACCGCGAGCGCACCGCCGGCGACGTAGTAGCCGGTGGGCAGAAGCAGGACGTGGCCGCGATCGGAGGCATGGGCGGAGGCGGGGGTGGGCAACAGGAGGGCCAACGAAGCCGCAAAGGGCATTGCTATTGCCAAGCGACAGCGCTCTACGGCGAAGGAACTCATGCTATCCAAGAGTTCCCTCGCCCCTCACACCTTGACCAGCTGCTCCACACGGTCTTTCTCGCCGAAGATGCGCAAATAGCGTTCGATCTCTTTCTCGTCGCCGGTGGCCTTGGCGGGATTGTCGGAGAGCTTGACCGCCGGGCGGCCATTGGCCTCGGTGACCTTGCAGACCAGCGAGATGGCGTCGAGCCGGTTGGTGTCGGTCGGCGCGCAGCCTTCGAAATCATTGGTCAGATTGGTGCCCCAGCCGAAGGACATGCGCACCTTGCCGCAGAAGTGGCGGTAGGTTTCCTCGATGGTCTCGACCTCGAGCCCGTCGGAGAAGATAAGCAGCTTCTGCCTGGGGTCCTTGCCCTTTTCACGCCACCAGGAAAGGATCTTCTCACCGCCCTCGATCGGCGGCGCGCTGTCGGGGCGGAAACCGGTCCAGTCGGCGACCCAGTCCGGCACGTCACGCAGGAATGCCGCGGTGCCGAAGGTGTCCGGCAGCACGATCAGCAAATTGCCGCCATAGTAGCGCTGCCAGTCCTGCAGCACCTTGTAGGGCGACTGTTTCAATTCCTTTTCCGAATTGGCGAGCGCGGCGAACACCATCGGCAGTTCATGCGCGTTGGTGCCGAGCGCCTCGAGGTCGTTGTCCATGGCCAAAAGCACGTTGGAGGTGCCGGTGAAAGCCTCGCCGATGCCTTCCTTCAGCGCTTCGACGCACCAGCGCTGCCACAGGAAGGAATGGCGTCGGCGGGTGCCAAAATCCGAAATGCGGATATCGGGCAGCGCTTTCAGCCGTTCGGTCTTGGCCCAGATCTTGGCCTTGGCGCGTGCATAGAGCACGTCGAGCGCGAAGGGCCCGAACGCCCGCATTGCGGCGCGCGACCGCAACTCGTTGATGATGGCGAGCGCCGGGATCTCCCACAGCGTCGTGTACATCCACGGGCCGCTGAAGCTCAATTCGTACTGGCCATCGCGCTTGGAAAGCTCGTATTCGGGCAGCTGGAAATTCTCGAGCCAGGCGAGGAATTCCGGTTCGAAGATCTGCTTGCGGCCATAGAAGGTATTGCCGCCGAGCCAGATCATCTCTTTCTTCGAGAAGCGCAAGGTGCGGGCATGGTCGAGCTGATCGCGCAGTTCTGCTTCGTCGATCTCCTCGGCAAGACGGACCGAGGTGGTGCGGTTGATCAGCGAGAAGGTGGCATCGACCTTGGGATACATGCCCCAGATCATCTGCAGCATCAGCAGCTTGTAGAAATCGGTGTCGAGCAGGCTGCGGACGATCGGGTCGAGCTTCCAGGTGTGGTTGTAGACGCGCCGCGCTATATCGGTCTTAGTCATGTCTCGATGCCGCCTTCACTGCTCGCTCCCTGCGGAATGCCTCTTAGCATTGTATTTTTGAAAACGCCTCCCGCTTTGCGGGCTGGCCCGACAAAAAGAAAATCCTGCGGCAAGCGCGCGGCTCCGGCAATTGCAGCCTCAGGACGCGGTCTTGGCGCCGATCACTCGCAGCGCCGGGCGCTTCCTGCGGATGCCGATGCGGCCCGCCACCGGCGCATCGGCGCGGCCGTCGGCCTGTTCTTTCTCGGCAAACAACCAGTCGATGAACAGCTGCACGATCGGCGCCGACCTCATCTCGTTGCGGCAGACGACGTAGAAATCGTCGACCGCCGGCACCGACAGGCTGAACGGCGCTACAAGCAGTCCCCTGGCGAGCAGTCCGCTTGCGGTCACCGTATCGCCAAGCGCCACGCCGTGGCCATGAACCGCCGCCTCGGTCGCCATGCGAGCATCGCCGAGATGGTGGCGGCGGCCGCGCTCCAGATCCAGCGCATCGGCGGCCGCCAGCCAGGTGTGCCATTCACGGCCGTCGTCGCCATGCAGGAAGACGTGGTCGGCGAGATCGCGCACGGTGCGGATCGGACGGTTGTTGATCAGCGTCGGGCTGACCACCGGGAACAGTTCGAGACCCGACCATTTGCGCATCCAGCAATCGGTCCAGCTGCCGTCGCCATAGTGCACGCAGACGTCGATATGCGGCGCGCGGATGTCCTTGGCGTCGTTGGACGGGATCAGCGTCAGCCTGATGTCGGGATATTGCGAGGTGAAGCTGCCGAGCCGCGGGATCATCCACAGCAACAGCAGCGCCGGCACGCAAGACACGGACAAGGCACCGGTGCTCGCCGGCCTCGTCATGCGCTGCGTGGCGGCGGCGATGCCGTCGAAGGCGGTCGACACCGCCGGCAGCAATTCGGCGCCGTGCGGCGTCAGCTTCACCCGCTGACCGGCGCGCTCGAACAGCTTGACGCCAAGCGACTGTTCGAGCGCCTTGATCTGATGGCTGATGGCGCCATGGGTGACGTTCAGTTCAGCCGCCGCCTTGGTCAGCGAGGCGTGGCGCGCCGTCGCCTCGAAGGCCCGCAATGGATTCAGGGGAGGGAGACGCTTGGCCATCGGAGCCTCAAAGGAGCACGACCCCAGAAGTGGAACCCGGTTTTCGGATAAGATCACGCTCAACATTAATGTGAGATTTTCTCACAGCAGAGACCCTAACAATATCAATTGATTTTTCAATACAGCTGCAAGACACTTTGGGTCGAACAGCATCAAGACGTGAAATCCGCAGGCAGCCGGCAGGATGGCGACCGTCATTGATGGCCGCTCCGCACCAGCCATGGAGGACCGACATGGGTTATGATCGCGGCAAGCTCGAAGCGTTGCGCCGCAAATATGGCGAGAGCCATGGCGGCGAGATGTTCGACCCGAAATTCCGGCGCGTCGCCGACAAGATCTTCTCCAAGAGCGGCACGCGGCTGGCGCCCTATTCCGGCATCCCGACCTTCCTCGCCGCGCCCTACCGGGAAATTGCCGCCGACAATCCTGATTTCGGCGACCTGCAGGTGGCGATGATCGGCGTGCCGATGGACCTCGGCGTCACCAACCGGCCCGGCGCCCGCTTCGGGCCAAGGGCGCTGCGCGCCATCGAGCGCATCGGCCCCTACAACCATGTGCTGGAATGTGCACCGACGCATGAGCTGAAGGTGGCCGACATCGGTGACGTGCCGTTCCAGAGCCGTTACCGGCTGGAGACCAGCCATGATGACATCGAGCGCCGCACCAACCAGATCGTCGATGCCGGCGTCATCCCGCTATCGGTCGGCGGCGATCACTCGATCAGCCACCCGATCCTGAAGGCTGTCGGCAAAAAGGCGCCGGTCGGCATGATCCATATCGACGCCCACTGCGACACCAGCGGCCTGTTCGACATGACCAAGTTCCACCATGGCGGTCCGTTCCGCAACGCGGTGCTGGACGGGGTGCTGGATCCGTCGCGCACAATCCAGATCGGCATCCGCGGTTCAGCCGAATATCTGTGGGAGTTCACCTACGAATCCGGCATGACCGTGGTCCATGCCGAAGAGGTGACCGGCCTCGGCATGCCCGCCATCATCGCGAAGGCGCGCCAGATCGTCGGCGATGGCCCGACCTATGTGTCTTTCGACATCGACAGCATCGATCCGGCCTTCGCGCCTGGCACCGGCACGCCGGAAGTCGGCGGATTGACGACGCGGGAAGTGCTTGAACTTCTGCGCGGCCTGAAGGGCCTCAACATCGTCGGCGGCGATGTCGTCGAGGTGGCGCCGCAATATGACGCGACCACCAACACCGCCCATGCCGGCGCGCAGGTGCTGTTCGAGATCCTCAGCCTGATGGTCTTCAGCCCGGCGATCTGAGGCAAGGGAGCCTGACGCGCCAGACCATGAAGTTCCAAGGCGACCGCCGCGCTGGAGCCGGCGGCCGCATTCAAACAAAACAAGCTTCCAGCAGGGGAACGACAATGACACTTCACATGAAGCTCAAATCATCCATCGCAGCCGTGCTGATGCTCGCCGGCCTTGGTCTTGCCACCCAGGCCGCCAATGCCGACGCGGTCGACGACATCACCAAGGCCGGCGCCATCAATGTCGGCATTTTCTCCGACTTTCCGCCCTTCTCCTCGGCCAGTGCCGACATGAGCATCAAGGGCTATGACATCGACGTGGCGCAGTTCATCGCCGACCAGCTCAAGGTCAAACTCAATTTGGTCAGCGTGACCGGCCAGAACCGCATTCCGTATCTTACCGACAAGCGCGTCGATATCCTGATGAGCGTCGGCTATTCCAAGGAGCGTGAGCAGGTGATCGATTTCGCCGCCGCCTACGCACCCTATTATATCGCCGTCATCGGCCCGGCCGCGCTCAAGGTCGAAGGCAAGGATGACCTCGCCGACAAGTCGATCGCCGTCAACCGCGGCACGCTGGAGGACACGTCGCTGACCGAGGCAGCACCCGCCTCGGCCGACATCCGCCGCTTCGACAACTATAATTCCGTCATCCAGGCCTTCATCTCGGGTCAGACCCAGCTGATGGTCGTCGGCAACGATGTCGGCGCCCAGGTGCTCGCCCGTCAGGAGGCACTGAAGCCGGAGCAGAAATTCCAGCTCCTCACCTCGCCGTCGCATATCGGCCTCAACAAGAACGAGGACCGCCTGAAGCAAGCGGTCAACGACGCGGTCGCCAAGATGCTGGCCGATGGCAAGCTGGACGAAAGCTCGAAAGCCTGGCTCAAGACGCCGCTCAATCCCGACAACCTCAAGGATTGATCTCCGGGGTAAAGACCTATCATGGGCTACAGCCTCGACTTCGGCTGGCTTGCCGATGCGACAGGCGCGATCGCGCGCGGGGCGGCCACGACGATCCTTTTGATCGCCGTGACCACGCTCGCGGGAACGTTCCTCAGCATCCTCGGTGCGGCCGGGCGGCGAAACGGCCCCTTGCTGCTCAAGCGGGCGATCGGCCTCTATGTCGAGGTGATCCGCAACACGCCGTTCCTGGTGCAGCTGTTCTTCATCTTCTTCGGGCTGCCCAGCATCGGCGTGAGGCTCGATCCGCTGCTGGCCGCCCTGCTGGCGATGACGCTCAACATGGCGGCCTACACGATCGAGATCGTCGGCGCCGGGCTCGACGCGGTGCCGCGTGGGCAGACGGAAGCAGCACTGGCGCTCGGGCTGCGGCCGCGCCAGGTGTTCGTCAAGATCGTGCTGCCGCAGGCACTCAAGGTGATCTATCCGGCGCTGACCAGCCAGATCATCATCATGATGCTGGAGTCCGCCGTCGTGTCGCAGATCGCAGTGCGCGAACTGACCTACGAGGCCGACATGCTGCAGGCGCGCACCTTCCGCGCTTTCGAGACCTATTTCGTGGTGACGATCGTCTATCTCGTCCTGTCGATGGGGCTGCGCCGGCTGCTGGTCAGCGGCGGGCGCCGCGCGCTGGGGGCCGGCGTGTCATGATCGAATTCACCTTCTGGGATATCGTCCGCAACCTTCTGCTCGCCGCGCGCTGGACGGTGCTTCTGTCACTGGCGGCCTTCGTCGGCGGCGGTGTGGTCGGCATGGTCGTGCTGTTCTTCAGGATCGCCAAGAATAAATGGGCGCGGCGCCTTGCGTCGGGGTACATCGCGCTTTTCCAGGGAACGCCGCTGCTCATGCAGCTCTTCCTGATGTTCTTTGGCCTGCCGATGCTGGGCTTGCGCATAGAACCTTGGACCGCCGCAGCACTTGGCCTCACCTTCTTCGCCAGCGCCTATCTCGCCGAAATCTGGCGCGGCGGCGTCGATGCGCTGCCACGTGGCCAGTGGGATGCCGGTGCCAGCCTCGGCCTCCACTACCTGCAGGAACTGAGGCTGATCATCCTGCCGCAGGCGTTTTCGATCACCCGCGCGCCGACCGTGGGTTTCCTGGTGCAGCTGATCAAGTCGACCGCACTGACCTCGATCATCGGTTTCGAGGAACTGGTCAGGACATCGAACGCGATCAACAATGCGACCTTCGAACCGTTTACCGTCTACGGGCTGGTGGCGCTGATCTTCTTCGTCATGTGCTTTCCGCTGACGCAATATGCGCGCTCGCTCGAACGGCAGGCGGCTACAAACTAGGAAGCTGCCTCTGCGGTCAGCGTTCGAATGCCTTCTTTTGGGTCAAAGCAGTCATTGGGGATTATCCGGTTCCGCGTTGTGAAAAACGATTGGTGACGATAACCGTGTTTCCGGCTGCCTCTTCGGAGCTATCTCCTTGTTGGAAGAAGAGTTCTGTGTACTCTCACAATGCTTTATCAAGGGCTTGGGGATGAGAATTGCAATGTTCGTCGCGTTGGCCGCGACAGCGGCTGGATGCGCGACCTCTCCGGTCGACTATGGAGCGTCGCTTTCGAAGCAAGACCGGAAATGGGCGTCGCCGGAATGCCAGCAAGCCCGCATGGAGGCTTCGGACTACGACGCTCGCGAAAAAAAGCAGCCGGGCTGGGGAACCGGCGTCTTTCTTGGCCCGTACGGATTAGGGCTCGCAGCAGCCATCAAGGAGCACCAGCAGAAGCAACGAAAATTGTTCGCTCGCGCGGTGCACTTGCGGTGCTCAAGCCTTCCACTGCCAAAGGAGTTGCAAAGCGACTTAAGCCCACAGGCCGCGAGTGCAAATCAGACGAAATATCCATAGACGTCACGACCCCGCCCTCCTCGTGACGAAGCCGCTTTCATCAATTCCCAAAGGAGAGCTGCGGCGCGATACGATCCCGCCGCAGCCAGCGCGCTAGAAGCAGCGCCGCCACCACCGCCAGCCCCAACGACAGGCCGATCCAGATGCCGACGCCGTCGAGCCCGGAATAGAAGGCGAGCAGCACGCCGAGCGGCAGGCCGATGCCCCAATAGCCGATTGCGGCATAGATCATCGGCATCTTGGTGTCGTGCAGGCCGCGCAGCATGCCGGCTGCCACGGCCTGTGCGCCGTCGAAAATCTGGAACAGCGCGGCAAAGGCCAGGAACGACACTGCAAGCCCGATCACTGTGGCATTGGCCGGGTCACCAAGATCGATGAAGGCGCTGATCAGCGGCTGCGGCCACAGGATCATCACCAGCCCCATCAGCGCCATGAACGAGACGCCGATGACAAAAGCGGTCCAGCCGGCGCGGGAAACACCTTCCGGATTGCCGGCGCCATGGGCGAGCCCGACGCGCACCGTCGCCGCCTGGTTGAGGCCGAGCGGAACCATGAAGCTGATCGAGGCGATCTGGATGGCGATGGCATGCGCGGCGAGCGAGGCCGCGTCGATCAGGCCCATGAGAAGGGCTGCCGCGTTGAAGATCGTCACCTCGAAAGCGAGGAGGCCGGCGATCGGCAGACCGAGCCGCAGCAAGCCCTTGAAGCGCGGCCAGTCGGCCCGCCAGAAACGCCCGAACAGGCGGTAGCGGCGAAACTTCGG
Organism: Mesorhizobium onobrychidis; assembly: GCF_024707545.1. NCBI lineage: Bacteria > Pseudomonadati > Pseudomonadota > Alphaproteobacteria > Hyphomicrobiales > Phyllobacteriaceae > Mesorhizobium > Mesorhizobium onobrychidis. Next base: position 546,286 of record NZ_CP062229.1, read on the forward strand.
CTCAAGCATCACCACAGCCGCCATGCCGGCGAACATCAGCGTGCTGGACAGCGTAGTGGCGAGGCCCGAGCCGGCGATGCCCATCGAAGGGGCGCCGAGATTGCCGAACATGAACACCCAGTTAAAGAAGACATTGCAGGCGACGGCAACGAAGACGATGACCAACGCCCAACCCGGCCGCTCCAGCGCCGAGATGAACGAGCGCAAGACGATATAGCCGTAGAAGGGCAGCACCGCCCATTCGAGCCAGCGCAGGTAGATGCCGGCCTGATGTGCCAGCGCCGGTTCCTGACCCATGGCCAGCAACACGGCCTCGCCGTACCAGAGAAGTATCCAGATCGGGATTGAGATGAGGATCGCCAGCCACAGGCCCTGCCGTACGGTGCGGCGCAGATCGCGCACGGAATGGCGACGGCGGCCGAGTTCCGTAGCGATCATCGGCGAGGTCGCCAGCATCAGGCCGAGCCCGAAGATCAGCGGCATGAAATAGAGGTTGGCGCCGAGCGCGCCGCTGGCCAGCGTGTCTGGACCCAGCCGCCCCATCATCATGACGTCGGTCGCGGTCATCGCAGTCTGGCCGAGATTGGTGAGCACCATCGGCCAGGCGAGCGCCAGCGTCGCCTTGATTTCCTGACGCCAAAGGTTTTCCGGCGCGCGAGCGCCGGCTTCGATCGCAGACATTTTGTCGCCTATCCGATTGCGGCGCGTCGGCCAACACCGGAAGCCGCGTCTCAGCGCGGAAAATGGCCGTGATCGGCCCGGATTCCGCATTAACCGCACGGCTTGTCTACGAAATGAGCGGCTATGGCAAGAGGCTGACTCAGTGAAGAGTTGATCCAGCAAGGGCGTACGGTCTCAAATCCCGCCTGTTTGGCCTGCCTGTTGGGCCCGCCTGTTGGAGAGAGCACAGAAGCCGCTATGATTGCGTCGTTGCTCGACCTGAAGAGCGGGCATGATATCAGGTTCCATCGAAAGACATGCGATGAGCGCGTTTCCCGAAATCTACCTGGTTCGGCATGGCGAGACGGAATGGAGCGCCTCCGGAAAGCATACCGGCCTGACCGACATACCGTTGACACCTGCGGGCGAGGAGGCCGCCGGGCGGGTCGCTGAGCGGTTGCAGGGCCTTTCGTTCCAGGCTGTCTGGTCGAGCCCGTCGCAGCGCGCCTCCAAGACTTGTACACTGGCCGGCTTCGGTTCGGCCGGCGTGAAGAAGGCCGATCTGGCGGAATGGGATTACGGCGCTTACGAGGGCCTGACCACGAAGCAGATCCTCGTCAAGCGTCCCGGCTGGCGTCTGTTTCGCGACGGCTGCCCTGACGGCGAGGCGGCAGAGGATGTCGGCGCGAGGGCGGATCGGATCGTCGACGAGCTGCGTAGCGTCAACGGCAATGTCCTGCTGTTCTCAAGCTCGCATTTCCTGCGAGTACTGGCGGCGCGCTGGCTCGGTCTGCCGCCGCAAGATGGCGCCCTCTTCGTGCTGGATACCGCCAGCACAAGCGTGCTCGGCTATGAGCACAACCTTGGCGAGACAATTATCCGGCGATGGAACCAGAGGTAGCATTACAGGCTTGTTCGAGCCTATCTGATCGCGTCCAGCGCCTGCCTCTGCCGGTGCATCTCCAAAAACACCCGGTAATCGCGATCGAACCGGCCGCCGGCCGCCGGATTCGACGCCCGCTTCCTGCCGCCTTGCTGCATCGCGACGCAAGCGGCGTTGAGATCAGGGAAAAGCCCGGCGGCGGTGGCCGCGATCATGCCGGTGCCGAGCAGCACCGCCTCGTCGGCCAGCGGCTCGACCACCGTGCAGCCGGTGGCGTCGGCATAAAGCTCCATCAGCAGCGGGTTTTTGGTGTGACCGCCGGTGACGTGCAGCGTGTCGATCAGATAGCCGTTCTCGTTCAGTGCTTCCAGCACATGGCGCACGCCTAGCGCGATGCTTACGGCGGTGCGCCAATAGAGCTTGCACAGGCTGTCGAAAGAGGAATCCAGCGTCAGTCCGCTGATGACGCCGACGGCATGCGGATCGGCGAGCGGCGAGCGGTTGCCGTGGAAATCCGGCAGCACATGCAGCCTTGCCGCAAGGTTCTCGCCCTCGATAGTGCGCAATTCGGCAACGCGCCGGGCGATCCTGGCGTGCATGGCTGCGTCCGGCTCACCGCCGGCGCCATGCCAACGGATGACGTGATCGAGCAGCGCGCCGGTGGCCGATTGGCCGCCTTCCGACAGCCAAAGCCGGGGAAGCGCCGCGCCATAATACGGGCCCCAGACGCCGGCAAAGGGTTGCGGGTCGGGCGACATCGCCATGACGCAGCTCGAGGTGCCGGCGATCAACGCCAGATGCCGGCCGATGTTGGTTTCGTCGCCTGCAAAACCGCCGAGCACGCCGAGCGCGCCGGCATAGGCGTCGATGACGCCGGCGCCGACCCGGCATTTTTCGGTCAGGCCGAGCTCAGCCGCAGCTTCCGCGCCCAGCCGGCCGATATCGGCGCCGACCGGGCTGGCCTTCTCCGGCAGATTGCCATGCTCGAAAAGATCGCCGAGCCCAACGGCTTGGAAGAAGTCGTGCCGCCAGCCGGTCTCTTCATGCGCCAGATAGGTCCATTTGGCGGTCAGCGTACATTGCGAGCGGGCGAGCGAACCGGTCGCCTTCCATGTCAGAAAGTCGGTGAGGTCGAATAGATAGCCGGCTTCGTTCCATGTTCCGGGCAGGTTGCGCTTCAGCCACATCAGCTTCGGCGTCTCCATTTCCGGCGACATGACGCCGCCGATATAGTCGAGCACGGCATGGCCGCTTTCGCCGCATTCATCGGCCTCGGCAATGGCGCGGTGATCGAGCCAGACGATGGTGTCCCAGCGCCGTTCGCCTGATACCGACACGCTGAGCTGGCCACCATCCCTGCCCCGCACCACCAGCGAGCAGGTGGCGTCGAAGGAGATGCCGACGATACCCTCCGCTGCCACCCCAGCCTTTTCGCGGGCGGTGCGCACCGCAATGCAGACCGCCGACCAGATATCCTGCGAATCGTGTTCGGCGTGGTCGGCCTTCGGCCGGTTCATGACGATCGGGTGCTCGGCGCGACCGAGCAAGGTGCCTCCGGTGTCAAGAATGCCCGCACGGGCGCTCCCGGTGCCGACATCGACCGCGCAAACGAAACTGTTCGTCAAGGTGTTCTTACTCTCGCTCCCAGGCCTGCAATCAAATCGGGCAATTGCAGCATGTCAGCGAATATAAAGTCCGGCTCACTCGACGCAAGCCGCGCTTTCAGTGCCGGGTTGCCGGCATGCGAGCCGCCGGTGAAGGCAAGGACGCGCATGCCCGCCGCCCGTGCCGCCGCGACGCCGGCGGGGCTGTCCTCGACGACGAGACAATTTTGCGGGATTGCCCCCATGTTGGCGGCTGCATGGAGAAAAAGGTCCGGCGCCGGCTTGCCCCGCGCCACCATGGCGGCGCTGAACAGATGCGGCTCGAGCAGCCCGAGCAGCCCGGTGACGTCGAGCGCATAGCGGATGCGGTCCAGTGTGCCGGAGGAGGCGACGCAGCATGGCATGGCGAGCCTCGGCAGAACCTGCCCGATGCCGGGGATCGGTTTCAGCTCCTCGCGAAATTTGCGCATCAGCCCGACGCGCATCTCGCTCAGGTGCTGGTCGGTAATATCAAGTCCGAAGTCGCGGCCGAGGATTTCGCGGACGCTTTTCATGCTCTTGCCGAGGAAATGCTCATAGGCGGCGTCCTCGCTGACACTGCCGCCGGCGAGCGCGATCATGCTAAGCAGCGCCGAAACGGACAGCCCTTCGCTGTCGACCAGCACGCCGTCGCAGTCGAAAATGACCAGGTCAGGCGTCATTGAGGGCCTTCATCGGCGGGGCTTCGTGGGCATTGAGCCGATCTTAGAGATTTCCGGCGAGGTAGCGCGTCAGAGTCGTACGCGCGCCATCGGCCCAGAGCGCCTTGAGCGCATTGGCAAAGGCCTCGACGAACGGCGCCGCGCGGCCAACATCGCCATAGATGTCTTCCATGGCTAGCCAGGCGGCAGGCGCATCCTTTGCCGCCCTGGCGGTCGTCTGCAGTCGGTCCCAGCCCGGATCATTGGGGTCGATGACGGCGCCGCTATCGGTGGTGCCGAAGCAGTAGCGGCACCAGAGAGCCGATTCCAGCGCCAGGCCGGTGACGCCCTTGCCGGCCTTCAGCCGGTCGGCGATGGTCGGGATGATGAATTTCGGCTGCCGGTTGGAGCCGTCGAGGCAAAGCCTGCGGATCGTGTCGCCAATCTTCGGATTGGAGAAGCGGTGCTCGATGAGTTGGTAATAGTCCTCCAGCACGGTGTCCGGCACCGGCGGCACGGTCGGGATGATCTCGTCGTGCTCCAGTCTGTCGAGAAAGCCGCGCACCAGCGGTTCCTGCATCGCCTCGTGGACGAAATGGATGTCCATCAGTCCCGCGGGATAGGCGATGGTCGCATGGCCGCCATTGAGGATGCGGATCTTCATCAGCTCGTAGGGCGCGACATCGCTGACGAACTGCACGCCGACCTTTTCCAGCGGCGGCCGGCCGCCGGTGAAATGATCCTCCAGCACCCATTGCTTGAACGGCTCGCAGAACACCGGCCAATTGTCGTCGAGACCGAATTCGCTCGACAGAATGCCGCGCTCACGGTCGGTGGTGGCCGGCGTAATGCGGTCGACCATGCCGTTGGGAAAGGCGACTTTCTCGCTCACCCAGGTCGCCAAATCCTCGTCGATCAGACGGGCGAGACCGATCACGCCATCGGCGGTGACATGGCCGTTGTGGGGGATGTTGTCGCAGGACATGATTGTGAAGGGCACAATGCCATCGTCGCGGCGGCGCAACAGCCCGGCAAGAATGATGCCGAACACGGTCTTCGGCATTGCTCCCGGCTGCGCATCGGCGACGATGTCGGGATGGGTCGGGTTGAACACGCCCGACGCTGGATCGATGAAGTAGCCGCCCTCGGTGATGGTCAGCGACACGATTTTGATCGCCGGATCGGCAAGGCGTTCAATGATCGCCTTTGCATCGCCCGGCATCAAGAAATCGATCATGACACCGGTGACGCGGGCGCTCATGTGGCCAGAATCCTGCTCGACCACGGTGGTCAGCCAGTCCTGTTCCTGCAGCTTGCCGCGGCCGACCTTTTCGCCGTCGAAGACACCGGCGCCGACAAGTGCCCAGTCGTGGCCGACGCCCGCATTGAACAGATCGTCGAGATAGACGGCCTGATGAGAGCGATGGAAATTGCCGACGCCGAAATGAACGATGCCGGCCTTGAGGGTGGCGCGATCGTATTTCGGGCCGGCGACCTCAGGCGGAAGCTTGGCGAGGATGGAAGAAGAGAGTTTCACGGTCATCTGCTTTTACCCTTTAGCGGGACGGCTCTTCCCCCCGTGGAGGAGACGGGGAGAAGAGCGCCTTCGCCCCCTCAACTCATCCACTGGCCGCCATCGACATTGTAGGTCTGGGCGACGATGTATTCGGCGTCGTCGCTGGCCAGGAACACCGCCATGCCGGTGAGGTCTTCCGCCGTGCCCATGCGGCCGTAAGGCACGGCTTCGCCGACCAGCCGCTTCTTCTCGCCTTTCGGCCGGTTCTCGTACTTGGCGAACAGGGCATCGACATGGTCCCAGTGCTCGCCGTCGACGACGCCCGGCGCGATGGCGTTGACGTTGATGCGGTGTTTGATCAGGTCGAGGCCGGCCGACTGGGTGAGCGAGATGACGGCAGCCTTGGTGGCGCAATAGACGGCAACCAGCGCCTCGCCGCGGCGCCCGGCCTGGCTCGCCATGTTGATGATCTTGCCGCCCTTGCCGCGTGCGATCATCGAGCGGGCGGCAGCCTGCAGCATGAACAGCGTGCCGGCGACATTGACGGAAAACAATCTGTCGTAGCTCGCCTTGCTGATCTCGACGATCGGCGCCAGGTCGAACAGAGCGGCGTTGTTGATCAGAATGTCCAGCCCGCCGGTCCTTGTCTCGACCGCCTTGACCGCCGCCTCGATCGAAGCGAGGTCGGTGACGTCGAGCTTGACCGCATAGGCTTTTGCGCCGATCTCCGAAGCCGTCCTTTCGGCGGCTTCGAGATTGACGTCGCCGATGGCGACCGTGGCGCCCTCGCGGACATAGGCTTCGGCGAACGCCCTGCCGATGCCGCGCGCCGATCCGGTGATCAGCGCCGATTTACCCTCGAGCCTCATTGCATCATCGCCTTTCCGTCGGCGCCGAAGCGGTGCAGCTTGGTCTTGTCCGGCGTCAGATAGATCGTGTCGCCGTGATGGGCGGCCAGTTCGCCGTCGGCGCGCACCGTCAGCGGCCCGACGCCGTCGGCTTGAACGTGCAAAAACGTGTCGGAGCCGAGATGCTCGGCAACACCGACCGTGGCCTTCCATTCGCCTGAAGTCGTCGAGATGTTCATATGCTCGGGACGGATGCCGACGGTCTTGGCGCCATGTTTGGCAGCCGGGGCGCCTTCGATCAGGTTCATCTTGGGCGAGCCGATGAAGCCGGCAACGAACAGGTTCTTCGGCGTCTTGTAGAGCTCCATCGGCGAGCCGACCTGTTCGATGTTGCCGGCGTTGAGCACGACGATCTTGTCGGCCATGGTCATCGCCTCGACCTGATCGTGGGTGACGTAGATCATCGTCGTCTTGAGCTGATGATGCAGCTCGCTGATCTCCAGCCGCATGGTGCCGCGCAGCGCAGCGTCAAGGTTGGACAAAGGTTCGTCGAACAGGAAAGCCGATGGCTGGCGCACGATGGCGCGGCCGATGGCGACGCGCTGACGCTGACCGCCGGAGAGCTGGCCGGGGCGGCGATCGAGATAATTGGTGAGGTTCAGGATGCGCGCCGCGTCCTTCACCTTCCGATCGATGGTCGCCTGGTCCTCTCCCGCCATCTTCAGCGGGAAGGCGATATTCTTGGCCACGGTCATATGAGGGTAGAGCGCATAGGACTGGAACACCATGGCCAGCTTGCGCTTGGCCGGGGCCTCACCGGTGACGTCGCGGCCGTCGATGTTGATGGTGCCGGCGGTGGTGTCCTCCAGCCCGGCGATCAGCCGCAGCAGCGTGGACTTGCCGCAGCCCGACGGGCCGACGAAGACGACGAACTCGCCGTTCTCGATGACCAGGTCGATGCCCGGAATGATGATAGTCGACCCGAACGACTTGGAGACGTGCTTGAGCGTGATGTTTCCCATGGTTTCCTCCCCGAGGGGTTATTGTCCGTCGTTCATCGCTTGCGGCGGTGTTACTTTACGGCGCCAAACGTCAGGCCGCGCACCAGCTGCTTCTGGCTGAACCAACCCATGATCAGGATCGGGGCGATCGCCAGCGTCGAGGCGGCGGAAAGCTTGGCCCAGAACAACCCTTGAGGGCTTGAGAAGGAACTGATGAAGGCGGTGAGCGGGGCGGCCTCGGTGGTTGTCAGCCGGATCGTCCAGAACGCCTCGTTCCATGCCAGGATGATGTTGAGCAGCATCGTAGAAGCGATGCCCGGTACCGCCATCGGCGTCAGCACATAGACGATCTCGTTCCAGAGCGATGCGCCATCCATGCGCGCCGCTTCCAGGATCTCGCCCGGAATTTCGCGGAAGTAGGTGTAGAGCATCCAAACCACGATCGGCAGGTTGATCAGCATCAGCATGAGCATCAGGCCGACGCGGCTGTCGAGCAATCCGGTATCGCGGAAGATCAGGTAGATCGGGAACAGCACGGCAACCGCCGGCATCATCTTGGTGGAAAGCATCCACATCAGGATGTCCTTGGTCCACTTGCCCGGCGAGAACGCCATCGACCAGGCCGCCGGTATGGCGACGAGCAGAGCCAGGATGGTCGAGCCGACCGACAGGAACACCGAGTTGAGGAAGAACTTGAAGTAGCCGCTCTGCGCCTCGACCGCGGTATAGCTCTCCGTGGTTCCCGACGGAAACAGGTTGAAGCCCTGGATGGCCTCCTGCTCCGACTTGAACGAGGTGATGATCGTGTAGAGGATCGGGAAGAAGATCAGCAGGGCGACGATCCAGGCGGCCGCGGTCGCGATCGTCTTGTGCTGAGTGCTGACTGCACGTGCCATCGTTTCCTCCCTTATTTGTCCAGGTTCTTGCCGACCGCGCGCATGGCGAAGAAGGCGACGATGTTGGCGAGAATGACGGCGATTATACCGCCGGCGGACGCCTGGCCGATTTTGAACTCCAGCAGTGCCTTCTGGTAGACGAGGAAGGGCAGGTTGGTAGAAGCGTAACCTGGGCCACCATTGGTGGTGACGAGGATCTCGGCATAGACCGACAGAAGGAAGATCGTCTGGATCAGAATGACGACGGTGATGGCGCGCGACATGTGCGGCAGCGTCAAATAGATGAAGCGGCTGACGAAGCCGGCGCCGTCCATCTCGGCGGCTTCCTTCTGCTCGCCGTCGAGCGACTGCAGTGAGGTTAAAAGGATCAGCGTCGCAAACGGCAGCCACTGCCAGGCGACGATGATGATGATCGCGGTGAGCGGATACTGCCCGAACCAGTCGATCGGCTGCCCGCCGAAGAAACGCGCAATATCGGCAAAGACGCCGTATTGCGGATGCATGATCATGTTCTTCCAGACAAGTGCGGCCACCGGCGGCATGACGAAGAACGGCGAGATGACGAGGATGCGGACTATGCCCTGTCCCCACATCGGCTGATCGATCAGGAGAGCCAGCAGGATGCCGCCGATCACCGTGATCAAAAGCACGCTGACCACGAGGGCAAGCGTGTTGAGGATCGACTGCAGGAAGGCCGGATTGGAGTAGAAAAGGGCGTAGTTCGAGAAGCCGACGAACCCGTCGCGGATCGGATTGAGCGGATTGTACTGCTGGAAGGAGAACCACAGGGTGAATGCCAGTGGCACGATCATCCAGACGAACAGCAGCACCACGGATGGCGCCATCATGAAGCGGGCAAGCGAACGGGTCTGCTGAGTAGCCATGACGGTCACCCTTCAAAGGTCAGCCAAATTTTCAGGGTTGTGAAGGCGGCCGCCCGAACTGGGATTCGGGCGGCCCTTGCCGGCCATGATGGGCAGCCGGCGTTCGGCACCGGGAGGAGCCTACTGGATATAACCGCCCTCGGTCATCGTTGCGGTGGCAGCGTCCTGGGCCTGCTTCAGGGCATCGTCGACGCTCGACTGGCCGGCGAGTGCGGCCGAGAACAGCTGGCCGACGGTGGTGCCAAGGCCCTGGAACTCAGGGATGGCGACGAACTGGACACCGACATAGGGCACCGGCTTGACGGTCGGATGCGTCGGATCGGCGGCGTTGATCGAGTCCAGCGTCATCTTGGCGAAGGGCGCTGCCTTCTGGTATTCGGGGTTGGCGTAGAGCGAAGAGCGTGTTCCGGGCGGAGCATTGGCCCAGCCTTCCTTCGAGGCAACGAGTTCGGCGTAAGCCTTGCTGGTCGCCCAGGACACGAACTTCTGTGCCGAATCTGCCTTCTGCGTGCCGGCGGGAATGGCCAGCGACCAGGCCCACAGCCAGTTGCCGCGCTTGCCCAAGCCATTGTCGGGCGCCAGCGCATAGCCGACCTTGTCGGCGACGGTTGAGGCCTTCGGGTCGGAAACGAAGGAGGCGGCGACGGTGGCATCGATCCACATGCCGCACTTGCCCTGCTGGAACAGCGCCAGGTTTTCATTGAAGCCGTTCGAAGATGCGCCCTCCGGGCCGTTGGCCTTCATCAGGTCGACATAGAACTGCAGCGTGTTCTTCCATTCGGGCTGGTCGAATTGCGGCTTCCAGTTCTCATCGAACCAGCGTGCGCCGAAGGAGTTCGACATGGCGGTCAGGAAAGCCATGTTCTCGCCCCAGCCGGCCTTGCCGCGCAGGCAGACGCCGTTCACGCCGCTGGCGCGATCGGTCATCTTCTCGGCGGCCTGCTTGATGAAGTCCCAGGTCGGCGCGTCGGGCATGGTCAGCCCGGCCTTCTCCATCAGGTCCTTGCGGTACATGACGAAGGAGCTTTCGCCGTAGAACGGTGCCGCATAAAGCTTGCCGTCGACCGAGAGGCCACCGGCGATGGCCGGGATGATGTCCTTGACGTCATAGTCGTCGCCGAGCTTGTCGAGCGGCAGCAGCCAGCTCTGCTTGGCCCAGATCGGAACCTCATAGGTGCCGATGGTCATCACGTCGTACTGGCCGCCCTTGGTGGCGATGTCGGTGGTGACGCGCTCGCGCAGCACGTTCTCCTCGAGCGTGACCCACTGGAGCTGGATGTCGGGATTCTTGGCGGTGAAGTCGTCGGTCAGCGTCTGCATGCGGACCATATCGCCATTGTTGACGGTGGCGATGGTGATGGATTCGGCCTGCGCGGCGAACGCAAATGCGCTGGCGGACAACAGACCCAGGGTGAGCGTGCGCAGTTTCATCAAATTCCTCCCATAAACCAAGCTGAGCATTTGCCTTGGATGTGAGCAATTACTCACCTTGCGTGATTTATGTCAAGCCGGATTCGATGCTGCAGCGCAGCACGCAGCCTCGTGCGGCGTCCGGTTCAGGAAGCTTACGGGGATATTTCAAGCCGGCTAGGATGGGTCGCGACCCCGCGAAATGTCGGATTTTTCGGCACACACTTGATTGGATAAATTGCCGACCTATTGACCGGCAATCTCGGCCAGGATCCATTCGCGAAAAGCGCGGATCTTCGGCACGTTGCGCCGCGCCTGGGGATAGACCAGCCAATAGGCATGGCCGTCGTCGCCGACCAGATCGAAAGGCTGGATCAGGCGACCGTCGGCAAGCTCGGCCTTGAAAAGAGCGGCTGTCACGATCGCCACGCCCTGCCCGGCAATCGCGGCGTTCGCCTCGTAGGCCTGCGCGCCCATGCTGGTGCCGGGGCGCTTGGCGAGTTCCTCGACCGGCAGGCCGGCGGCGATAAACCAGTCCCGCCACCAGATGTCGCCGGGGTCGAGGATCGGCAGGCGCAACAGATCGGCAGGCTCCTTCACCCCGCCGATGGTCGCCGCGAGTTTCGGGCTCAGCATCGGTGTGAAGTCCGCATTGAAAAGCTTGTGCACCTCGACGCCCGGCCAGTTTCCGCCGCCCGAGCGGATGGCGATATCGATATCCTCGCGGGCGAAATCGACGAGGCGGTTCGATGTATCGAGGCGCACCGCCAGCGATGGATGCGCGACCTGGAACGAGCCGAGATGCTGCGCCAGCCAGTTCGAGGCAAAGGTCAGCAGCGTCGAGACACAGAGCACGCCGTCGGCGCCGCTGCGCGCGGCAGCATAGGCTCCACCCAACAGGGCGAACGCCTCGCTGACCGCAGGCGCCATGCGCTGCCCCGCCTCGGTCAGCACGATCTGCCTTGGCCGGCGCAGGAACAGAGGCGCCCCGACGCGCTCCTCCAGCAGCTTGATCTGATAGCTCGCCGCCGCCTGCGTCATGCCGAGCTCGCCGGCGGCCTTGGTGAAGGAAAGGTGCCGCGCCACCGCCTCGAACACCCGGATCGCCTGGAGCGGAGGGAGCTGGGAGACCTGCCGTGGCTTGAGTTCAGGCATAAGCCCTCCTTATGGGCCGTGATCGACGTTTGATTGGCAGCAAGGGCCGATCCGACCGATATTTGAGGTCGACGATCATTCTCGTCTACAGCGACGCGCGTCCTTTTGGACGCGCAAAGGACGCTGTAGCACTTTTGATTTTGCGCATGATCCTTTCCGAAAATCGAATATCGATTTTCGGAGTCATGCGCCAGACATAACGAAGGCTGACGATCATGACCATTGTACAGGAAAAGCTATTTTCGACGCCCGGCCAAGGCTGGTTTTTGCGGCTGGCGCGTGGGTTGGCTCGGCACGGAGCCAGGAAACGGGCCTATCTCGACATCAGGGAATTGCCACCGCATCTACAGCGCGACATGGGTTTTCTCGATGGCAACGATCCTTGTGGCCGGCACAAATAGCCTTGCTGGACTTATCCCTGATCAGCTGGCCGCCAGCAAAGCGGCGGCGGTCCGCTCGTCGGTGATGAGGCCGTTGACCAGCCGCCGATTGACAGCCGCAAGGATGCCCGGCAGCTTCCGCTCGCCCATGGCGAGCGCGATCACCAGCGATTTTTCACGCGACGGCAACGATGCCGACGACACCCTGTCATTGGTGATGCCCTCGATCATCCGGCCCTCGCGATCGAACACCCAGCCGACGATCTCGGCGACACCGCCGGCCTTTTGCAGCGCTTTCAATTCACTCTCCGAAATGAAGCCATCCTCATAAAGCGGCGCCTTCGGGCCGAGATCGCCGATGCCGACGAAGGTGACGTCGGCTTCCGCGGCAAGCGCCAATGTCGGTTGGATCATCGGCTGGCTGAGCAGCATCTCGCGCTCCGCCGGCGAGGAGGCGATGACCGGCAGCGGCATTGGGAAGGACCGCGCCTTGACCCTGTCGGCCATGGTGAAGATGACGTTGTAGAAGGCCGCCGAACCGTCGGGCGAGATGTTGCCGGTCAACGACACAATTTTGTGCTGCGGGCATTCCATCGGCGGCAGCTGCTCGATCGCCGCCTTCAGCGTGCGGCCGGTGCCGATCGCCATGACGATCGGCGTCGGCGAGCGCAACCGTCTTTCGATCTCGGCAGCCGCCGCCACGGCGACGCCGATGGTGGAGGAGGAAGCGGGATCGCTCGGCACCACCTCGACCAGATCGAGCGCGAAGCGCGATTTCAGCCGGGCCGCGAGGTCGAGGCAATTGGCGATCGGGTGGTCGACACGGACCTTGATAAGCCCTTCCGACACCGCCAGCGACACCAGCCGCTGCGCCGTCTGCCGTGAGACGCCGAGCGTCGAGGCAATCTGGTCCTGCGTGTTGCCGGCGACATAATAGAGCCAGCCGGCGCGCGCCGCGTCGTCCAGCCTGTTGCCGCCGCTATCCTGCCGGGAATTCAACTTGCTGCCTCCCTGCCCCCGAGCATCGAGGCGGGAGCGCCTTACTTTTACGGCGAAATGCGCTTGTGCGCAATTGCCTACCGCCAGAGCAATTGCTTAGGTAAGCGCTCGATGTGCCTGTGGTGCTTCGAGTGGATAATTGTAGCCAAACAATTTTTGAAGGCGGCAATTTTTGAACTCCCGTAATGCCGGTGCAGGCAGGCGCGGCGGTTTATCTCCCGACGCAAACCCTTTAAGGGACTCGGACAAAGGAGCCTCGCATGACGCCGAAAGCGGTTTTCTGGGACATGGACGGCACGCTGGTCGACAGCGAGCCATTGCACGAGGCGGCGCTGATAGCAGCGCTGCACAGCGTCGGCATCGCGGCGCCGCCCAACCTGCATGAGCGGGTGCTCGGCATTGCCGCATGGCCGGTCTACGAAATGCTGCGCGACGAGTTCGGCCTCGACCTGCCCTTCGACGATTGGATCGTGCGTAAATACGACCACTATTTGCCGATGGCCGAGACGCTGAAGCCGCGCCCCGGCGCGATCGAGATCTATAACGAGCTGCGCGCGCTTGGCGTGGCGCAAGCGGTGGTCTCCAATTCCGACCGGCTGGTCGTCGACGCCAATCTGCGCATGGTCGGTCTTTTCTATCCCGGCATGAAGACGGTCAGCCGCAACGACGTGCGCGAAGGCAAGCCGCATGCCGAACCGTTCCTGCGCGCCGCATGGCTGGCCGGTGTCGATCCGGCCGATGCCGTGGCCGTCGACGATAGCGTGACCGGCGCCACGGCGGGGCTGGCGGCGGGAATGAGGACGATTTTCTGGCCGGAAGTGCCCATGGAAGGGCCGCCCGGTGCGATCGTCATCAACAGCGCCGACGAATTGCGGGCTGAGCTGGGGCTTCCATTTTAAGCATGATCCTACCCGAAAACCGGTTTCCACTTTTCGGGATCATGCTGGACATCAGTGCCGGTAGACCGGCTCCTGCTCGTCGAGGATCGCCTTCAATTCGGAAAGGTGCCGCTCGGCCTGGCCGGGATAGTCCTCCTGCTCCGTTGCTGCCTTCTCCGCGATTTCATCCGACAGGACCCGCAGCGGGCGGCCGGTCCACAGCGCTTTGATGTAGGTCTCGGCGGCGCGTTCGAAATAGAACATGCGGTTGAAGGTGTCGGCGACGCTATCGCCGATGACCAGCACGCCATGGTTGCCCATGACCATCACCTTGACCTTCGGATCGGTGAGCAGCTGCGAGCAGCGTTCGCCCTCTTCCTCGAAGGCGAGCCCGCCATAATGGCCGTCGACGACGTGACGGTTGAAGAAGATTGCCGAGTTCTGGTCGATCGGCGGCAGCGTCGAGTCGGCGAGCGAAGCGAGCACCGTGGCGTGGATCGAGTGGACATGCATGACGCAGCGCGCATGACGCACATTGCGATGGATGGCGCCATGCAGGCCCCATGCCGTCGGGTCGGGTGCATTCGGGCCGGAGAGCGTGCCGGGATCGTTGGCGTCGATCAGCAGCAGGTCGCTCGCCTTGATGCGTGAGAAATGCATCTGGTTGGGATTCATCAGGAATTGCGAGCCGTCATCGTTGACGGCCAGCGAGAAATGATTGGCCACCGCCTCGTGCATGTCGAGCCGTGCCGTCCAGCGGAAGGCGCAAGCCAGATCGACGCGCTCCTCGTAGAAGGGCAGGTTGGTCAGCATTTCCTTCTGCAGGCGGGCGATGCTCATCGAAAACCTCCGTGAAAGAAACAAGGATGCCGCGCGCCGCGGATGCGCGCAACCGGTTTCGGTTGGTGCAGACGAGCACTTTGCCTCACGCCGCAGTGCTTCTGGCGGCGTCGACCCTAAGCCCGCCATGCTCGACGATGAAATCGATCACCTCCTGCAGCCCCTTGCCGCGCGACAGATCGGTGAAGCCGAACGGCCGCTTGCCGCGCATGCGGGCGGCATCGCTCTCCATGACGTCGAGATTGACGTTCACATAAGGCGCGAGATCGCTCTTGTTGATGACCAGGAAGTCGGATCGCGTGATCGCCGGTCCGCCCTTGCGCGGGATCTCCTCGCCCTGGCAGACCGAGATGACGTAGAGCGTCAGATCGGCGAGGTCGGGGGAAAACGTGGCGGCAAGATTGTCGCCGCCCGATTCGATGAAGACGATATCGAGATCCGGGAATTTTTTGGTCATCTCGGCGATCGCCTGCAGATTGATCGAGGCGTCCTCGCGGATGGCGGTGTGCGGGCAGCCGCCGGTTTCGACGCCCATGATGCGATCCTCGGGCAGCGCCTGAAGCCGGGCCAGCATCATGGCATCTTCCTTGGTATAGATATCGTTGGTGACCACGGCGATGGAGAACTCGTCGCGCAGCGCCTTGCAGAGCTTTTCGGTGAGCGTTGTCTTGCCGGAGCCGACGGGGCCGCCGATGCCGATGCGAAGAGGACCGTTGGCTTGTGTCATCTGGGGAACTCCGTGATGGCAAGAATGGCAAAGCCGAGCCCGATCAACAGGCACAGCGGCGAATAATAGCTGACATCGAGCCGCGCGAAAGGCTGTTCGGGCGCCAGCCGACGCCACCAGGGCGTAAAACCGGCAATGCCGCGCGCCAGGAAGACCAGCGCGATGAGCATCGCTGTGGCGGCGAGCCCAGCCTTGGGAAAGGGCGTGGCAAACACGCCTTCGAGTGCCATCGGCCACAGCGTCGCCAGGCCGAGACAGGCAGCAACGGCAAAGCTGGCGAAGGGCGCCGGCATTTCGTCGACGCCACGGAAGCCGACCACCGCGCGGGCGCAGGAGGCAGCGTCCCTGCCTGGCCAGATCCCGCCAATACCCCAATAGACATGCAGCGTGGTGATCAGCAGCAGAACGAGCGAGAGCGCGAAGGCAAGGACGATCATGAGCGGAACAGCCGGGAATACTGGGTTTCGTGCTTCATCGCCATGATGTCGGAGACGAAGGCGCAGCCGCCGAGGTCGTCAAGCTCCGAATTGGAGGCACGGGACGCCGTCGCCAACGCCAGCGGCTCGAAGCCGGCGAGCAGCGCGGTGGCGCCGCTCTGGCCAACGACGCCAAGCCTGATCGCGGCCTGGACCAGATTGGAGAAGAGGGCCTGCAGGAAGGCGGAGAGCGCATCCTGCAGGGCAATGGCGTTGCCGCCAGAAACGGCGCCGACGGCGACGCAATAGGCGCACTCGGCCGGCAGACGGTCCAGCACCTGACACGGCCAGGCCGATGCCGCCTTCAGGAAGGCGGCACCCTGCAGCATGGTCTCGGCATGGCGCTCGCGCGAGCCGGCCAGGGCCTCGGCAAGTGCGGCGATTTCGGCGAGATTGCCAGCCTCGCGGGCGCGCCGCCAGCTTTCGGCAAACAGCACGGCATCGTTCCAGCCCGAGCCCATCTCGACCAGCGTCTCCAGCCATGCGGCAAGGTCTTTGCTGTCGGCAACCAGCCCGGCATGCACGGCTTGTTCGAGACCATGGCTGTAGGAAAAGCCGCCAACCGGGAAGGCAGGCGACAGCCACGCCATCAGCCGCAGCAAAGCGATGCTGGAAGGCTGGTCAGTCATGGTCGTGGGAATGGCTATGGGAATGCGATTCGCTATGGGTATGGGAATGCGCTTCGGCGTGGCTGTGTGCATGCGCCTCGGCATGAGCATGGCCATGGCCGCCATGCCCGGAATAGGCGCCGCGCACCGGCTTGAACGGCTCGGAAACGTCGCTCACGGTCGCACCCAGCCCTTCCAGCATCGCCTTGATGACATGGTCGCGCAGGATGAGGATGCGGTTAGCCTCGATGGCGGCGGCAAGATGCCGGTTGCCGATATGCCAGGCAAGCTCGGCCAGATGGACAGGGCCGCTGGCACGGATATCGTAGAGCGGTTCCTCGGCCGCAATGATCTCGATATGGCGGCCATCCTCCAGCACCAGCCGGTCGCCATCGTTCAAGGCAACCGGCTCGGGCAGGTCGACCAGCACCTTGTCGCCGCCTGAAGTTTCTATGGCGCGGCGGCGCAGATGCCGCTCGTCATGGGCAAGCACGGCACGATCATATGGCGTGACCGCTCCCGCTTGGCCGGCGGCGAGCACCGAGACGGCGCGCGGAAATTTGGTGAAGTCGGTGTGGATGTTGAGCTTCATGTAAAAACCTGCCTTTCCAAAAAGCCTAGACCATCCCGAACATCGGCCCAATGCCAGCGCATGCCCCGAATTCGATTTCGGAAAGGATCATGCGTCAAATCAAGTTTCTACAGCGTCCTTTACGCCTCCGAAAGGACGCGCGGCACTGTAGTCAGACGATCGTGTCGAAGAGCCGCAGGATAAACGATATCTGGTAGATGAGGGCGGCGGCGACAAAGGCGATGTGGAAGCGGCGATCGCGGACAAGCATCGCAATGACGCAAAGCGCCACGAAAACCGGCGTACGGAACAAATATTCAACGCCGAAGCGGGCGAAATGCTCGGGCCCTTTCAGCAGCGTATCGATCACGTCGAGCAGATAGGTCGCCGCCAGCAGGCCGAAGAACCAGGCGCGGCGCGAATAGAAAAAATCCTCGTAGCTGGTGTAGTCCAGCATCGAGTCCGGAAACAGCAGCGCGCAGAGCATGAACAGCGTGACCGCGTAGAAGATGATGAACAGGTACTTGCCGAAGGTCCAGGTCTCGATCTGGAACAGGCCGAACTCCCACCACCAGAAATGCACCAGCATCAAGAGCACCGACACAACCCAGGCCAGATGCACCGGATAGAGCCGGTATTGGCCCGGATGCTGGACGATGCGGGCCAGCCCCGACAGCAGCCGCGTGACGCCAAGGCCGATCACCATGCCCATGACGATGCGGATGTGCGGGAAGATGTCGTGGGCGTAAGGGAGTTGCTGGTTCATTAGCTACCCCTTGGCAAGGAACACGCTAAAGAAGAAGCCAGCTAATCCCGCAGGAAATCGCCCATCGAAAGTGGGTTGCCCGGCCAAAATCGTTCATCGAGCGCCTGCTTGGATGTGAATGGAGGTTCGCCTGGAAAGTGAGATTTCCTGAGACCCGTTTCCCTGACCGCGACAAGCACCGCATGCCCGTAAGCCTGGTCGAAAATCTGAGCCGGGTATCGGCGAAGACTCGGGCTGTCTTTGATGATGTTTCCGATCCAGATGCGCTGTTCGGAAATTGACGACTGCCAACTATGACTTCGATGGCCCGGTTGGAATTCCCATTTTAGGAGATGTGCAAGCAGCACCTCCATCCGACTGCGAATTTCTCTTTTGTCACTTCTCCCCAAACTCTCGATCTCCTCGGCAAGATTCTCACGATCGAGGTCGGAGAAACGACCTTCGCGCAACAACGCGCCTTGCTCGGCGCACCACTGGACGTAGTCCGCTTCGTAGGGAGTGAGGGCCCTGAGACGATCAATCCTGTTCATGAGCCCATCATGCCCCAATTTCGAGACAATCGCAAAACGGCACGTGAGAGCCTAGGACAACTGAGGCATCGATATTTGACGCTCAGCCGCCAAGGCGATGGTAAGGGATCAAAACAAAAAGTACCTTTGCGCCATCGGCAGCACCGTGGCCGGTTCGCAGGTGAGCAATTCGCCGTCGGCGCGCACCTCGTAGGTTTCGGGGTCGACTTCGACATGCGGGGTGGCGTCGTTGAGCACCATCGAATGCTTGCCGATGCCGCCGCGGGTGTTCTCGACGGCGACCATCTGCTTGTCGACGCCGAGCCGGCCGCGCAGGCCGGCATCGTGCGCCGCCCGTGAGACAAAAGTCACCGACGAATTGGTCATCGCCTTGCCATAGGCGCCGAACATCGGCCGGTAGTGCATGGGCTGCGGTGTCGGGATCGAGGCGTTGGGATCGCCCATCGGGGCGGCGGCGATCATGCCGCCGATCAGCACCATCTCAGGCTTGACGCCGAAGAAGGCCGGGTTCCACAGCACCAGATCGGCGCGCTTGCCGACCGCCACCGAGCCGATCTCGTTCGACAGGCCGTGGGCGATGGCCGGGTTGATCGTGTATTTGGCGATGTAGCGGCGGACGCGGAAATTGTCGTTGCCGCCGGTCTCCTGCGGCAGCGAACCACGCTGGCGCTTCATCTTGTCGGCGGTCTGCCAGGTGCGGATCGCCACTTCGCCAACGCGACCCATCGCCTGGCTGTCGGACGAGATGATCGAGAAGGCGCCGATGTCGTGCAAAATGTCTTCGGCGGCGATGGTCTCCTTGCGGATGCGGCTTTCGGCAAAGGCGATGTCTTCGGGGATCGACGGCGACAGATGATGGCAGACCATCAGCATGTCGAGATGCTCGGCCAGCGTGTTGACGGTGTAGGGCCGGGTCGGATTGGTCGAGGACGGGATGACGTTGGGCAGCCCGCAAACCTTGATAATATCGGGCGCATGGCCGCCGCCGGCGCCTTCGGTGTGGAAGGCGTGGATGGTGCGGCCCTTGATCGCCGCGACCGTGTTCTCGACAAAGCCGGATTCGTTCAGGGTGTCGGTGTGGATCATCACCTGCACGTCGTAGTTGTCGGCGACCGACAGGCAGCAGTCGATTGCCGCGGGCGTTGTGCCCCAGTCCTCATGCAACTTCAGCGAGCAGGCACCGCCCAGCACCATCTCTTCAAGCGCGGCCGGCAAGGACGCGTTGCCCTTGCCCGACAGGCCGATGTTCATCGGGAAGGCGTCGAAGGACTGGATCATGCGCGCCAGATGCCACGGCCCAGGCGTGCAGGTCGTCGCCAGCGTGCCATGCGCCGGTCCGGTGCCGCCGCCGAGCATGGTGGTGATGCCTGACATCAGCGCCTCCTCGATCTGCTGCGGGCAGATGAAATGGATATGCGCGTCGAAGCCGCCGGCAGTGAGGATCTTGCCTTCGCCGGCGATGATCTCGGTGCCGGGGCCGATGATGATGGTGACGCCGTTCTGCATGTCCGGATTGCCGGCCTTGCCGATCGCGGCGATGCGTCCGTCCTTGAGGCCGATATCGGCCTTGAAGATGCCGCCTGACGCATCGACAACCAGTGCATTGGTGATGACGGTGTCGACCGCGCCTTGGGCGCGGGATACCTGGCTCTGGCCCATGCCGTCGCGGATGACCTTGCCGCCGCCGAATTTCACCTCTTCGCCATGAAGGGTGAAATCCTTTTCGACCTCGATGAACAGTTCGGTATCGGCAAGCCGCACCTTGTCGCCGACGGTCGGGCCGTACATCTGGGCATAGGCGGCGCGGGTGATTCTAGCCATCAGCGATTGCTCCCGAAATACGGCAAAAAACACAGCCGGTCGAAGCCCGGCCCCACATTGTCGCCATCCTATGGTCACGCAATGACCCGCTGAGCGACACCTTCCGATCCCATTTAACGTTTGAGGTGGCCGGGTCACCCCAAAACGACCGTTCGCCAATCGATGGAAAGGAAGATCCATGCGCAAAACGATAAGTCTCGCAGCCGCCGCCACCCTCCTGCTCGCGACCGCTGCCAGCGCCCAGCAACAGCCGGCGCCGCAACCCGGCGAGCCGCCGGCTTCGCCCGCTCCCGCGGCACCCGGCGCCCAGCCGGAAGCGCCGGCGATTCAGACCGTCAACGTCGTCGACATCGAAGAACTGCCGGAGGAAACGAAGACGAAGGTCAACGAAGTGATCGCCAAGCGCGGCGAGGACGGGCTGCAGAAATTGCGCAGCTCGATTGACGCGACGCCCCAGGTCAAGTCCGCGCTGGAAGCCAAGGGACTCACCTCGGCGCAAGTGATCGCCGCCAGCATGGATGCCAACGGCTCGCTGACCTTGATCACCAAGAAAGCGAGCTGACGATACGCTGTGGCGGGCCGGCACAAGGCCGGCCTGCCGCATCGGGGAGGGAACCTTCGCAGGGCAGAATACGTTTCGACTTTTTGGCGTAGTAACGAGTCTCGAAAGAGTCTCTGAAAGCGAGCGATGGCGATCACCACCTTCCCCGACACCAGATGGCTGCATATGATTGCCGCCACTGCGTTTCTCGCGGCGAGCGTTCCCCAGGCCGCTCTGAATGCACAGGGTCTGGAAGGCCCGGATACGGTCAACAAGATCATCGGCTCGGAGGTCGGCCAGGAAGAGACCAACACGGCTGTGGAAGCCGGCAAAGTCGCCACGGCGATCGACCGGACGCGTGAAAACATCGGTACGGTGCGCAAGACATCCAAGCTCGACAAAGTCGATATCGTGTTCCTCACCGACGCCGCGCGCACGGAAGGCGGTCTGCCGCCGGCGATAGCAAGCAAGGTCGAGCAGCATCAGGACGACATTGCGGAACTGCGCGAGGAGATCGAGGCGAACGCATTGCTGTTCAACGCCATCGACTCTCGACGCGTGCTGACCGAAGACGTTCTCGCCGTGGAATTCGATGATCCTGGCAAGGTCGTCATCTACGCCGCGGCCAAGCCGCCCAGCTGAGCGGAAACTGCTCGACGCGCTGGATCTCACAGCGCGCCCATGATCTTCTGCTGGAACCCGTAGACCTCCCGCTTGCCGCCGAGCGGCACCAAAGTGACGTCGCGCTCCTGGCCGGGCTCGAAGCGCGTCGCCGTGCCGGCGGCGATGTCGAGGCGCATGCCCCGCGCCTTGTCGCGATCGAATTTCAGCCCCTCATTGGTCTCGAAGAAGTGGTAGTGGCTGCCGACCTGGACCGGCCGGTCGCCGCTGTTGGCCACTTTCATGGTGACGGTCGGCTGGCCCTTGTTGAGTTCGATCTCGCCGCCTGCCGTGATGATTTCGCCCGGGATCATCGCCAGCCTCACAGCACGCCGAAGGCGAGACCGGCGGCGAGAAGCAGGATCGCCGAGAGCGACGTGCGTTTGATCGTTGCGGGGACCATCGATATGCCTTCCGTTGTCAGGATCGTGCCGTCACGCGGCCTTGCGGGCCGGGCCGCAGCCTTCGGCCTTGAGGACGCGCTTTGTCGAGGCGGGATGTTTCGTCAGCATCGCTGCCGGGCGGATCGGGCGCGCTGAAAAATTGCCGCCGCAATTCGGGCAGACGCCGCCCAGCACGTTTGCCGCGCAGTCGGCGCAGAAGGTACACTCAAAGGTGCAGATCAGCGCATCCGTCGCCTCAGGCGGCAGGTCCTTGTCGCAGCATTCGCAGTTGGGGCGCAGTTCAAGCATCTTTCCTCTCCTCACCTTATCGGTTCGTGCACGGTCACCAGCTTGGTGCCGTCGGGAAACGTCGCCTCGACCTGGACGTCGTGGATCATCTCGGCGATGCCCTCCATCACCTGCGCGCGGGTGACGACATGGGCGCCGGCCTCCATTAGCTCGGCGACCTGGCGGCCGTCGCGGGCGCCCTCGACGACGAAGTCGGTGATCAGGGCGATCGCCTCCGGGTGATTGAGTTTGACGCCGCGTTCGAGCCGCTTGCGCGCCACAATCGCCGCCATGGCGATGAGCAGCTTGTCCTTTTCCCTTGGCGTCAGGTTCATGCGTATCCCAGGAATGACATAATCGGAATCAGAGTGACCATAATTTGGGCAGACCCGCCCGTCCGTTGAGCAATTCGACGAGCGGAACCAGCCGCTTGCGGAGCTGGTAGCCGTCCTCGGCAAACAGCCTCGCAAGAAGCTTGCCAGATTTCTTCACGCTCCAGACGCTGGCGTCGCCCTGGCCGCCGATAATGTCCCGGGCCGGATCGAGAAAAGCCTCCACCCGCGGCGAGATCATCAGCACCGTCGCCATGGCGATGGCGCCGCCGGCCACGGCGGAACGGCCCAGAATGGCGGCAATGCCGGGCCCGATGCGGAAATCCTCGGCATGAACAAGGGCTCCGTCCTGGCTGACCCGCCAGCGGTCGTGGAAGCTGCCATGCGCCGCGCGTTCGCCCATGGCGAGGCGGCCGAAGACGGTCGCCTCGAGCACCAGCGCCTCGGCACCGGCGGCAAGCTCCAGGTCGAGCCTGCGGGCAAAGGCCGATCGATCAAAGACGATGGTTTCCTGCGGCAGCCAGGCGATGCGGCCGCCGGCGCCGACGGTCAGCTTCACCCGCACCTCGGCGCGATCGGATGCGGCGCGGTAAACCTTCTCGCAGGCCTGGGTGGTTATGGTGGCGGAGGCGCCGGCGCCGACTTCGACCTCCCAGCCGAGGCGGTCGCCGCCGGTCAGCCCGCCGGCGGTGTTGATCAGGACGGCTTCGAGCGGATCGGCCGAGACGGCAGGCATGCGGATCTTGGCGGAACCATCCTGATAAAGCCGCCGAAGACGCGTGCGGCCGCCATCCTTGTCACAAGCAAGCCGCGCCGTTCCGGCGACGCGCTGGGCCGACGGCACAAAGGTCAGGCCACGTTCGATCATATCCATGTCCATGGCGCCAACGTTAAGCACTCCGCCGGCTTTGTCGACATATAGCTTGTTGCTTGACAACGTTTCGGTTTCTATAGAGGAGCCGTCTTGGTACGGTCACACAGCGCCCAGCGGGATAAAAGGCGATGATGACGATTTGAGCCTGGGGAAAAACAGGCGCCGATCAGTTGGCGCCGAGAAACGACAAGGTTGGGGAAGGAACCGAATGGCTGACCAGCTGGCAACGGACATCATCGCGAAGATCAAGGCGCATGCCGAGCCCGGTGGCGAAGAAATCACCACCAGCACCGAACTGACCTCACTTGGCATTCATTCGCTGGAACTGACGGAGATCATCTTCGACCTCGAGGAACAGTATGGCATCGAGATCGAGATGAACACGGTCGATGCCTGGAGCAACCTGAAGAACGTTGGCGACATGGTCGAGGCGGTTCGCGCGCTGATCGCGAAAAAAGCCTGACTGAATGCACAAGCGCGTCGTCATTACCGGCATCGGCGGCATTTGCGGGCTCGGCACCAATGTGCCCGCGATCTGGGGCGAGATGCGCGCCGGCCGCTCGGCCATCGGCCCGATCGTCAATTCGGAGCTGCATGACCTGAAAATCAGGGTCGGCTGCGAAATCAGGACGCTTCCCGATCACGGTATCGACCGCAAGCAGGTCGTGTCGATGGACCGCTTCAGCCTTTTGGCGACGATCGCCGCGCGGGAGGCCGCGCAACAAGCCGGGCTGAACCCGCACGCAGCCAACACTTACCGGATGGGCGCCATCGTCGGCGTCGGCGTCTGCGGCTGGGAGGCGATCGAAGAGAGCTATCGCGCCATCCTGCTCGAAGGCAAGAACCGCACCGGCATCTTCACCGTGCCGAAAGTGATGCCGGGCGCGGCGGCCGGCCATGTCAGCATGAATCTCGGCCTGCGCGGGCCGGTCTTCGGCATCACCTCGGCCTGCTCCTCGTCCAACCACGCCATTGCCTCGGCGGTCGACCAGATCAGGCTCGGCCGCGCCGATGTCATGCTCGCCGGCGGCACCGATGCGCCGCTGGTCTGGGGCATCCTGAAAGGCTGGGAGGCGCTGCGGGTGCTGGCGCCCGACACCTGCCGGCCGTTTTCGGCCGATCGCCAGGGCCTGGTGCTCGGTGAAGGCGCCGGCATGGTTGTGCTGGAAACCTACGAGCATGCCATGGCGCGCGGCGCCACGATTCTCGCCGAAATTGCCGGCGCCGGCCTTTCCGGCGATGCCTCCGACATCGTCGCGCCGACCATCGAAGGGCCGGAGGCGGCGATGCGCTTCTGCCTCGTCGATGCCAGGCTCAACCCGGAAGACATCGATTATATCAATGCGCATGGCACCGGCACCAAGGCCAACGACCAGATCGAGACGGCGGCGATCAAGCGCGTCTTCGGCGATCATGCCCACAGGCTTTCGATCTCCTCGACCAAATCGATGCATGCCCACTGCCTCGGCGCGTCGGGCGCGCTGGAGCTGATCGCCTGCGTGATGGCGATCCGCGAAGGCATCGTGCCGCCGACAGCCAATTTTCGCGAAACCGACGCCGATTGCGATCTCGACATCACGCCGAATATGGCGCGCGAGCGCAAGGTGCGCGCGGCGATCAGCAACGGCTTCGCCTTCGGTGGCACCAATGCGGTGCTGGCGTTCAAGGCGGTCTGACCGCAACCGGATCATCCGATAGGGCGAAGCTCTTGCCACTCGCCGCGACCGCGCGCTGCCGCGCGAAAAATCCCCGCCCAGGAGTTTCGATGACCGACCTGTCCGCCTTTCCGATCGCCACGCGCTGGCCGGCCAGCCATCCCGACCGCATCCAGCTCTATTCGTTCCCGACGCCGAACGGGGTGAAGGTGTCGATCGCGCTGGAGGAACTCGGCCTGCCATACGAGGCGCATGCGGTGAACATCGGCAAGAACGAAAGCTGGACGCCGGAATTCCTGTCGCTGAACCCCAACGGCAAGATCCCGGCGATGATCGATCCGGACGGCCCGGGCGGCAAGCCGATCGGGCTGTTCGAATCCGGCGCCATCCTGCTCTACCTCTCCGACAAGACCGGCAAGCTGGTCCCGGCCGACCCGGTGCGGCGTTACGAAACGATCCAGTGGGTGTTCTTCCAGATGGCCTCGATCGGGCCGATCTTCGGCCAGGTCGGCTTCTTCCACAAATTCGCCGGGCGCGAGATCGCCGACAAGCGGCCGCTGGCGCGCTATCGCGACGAATCGCGGCGGCTGATCGGTGTGCTCGAGGCGAGGCTGAAGGGCCGCAGCTGGATCATGGACGACGATTACACCATCGCCGATATCTCGATGCTGGGCTGGGTGCGCAATTTGATCGGTTTTTACGAGGCAAGGGAGCTTGTCGGCTTCGACGACTTTCGCAATGTCGCGGCATGGCTGGAACGCGGCCTTGCCCGGCCGGCGGTGCAAAAGGGTCTTAGTATCCCCGCCCGGGGCTAGGTCAACAGGCCGCAGGCGCCGAGAAGAGGCTGTGCCTACTTTGTCTTGGCTTTGGATTTTGAGCCGCCCTTGCCCATGACGGAAGCGGCAAGAGATGCAGCGCTCCTGGCGGTGGCGACAACCGCACCCGCTGCGACATTGGCCGTCGTTTTGACCGTGCGCATTGCACTGTCTGCCATGGAGCTGCCACCGCTTGCCGATTTCCTCGGCTTGGCGGGTTTTGCCGTGGCCTTAGCTGCGGTCGGTGTCACTTTCTTCGGTGCTGCCTTGCCAAAGGTGGGCTTTGCCGCATCCTTGGAGCGGGCGGCGACCGCCGGGCCAGCGCCTGTCTTGGATTCAGTTGCCTTTGATCGAGTTGCCCTGCCCTTGCGGGGCGCAGGCTTTCTTGCGTTGGTTGCCATCGGAGTTGCCATTGGACAGTTTCCTCATGTCAGCATCATTGCCGTATCTGACATAACGGCCGGAAAGTCCTAAGGTTCCGGCGCGGGCTGTCCCGCAAATCAGGCGTGATCGCCGATCACCAGATCGGCGGGGCGGCGGCGGGCAAGCACGCGGTCGATGTTGGGCATGTCGTTGTAGGCGATCCAGGCGCGGGCGTCCTCGTCGGAGCGGCCATGCTCATGCCATCGCTCCAACAGCCGGCGCTCGAGCTCGGCGCGCGGCACATCGACGAAGATCGAGAAATCGAACAGCGGCGCCAGCCGCGACCAGGGTTCCTCGTCAAGCAAGAGATAATTGCCTTCGACCAGGATGAACTTGGTGTCGGCGGCGATGATCGAAGCGGCCGCGCGAGAGAACTCCATGCTGCGGTCGAACACCGGAATGGCGATATCGGGCTCGGCCGCGCGGATGCGCTTCAGCAAGGTTTCGAAACCGGCAAAGTCAAAGGTCTCCGGAGCGCCCTTTCGCGCGCGCAGGCCGCGCTGCTCGAGCACGGCATCGTCGTAATGGAAGCCATCCATGGGGACGATTTCGGCCGCACCTTCCGGCAGCAGTTCATGCAGGCGGGCTGACAGCGTCGACTTGCCGGCGCCCGGAGGACCGGCGATGGCAACGACAAAGCGCGGCGCCTTGCCGGCGCGCTTGAAGATGGTGGCGGCGAGATGAGCGGTCTCGGACATCGGAGCCTTTCTGGCTGGGTGTTTTGGATCGCATCTTGGCGATAGTTCGCGGGAAATTCAAACGCGGGATTGAAGATCGACCAATTGTCGAGGTCGCCGCCGCCCCTCATTGCCCTGCCGGGCATTTCTCCCCGTATAGTGACGGGGAGAAAGAGCTGGCCGCGACGTTGGCGCCCTTCCTGCAACGCTGGTGATTGGCGAAACCGTCGATGAGAGCGCCCCTCTCCCCGTCACTATACGGGGAGAGGATGCCGGCAGGCAGGTGAGGGGCGGCGCAAACGCTCGCTATGAGCAATTGCCCTGCGCACAGCCCAATTAGGCAGGCAGGGATTGTCCTATCCTCAGGAAATCGCCGTCGAAAGGTACTTCCCGCATTGTACCGTCGGCAGCCGCAATGCGCATATGCCCCTGCGCGGTGGCGATGTCGCGCGGCGGCTCGCCGCCGGCTTCTTGAGGCAGGGCGCCGATGACGTGGCGGAACGAGACATTGCGGCCTTCGCCAAGGGCAAAGGCGGTCGCCACCCCTTCCCGCTTCAGCCAGTTGTCACCCAGCGAGGCGGCATGGCCGAGCGCCGTGCGACCGTCCTCGATGCCGAGCACGCCGCGATGGCGGCCGCTCCACGGCGCGTAGTCGCGCCCGCCATTGCTGATCCACAGCATGGTGACCGGCAGTTCGGCCGGGTTCTTCAACACCAGCACCAAATCGGCTTCCGCTTTCCGCGCCAGCGCGGTCCAGCCCGGCCCGCCATGGTCGGCCTCGACCAGCGTGACGAAATCCTCTCGGCTCTGGTCGATGCGATAGTCGGTCAGGTCGAGCGTGCCGCCATCGGCGGCGGGAAAACGCGTCAGGTCGGTGGAACGCGCGGGATAGGCGAAGCGGAAACGGCCGCGGGCCGGATCGGGCTCGAGCGGGTCGTCCGGCGTTGCCGCAAATCGCTTCGGCGAGAAGGCCAGCCTGCCGCCGTCCTTCATCGCCGTCATCGGATGATGGGCGACGGAAATCGCGCCCGAACCGCCGGAAAAGACATGTTCCTGATAGAGAAAGGGATGGTCGTCGCGCAGGGTGAGGATCTTGTCGACCGTCGCGCCCATGACCTTGTGCTGCAGCCTGAAAACGGCCCGCCAGCCCTCGGCAGTCGCCTCGGAGGCGACGACATCCCAGGGGCTGTTGGCCGGCCAGCCATGCAGGGGTGCTTCCTCGACATCGCTGCGTGAAAACGGCGCGCAGAGAAAATCGCCGGACAGGCGAACGGTGCCGGCGGGCAGGTCCTGCGGCAGCGTCTCGCGCGGCTCGTCGATCCAAGGCGCGCGATGCAGCGGTTTTAGCCGCCGCCCGTCGATATCGACCGCCATGTCGGCGAGATGGCCGACGGCAAGATCGACCGTTACCGAAATGCCTTTTGCCGTGATCGTGAGCGTATCCATGGCGCACCTGCTGATTCTGCCGGCGCCAGCAAACCCGCTCGGTGCCGGTTGCGCAAGCTGGGTGATGGGCATTTCACGTCAGAGACAGCGGAGCACCCTGTGGGAGCGATCATTGCCGGCTGGCGGCGCTGCCCCTCATTGCCCTGCCCGTCCTCCGCAGCAGCTGCGCTGCAGCTGCGGAGGGTGGACCGGGCATTTCTCCCCGTAAACGGGAGAAAGAGGCTGGCCGCAATGCCGGCACCCCTCTTGCGAAGGCTGGTGATTGGCGAAACCGTCGATGACAGCGCCCCTCTCCCCGTTCTACGGGGAGAGGGTGCCGGCAGGCAGGTGAGGGGCGGCGCCAACGCCAGGAGCGTGGTGAATGACCGGTGTTAACGAAATAGACGGCGCCATTGGGTTACGCTAGTTTCCCATTCGTTTCAGCAACGGCTTACCTTCAAAACAGTGTCCCACCCGCGCCTCTTTCCGCTCCTCCAAAGATTTGTCGCAGCGCTGGCGCTGCTGGTGCTCGTCGCCGGCTGCGCGACGACGCCGACGGAGACCATGCTGGCGGTGCCGGCGCCGGCGCAGAAATATGCGGCTGTCGTCATCGATGCCAGCAGCGGCAAGACGCTGTTCGAGGCCAATTCGACGGCGCCGCGCTATCCGGCGTCGCTGACCAAGATGATGACGCTCTACCTTCTGTTCGAGGCGCTGGAGCAGGGCCGCATCAGCAAGACGACGCTGATCCCGGTCTCGGACAACGCCGCCAGGCAGCCGCCGACCAAGCTGCGCTTCAGGCGCGGCGAGGCGATCGATGTCGAATCGGCGATCCGGGCGATCACCGTCAAATCGGCCAATGACGTGGCGGTCGCCGTCGCCGAGTATCTCGGCGGCAGCGAACAGGCGTTCGCCGCGATGATGACCGCCAAAGCGCGCCAGATCGGCATGCGCAGCACCGTCTTCCGCAACGCGTCGGGCCTGCCGGACGCCGGCCAGTTGACGACGGCGCGCGACATGGCGGTGCTCGGCGTGGCGCTGCGCGCCCGCTTCCCGCAGCATTTCCACTATTTCTCCGAAAGCGACTTCATGTTCCGGGGCAGGCTGGTGCGCGGCCACAACGACATGCTCGGCCGCGTCCGCGGCGTCAACGGCATCAAGACAGGCTATATCAGGGCCTCAGGCTTCAACATCGTCACCTCCTACGATGCCGACGGCCGCCGGCTCATCCTCGTGGTGATGGGCGCCGACAGCGCGCGCCAGCGCAACGACCATGTCGAGGCGCTGATCCAGCGCAACCTGTCGCCGGCATCGAACACGACGACACGGTTGCTGTATGCCGAGCAGTGAGGGCTGACGAAATGCCAGGGCATTTCAAATGACGGACGTCCTGACCCTTGCGAGGCCGCGCAGCGACCGGATGCGGCGCGAACCTCATATGCGACAGCCTAGCGGGACAACTTTACGACGTCTGCCACTTGCCCGTTGAAGCCTGCGCCTGCTTCCGCTAAGAAGCCGTGGCTGGCCGGTTCACCGGCTGGTTCGTTTTCCGGATCGTCGATCCCGAAAGCACCCGTAGCTCAGCTGGATAGAGCGCTGCCCTCCGAAGGCAGAGGTCACAGGTTCGAATCCTGTCGGGTGCGCCATAGATTTGCCTCAGCCTCGCTCGATGGCCGAAGCTTTCTTCCAGCCTACTGGAACCATAGTACAGACGATGGTCGACAGCATTTCCTCAGAAGTTCGCTCGCGAATAATGGGCCTGATTCGAGGCAGGAACACGCGTCCCGAGATTTATGTTCGGCGGATCCTCCACGCTGCCGGCTATCGATTCCGCGTTCATCGTAAAGATTTGCCGGGCCGACCAGATATAGTGCTGCCGAAATACTGGACTGCAGTGTTCATAAACGGCTGCTTCTGGCACGGTCACGATTGCAGGCGAGGTAAGCGCCCGTCTTCGAACACGGAATTCTGGGCAGAGAAGATCGACAGAACCATGGGCCGCGACCGACGCAACTCGGAAGCCCTGACGGCGGCAGGCTGGCGCGTAGTGACCATCTGGGAATGCCGCCTCGAAGCCGACACCGATGCCCTGCTGGCAGACTTGGCAGACGTCAGCGGACGCGCGACGGTTCTATCGAGTTGACAAGGTACCCGGCAAAATAGCGAGCCAGCTTGGGAGGGACGGCATTTCCGATCATGCGAGCAACAGGCTCGATCTGCTCCGTCGGATAGAAAACGTATTCATCTGGAAAAGATTGCAGGATGGCTGCCTCTCGAAGGGAAATCCCGCGAACTTGCTTAGTGTCGAAATGCCCAAATCGCCCATTTGAAATGCTATGGCATTTCGTCGTGATCGTCGGCGACGGCCGATCTGGATGCATTCGGGTGTAGACATCGCTGAAGCAGCGGTCGTTGAGACGCTCGTTGACTTTGCGGTGGCAGTCGAGCGTTAGGTCGCCGTATTGGGTGTTTGCCATATAGGCGTTCGACTCTCCGGGCTTGGCGGAAGACAGACGCATGAGGTTCAGCTCGCTCAGCGAACGTGCCTTGTGGTTGGGGATTTCCGGATGGACTTCGCCCGCGGCCACAGGGGGCAAGTGTCCGATCGCACGGGACACCGAAACCAGAGTTTCGTTCGGATCGGAATCCGGCACCAACAGCTCGGTTTCCATGAGATCGGCGAAACGCTCTTCGCGGACAAGGTCGCGTCGAACTGCGATTAGAATCGACCGTTTGCGGAATTGAGGGATGCCGAAGTTCGAGGTGCACACCACCTTCGAGCCGGTCACGTAGCCCAGCTGATTGAGGCGCGCTCTGAAATCTTCCCAGATGCCTCCGTACTTGGCATCCTTGATACCTGCAACATTCTCGGACAACACCATTTCAGGCTTGTAGCGGTCGACATATTCGGCAGCTTCCGTCAGCAGGCTACGATCCTTCTCCCTTCCCAATCGGCGCTTTTCGCTCAGTTTCTTCCGGGAAAGGCGGGTGAACGGCTGGCAGGGCGCACAAATGGCAAAAAGTACCGGAGTGGCTGGAGCTTTCGACCGATAGTAGCCCAGCAGCGAATCAAGCTCCGCACACAGTTCTGCCTGTTGCCCGCCTGGGTAGTCCTCGGTTGCGGGGAAAACGTCGTAGTGGAGGAACCGTGAGTTTGAATGGTCGACCGATTCGTTGAAATTGTTCTCTGCGTAGGTAAGGCGGCAGCGATTATCTTTGTCGATCCCGGCAATCACGTAACCGCCGGCATCGATCAGACCCCGCGTCGTTCCGCCGGCACCGCAAAAAAAATCGACTGCGAGAAAATTCGGCATCTTTGCCGCCTTTTGCTCGTCTCTCTTGCCGACCGAAACACCCATCACAGTACCTTCCTGATGCGCTTGATATCGGCAGACGTGAACACACGCCAACCATTTCTGTCGCGCTTCACATCTTCGATCCTCTTTTCCCGGAACCAGCGCAGGAGGGTGCTTTTCGAGATTCCCAACTCCTTAGCGGCCCCGTCCGTGGAGTAGGTCTTCTCGCGCGACACACGTATCTCCGTGAATATATTTAATCATACTCATGATCGGAATGCAGTCAATGGTTGCAAAAGAAATTTCGTTGGAGTCACAATCGTTTAACGGGTGAGCGGTCGTCCAAAAGACGTCGCACGCGCTGGCCCATCTTACCTAGCACTGCAACATATCGCTTTGCATGGTCGTACATTTGTCATATGTACGATCGTTACTTGCCTGGAGGCGAATATGGTACGCGAAGAAGATAGAGCAAAATTTGTAAGATTGGCATCCACCCGAGTCTCCAAGGCGCTCAAGGATATCCAGCTTATCGGAAATCTCGCGAATCGATCGAACTATGACTACACGGATGAGGATATTACGAAAATTTTTAGGGCTCTGAACGACGAGATCAGCGTTTGTCGGAAACGGTTTGAACTCTCCGGAAAGAGAGATGGGGCGACCAAGTTTACGTTGGAATAGGGGAACAAATTCATGGATTCTAAAAAAGTTTGTCTGTCACTGCTGGCTGCCGAGTCCGAACTCGAGGTCGAAAAGATTCTTGCTTCAGTCCCGGAGATGCAGGATTCAAACAATTGGAAGCCTCTCGACGGTCGGGAGACCAACTTCAACGTTACTTCTAACCAGGCATCGGACGGCGGCAAGGCATTGACCGAACTGATGACCAACATGGTCGATGCCGTGCTCCTGAAACACGCCTACCTCAAGGGAATCGATCCGAAGGGCAAAAAGGCCCCCACCACCATGTACCAAGCGGTCGACCACCTCGTTCATAAGATGCACGGCGGAAAGCTGGTGAATCTCGGGCCCAACGATCCATGGCTCAAGAAGTTCGCCCAGAGCAATCTCGCGATCGGTATCACAGGTGCGAAGTCGAAGGCGGAAGGCTTGCCCTGTTATTCATTCGCCGACAACGGTGAAGGCCAGCACCCGGACGATTTTGAGACCACTTTCCTGTCGCTGAGCGCCGGCAACAAGAAATCTATCAACTTCGTCCAGGGCAAGTTCAACATGGGCTCGTCCGGCGTGCTTCGCTATTGCGGCCGTCGCTGGTTCAAGCTCATCGTGTCCCGTCGTTACGACAAGTCGGGTCCGTGGGGATGGACCATCATGCGTCGCCGCCCGACCGACGGCGATCGCATGCCTGTGGCGGAGTATTTCGTCATGCCGGGCGGCAAGATCGCAAGGTTCGATGCCGAGGAGCTGTTTCCCTACCACACGATCGAGAAGAAGCGTTACGACCGCATGCATTTGAATGCGGGCACGATCGTGAAGCTCTACGACTACCAGGTCGGGTCCCGGTTTCTCAGCTTCCGCGGTTCGCGCGATGCACTTAACGAGAACTTGGTCGAGACCATCCTGCCATTCCGCATCCTTGATCTCAGGCAGAAGCCGGATCCGAAGCGCGGTCCGGACCGCGCATTGGGGGTCGACCCACGCCCTTTTTACGGGATGGAATTCCTGCTCCTTAATTCCCACAAGGAAGAAGGACTGGAAGGCGAAGACGAAGCCTCGGGCGAAGACAGGGTTTTTGTCGGCAAGTTTTCGCACCCGAATCTCGGCGAAGTGAGCATCAGCGCGATCCCGTTGAAGCGCGACATCCCAGGGTGGCTCAAGCCGAACAACTCCAACAATCGTGTCTTCCATGCCGTCAACGGGCAGGTCCAATTCAAGCAGACACGCGGCTATCTTTCCACCACATGCGGATTTCCTGCCTTAAAGGACCGCATCGTTGTTATCGTTGATGCCAGCAATCTGACATTCGCGGCACATAACGAGGTGTGGAAGGGCGACCGGGAGCACCTTAGCAACACGCTCGATGGCGAGCGCTACGTCGAAGAGGTCACCAAGACAATAAAAGAGTCACAGGCACTGAAGGATCTACAAGACAAGATCGCCGCCGAGGAGCTGGAGCGCGCCGCGAAGACAGAGGGCAATTCGCTGTTCCAGAAGCTTGTCGACAGAGATCCCAGTCTCGCCGGCTTGCTGTCGAGCCGCGATCCTTCGATCAAGCTGCCTGCCTCCGGAGGGTCCAAGGCTGGCGGAAAAGAGAGCGGAACAGCCGAGGAGTTCGAAGGATCCTACAGCCCGACCTTTATTCGGTTGGAGGAACGCGTTGCGAAGAACGCTGTCGAAATTCCGCTGGGCCGCAGCCGACCGCTGGGAGCCAGAACGGACGCGGAGAACGATTATCTGCAGAGACCAGACAATCCCGGCCGAGTGATCCTTCACGAAGAGATTCGGAAGAAGTTCGGCGTACGCGAGCATCTGAAGGACGGTCGACTGACCCTCTACCTTTCTCCGGACAAGGAAGATGTTGATGTCGACGACACATTCACATTTCGGATCGCATTACAGGACGAAGCAATGCCGCAGGCCGTTGTATCGGAAGAGGTGACCGTGCGGGTCGCTGCCGCGGTCGATGAAGACGATGAGAAAAAAGTAAAGCCGAAGCCGAAGCCGAAGCCCGATGTCAGTGCCGGGGATAAGAAAGCAGGCGATGGGGAAGATGCCCCGACCCACGGATTGCCGGCCGTCATTCTCTTGACCAAGGACGGGCGAGAAGTGTCCGGCTATCAGACCGAAGAATGGCCGGATGACTTCTCCGAGACCGACGGTGGCCTGATTCAGGATCTCGGGCAGGAGAGCGTTTACAAGATCAACTATGACAACGTCTATCATATCAAATACCGAAAAGCGGCGAAGGACGGCGTTGCCCGCGACGTCATTACCGAGAAGTACATCCTCGGAATGCGCATTCTTTTGTTAGGCTGCGAGCACGCGCTTCGCAGCATGCATCCGACCAACAGCTCCGGAAATAGTGGCATAGGGGAGTTCATGGACGACTTTCGTCGTATGGCGGCTAGAGGCGCCGCATCCACTGTGCTGGCCTTAGCTGAAAATCTGCCGAAGATCGTCGACGCATCTTCAATTCAGCAGGCAGAGCAGGTGGAGTGATAAGGCACCGATAGATGACAAACTCAAGCTGAATTGAGGTGCAGGAAGGTGGATCGCCGCAGGGTGCGGCGATCCGGCCTTCGCGACCGCTCTGCCGGAGAGATGGGGAGCAATTTTGGCCGAACGGACCCGCCGAGCTTAAGCACCGGGGTTCCTAGACGATCCCGACCACGCCCGCCTTCGATCTCACCGATGCTCTGGAACCCAATCCGCCTCAAATGACTTGTTCTCAGATAGATCTCGAAGGGAGAAACCATTGTCCGCACCGAAGGCAATGGATGTCGTCCTCGAAAAGCTGCCTTTGAAGGATCGGCGCCTACGTGCCCGACGACTTGCTGGAAGACTGGTTCGCGCCGGGAGCGGGCATGAACCCGGTCAGTAAGAAAGCGCTGGCGGCTGCCAAGACTTACGGATGGCGCTTCGCATGCAAGTTCAAGCACTACCCCAAACCGATGGCGGCCACTATGGCCATGAAAACGTCAGTGACCGGATGAGGAACCCGAGCCACTGGACGGCTCATCGCGGCCGGACGTCTCCGAGCTGCCGACCTTGGCTTCTGGCATATTCTTCAGGGTTCTGATCACCCTGTACCGCGGTTCCATGCGCTCGTGGAGCACTCGAACGACAATGACGCCGATCGTATCGTCCGAAAGGCGACCCTTCATGTAATAGAGGCAATGCGCGGCACCTCCGCGCCTTCTCGCGGCGATCTCCAGGTGCAGCAGTCGAACACCAGGTGCGAGTTCGGCGCTCGATGGAACCTGGTCGATCCGGATCTTCCGAGATTAGCTCGATACCAAATTCGATGATGCGGGCGTACCCGACGACTTGCTGGAAGACTGGTTCGCGCCGGGAACGGGCATGAACCCGGTCAGCAAGGAAGCGCTGGCGGCGGCCAAGACTTACGGATGGCGCTTCGAATGCGAGTTCAAGCACTACCCCGAACGGATGGAGGGCGTGTTCTGGAAATGGGTGCCGGCGATCTGATCCGCACAATTGCCATCGGCCCCTTGGCGCTTCAATGATCGAGATGATTGAGATGGTCGCGAGGCGTGATCGCTCTCCTGATCGCCTCAGCCTATCGGCGTCGTCACCTTCCCGGTTCCGCCGCATTCGGGGCAGGTGCGGCCGTCGATCATGCCTGTCCCGGCGCAGCGGTGACACATATGCTCGCCGGCGCCAGCAATGCCTGCCGCGTCGGCATTGGCTTGATCTTCCGCAAGTTGCGCAGGTTTGCCTTGCAGCTTGCCTCGCAACCGGGCGGCGGTCTCGTCGACTTCGAGCGGCTTGCTGCCCGGCAGGCCTTCGCCGGATTGGCCGATGGTTTCGTTGCGCGGCCGGTCGCTGGTGCCTGTCGTTATCTTTGCTTTCTGAGCCATTGCAGTACTCTTTTGCGGTGGCACAGCTCTCAGTTTCTGCGGTTCGAACGCCTCAGCTCCGCAGAGGTTCCGGTTGGCAATCGCCGCGGCAGCCTTTGCGTCAGCACTGCCTCCAGCGCCGCAAAAAAGTCAACCGCAAAAAATCGTGGGCCTTCCCTTGATCGGCCTGAAG
Organism: Mesorhizobium onobrychidis; assembly: GCF_024707545.1. NCBI lineage: Bacteria > Pseudomonadati > Pseudomonadota > Alphaproteobacteria > Hyphomicrobiales > Phyllobacteriaceae > Mesorhizobium > Mesorhizobium onobrychidis. The sequence continues at coordinate 582,519 of NZ_CP062229.1, forward strand.
ATTCGGCATCGAATTAGCCTTGCCGACACCCAATTCCTCCGAATCCCCAATGCCGAGTCAGCAACGACCGATGTGGGCACTGCTGAAAGCAATCGCCTATATACCGGATTCTGGCAAGGAGGTTGTGTGTGCGGCGCCAGGCTAGCGCCCGTTATCGTGTTAGGCCCGTGCTGGATCGTTGGCTGTTGATAAATGCAATCCAACAAGTCCTGCTCACCAAAACAAGCCTACAGGAAGCGAAGGCAGAAGCGAATTGCTCGTTAGGCAATTGTGGAAACCTCGGAGCGAGATTGAGCGCAACCGGGAAAAAACTGTACGCTCATAAAATGAGCAGCATCACCCTTCTGAGTCGTAACGCGTTGTCGCGATTTGCCGATCTCGTATATGTTAAGAGGGACGATCTATATCGGTTATGGTTGATTTCGCCTTGGATCAGCGTAAGTGCGGAAGGTGCGTACCCGGCGGAACGAATTCGCGATTCTATCGGCCGGCGGAGGGTTTCTGTGTGTATAGTAACCCGCCCTCCGGTATATGTTTGGCATAGCGATGCAGTACGAGTGCTGAGTTCAATCCCAGGGTCTCAGGTGTTTCATTGTCGGGAGCTCCATTCGAAATTGTATATTGCGGAATGCAATGGCTTTCGAGGAGCAGTCTTCGGTTCCCCCAATCTCACTCCGGGGGGAGAATCTCGCAATGAGGAGCTAGCAGTCGAGTTTCGTACGACGGTTTCAACGCGGGAGAACGAGGTAGCGGCACTGATCAATGACTTGGTCCGCTACGCCTCGCAACTCCGCGATCAAGACAATGTAACACTAGCGACAGGTTAGACGAGATGGCGACTCTTAAGGAATGGTTCTGCCTAGGCGGGGATCGCAAGAGCTTCAAGCCTCAGGTCCTCCAGGATCGCCAACAGGTCTTCTGCCATGAACAAGAGATTGATGGCGGTATCCTTAGCACTATCGAGCGCCAATTCGCTGCTGGCGAGCCTATTAAGATGATGCTGTGGGGAGGCTGGGGGGTCGGGAAAACTCATGCGGTCAACCACATGGCGTGGTGGCTGGAGCAGCACCTAAACGAGTACCCAGCCGAGGCGATCATTGTCGAGCTCAGTGACGTAACCAAGAAATCTCGCTTTGACATTCTAACTCGCTCTTTCCTGGACAAACTCACCCTGCCGCGGCTTATTGAACTGGTCCACGACTATTCCAGTAAAGCTGGTGGGACACATATCTCAGACGGTTTGGCGCGCATTGGAGTAGTTTCCCATGTAGCGGATGCCATCGCAAAGCTTCTGCTCGCGAGGCGCGGAGACACACCACCGCCTGACGTTCTGACTGCTTTTGAATACTTGAAGGGTGGAAAGGGTGGCTCGAACATAGGACTCGGCCAGCCGCTGAATACAAGTGAGGAATTCTACAGTGTCCTTTTGGCAGTTGGGCATATCTATCAAATAACGACTGGGAGACTTCTTGTCTACGTATGCGACGAGGCTGCCAAACTTGAGGATGTCGACAAGGACGATGCCTCTCGGCAGCACTGGATGTCTGTAAATCGTCTTATATTCGACGACAAGAATGATGTGTTCGGATTTGTCTATACGATGAGCGGTGTCAGTGAGCGACATCTGGCAAAGGTCCTTCAAGATAATCAGGTCCTGAACAGGCTGGGTCGAGCAAATCTCATCGAATTGCGAACGTGATAGGTTCCTTAGGAATCTTGTCACCACCTTTGTTGATAAATCATGTGTCGAAAAGAAATTGGCTGACGAACAACTACCTTCCGAATATGATTGGCCAGCGTACCCTTTCACTCCCAGCGCTCGATCCGAGTTCGTTGCCTATTGGAGTCAAGATGCAGAAAATGCGAAGCCGCGCGATATCTGCGACAAGTTGAATGACGTGGCGTTTCAAGCCTTAAAGCAAGGCAAGGGGCTCATTGACGAGGACTGCCTGCGCCAGGTGGGGCTGCTCTAATGAGACGCTCTGACCAGGAAACCGTCCACAACAGGGCTCCACGAAGCGTCCCCCCAAGCCATACGAACCATCGGTAGATCAAAGGCAGAATGAAATGCACAGGCTCCGCGCAAATCGCGTGGGTGGGATGTCGCGTTGAGTATGACGCCCACAGAGGCAGTATGTTGTATGCTGTCGTATGCCAGCGAATACGAGACGCCGAGCTCGACCAATGCCGACAGATACCAGATAAGTAACGGATGCTCTCCACGTTCGAAGACGGCATCCGCTCCATCCTTCCGGCGCCTCTCCAAGGAAGTAGTGACGTCGGCCCAGAAATCGGTTCCAACCCGGATTTCAGTCTTCGCCACTTTGATCAGCTTTCCGTCCACATTTTGCTTTGAAAGCAGTACAACTTGCCCATCTGAGGCAAGGGCGACCTCGCAGAGGCTTAGCCAAAAGCCCTGGTTCAAGAGCTCGCAATCCATTTCGCTCAGTCGCAACATTGCCTCGAATGAATGGTCGGTTACCGTCAGCTCACTGGCAAGCGACGCTGCTTTGACTGAGCGGCCAGCGGCGGTGATGATGGAAGTGTTGGAGCCAAACACTCCCACCGTAGCCTTGGTGCCTACGTATATTGCAGGTGCTTTCGGCTCAGAAAAGAATTCCACTTCCCCAAGCGCGACCTGACCGAAACGGTCAACTCCATAAACCTTCGCACTAGGCATTAGCGCTCCTGTAGCGCACCAACCCCCCCGCGATTGGAGTTGAGAGCACCCAGGAATTATTGTGAATGGCATAATCTAGCTCAGGGTTCAGTTGATATGCGTCCTCTTGGTCGATCTGGCATGCAAACCCTAGGTAGGCCAGGCGAGCGCAAACTGCGCTTGTATAGCTCCATGTGCCCCATTCCTTCTTCGGAAACATTTGCAGTCTGAGGCCTGAAATTGTCATACGTCTCTCACTCTTCAGCCGAGCAAAGGCGGTTGCAATACATCGATCGAATTGTGACAGATTGGTCCTATGGACAATCACCCTAAATGGCCCCCCCGCCGAGGACAGACAGGGAAGTGCGTCTGCATGCCCCAATTTCAGGGCGTAGCCGAGCATGGCTGAAAAAACCCTTGCCTCCCAAGATCCTCCAGCCTTCTCGATGCGTCCACGAAGTAGCTTAGGAGTGAGTGCGAGATAGAGCTTTGCCTGTTTGCAAACCTCAAGGAGACCCTCAGCAGCAAACGCCTCAAGCTGGTGCAAATCATCAGAGTAGAACGATATTCCGCCGAATCGCAGCTCTGCTACCGCGACCACACTAGCCGGAATATCTGCCCTGCGTAGCCATAGTCTGTCAGGCTTCAGCAAGGTCGTTCACAAATGCGCGAATCTCCTCGACACTGAGTATTCGCCCCTCAAACTGCATCTCGTCATAAACCCAGGCAAGCGCCTGCAATAGGACCCGAGGTGATGCTGCGCCTCCAGTTTTCGCGTGCAAGGCGTTCACAAGTGCAGCCAAACCGTCTGCGCCGAAAGGGGCAGCGGGGTCCCCCGAATAACCGGTCGGCCGGAATGATGCCATTCGCTCGACTGCAAATGAGACTGCTTCCGCCTCGTCGAGAGCTGGCAGCGCAATACCGGGTCGAATGCCGACAAGAGTCTTCAATTCAGAAGGTAAAATCTCCAGCGCGGTCGACTCGGCGCGGCTAGCGACGCCCAAAACGACGGATAGCCAATTGCTATTTGCACTGAGTAGACTTCTAATGCTCTGCATTATTCGCTGGCCTTGCTTTGGGTTCCCAAAGGCCAAACGTTGGAATTCATCCAAACACAACATTACGCGCTGAGATCTTGCCGCGAAGGCAGATATTATCTGACTCAATATCTCAGCCGCCCGGATGTCATCGTCAATTCTTGTTGAGATGCCGCTGGCGTTCCGCAAATCCTTCAACGAAGGTCGCCCTCCGCCAATCCAGTCGTGGATCAATGATCGTTCCGCTGCCCCCCCATGAATATAGGTTTGGGCCGCTCTGGCAAGATCTGATTCAGCAGAGCCAAATTCCTGAATAGCATTCGCGACATTCTCTAGCGGCCATGATGCAAGTACGCGGCGATAGACATCTAAGAACTGGCGCGTCTGCTCTGGCACCTCAACGTAGCTGGGTAGAAAGCGATGTGACCCGGCTTCTTTCTTTGCCATCTCAATCAAATGAAGAAGGAAGTGGGTCTTTCCGGCTCCAAAATTCGCCCAAACAATATCGAGAGACGACTCCGACCTGTTGAACATCTGGTGTACCAGCCGCTGCGCGCGACGTTTTCCGTCGGGTCGTCCCGCCCAGGTACTTGCTGTTTCAGGACTCGCAGTGAACGCGAACACCCCGGGATTAAATAGCCCGTCCCTCACCTCAAAGCTCCCCTGCGCCTGACTGACACGAATTCTGCGTCGCGGCTATATCTGCCAGCAGAGGGCCGGACAACATCTGGATGCTGTCTAGCAAACGCTAAAATCGAGGTCCGAACTTCGTTCAAATTCAGCTTAGTCCCGCCCTCGGCCGCTAGTATAGCCAAGCTAAGACTTAGACGGTCAATGGAGACTAAGGGCGTGCCGGACGTGATAAGCGTCATTGCGTCATTTAGTAACTCTATCGTGAGTTCTGGCGTACCCGATATGAGATTCTCTGGCCCAAATAGCGCTATAAGATTTTCATTCACCCATGCATTATAAGTCGTTTGCGAGCCAATCGTTCGGGCTGCGTCTGATAGACGTGCAGTGGGCATATAGAAATACTCGTAGGAACGGGACTGTGAGCCCTTTTCCAAAAGCCCTAGGTCAACAAGCGTCTCCATCCGAGACGAGGTGCGATGCCATGCGGTGGATGTTGAGCCTGGCGATTCGCCGTGACGTGCAGCCCGCTCAATGTCGGCCAGTGCATCGAACAACGGTTGTTTCTGTGAACTGGACATGGATCGAGATTTTTCGGACTCCTCAGCTAATCCCGAGATAATTTCGGCATAAATAAAGGCAGCGTCCTTTTTCTTAATTGGTTTCCCGACTTCGGCTAGTGCCAGCACCAGACCTTTAAAAACGTCGAAATCCGCTCGCACAAACGACCACGCGTACACGACCCGCTCAAGTCCGATGAGATAAGGATTTGTGTCGCCTGACCTTGCACGAATTTTGGCAACTAAACGTCCCTCTGGGGTTAAGTCCGCACTTCTGGATACGAAATCCAACAGAACCGCCCAGTCAAAGATGTGCGAAAGGCCGGTTTTTGACCCGCTCTTTCCGCCGACTGTCACTGCACCAACCCGGGAGGGAACATCGGGAAAGCTAAGCATATAGTCCTGCCACCATACCTGCGGAGGACCAGCATCCGTTGCCCACAACGCTGTGTGATCAGATATTGTCTGAACTCTTAGCTGAGGATATCGATCTTTTCCGCGCCGGACAATCGAACCAGACTCGTCGACTACATCACATAGCGACTTCGACAAAAGGTATTCGGCCACATGCGAAGCGTCTTCATCTGATACCTGCACGAATCTGGTGAGCCGCTGCGACAACTCCTCGATAACTCGGTACTCGTTTCCACCCAGATCAAGCGCTACTTCCAGTAGCACAGAAATGTGCCCCAACCTGAGCATGAACTCGTCTAGATTGAGAAGAACTCTTCCTTCTGGCGGCGACATTAGGCCTCATAGCCCCCGTGTGCCGTGGTGCGTGGCCGCATCGAGACAACACAGAGCCGGTTTAGAGCCGGCGCGTTTGCGCATGAAAACGTGGTAGTGCCCTGGTCTAGTCGACGTAGCAAATCGTCTACCGACACAGGTTGGCTGTCCACATTTGTCGCGCTTGGTAACGGCGACCTGATGTTTTCTCTCGCGACCGCCGCGTCTTTAGGGCTCGTGAGTTGGTGAACAATCAACGTCTCGATCTGGGATGTAAGCCTTGGATCAAGTGCGCTAGGTTGTTGTGTGGCTACAGCAAGGGACAGTCCGTAGTTTCTTCCCTCTTTCGCGTATTTGACAAATGTGTCACGCGCCATTCCGTTAGGTCCGGTACCTGCAAGGTTGTGTGCCTCATCCATCATCACCCAAGTGCGTGGAACTGACGTCGAAATGATTTCGGCTAGGCGTGTTGATTCTTCTTTGGTGAGATCACCAGCCAGGTCTAGCCGTTTCTGAGCGAAAGATGCATCCCTCCGCTCGCGCATGAGCCTGCGAAGCAAAGTTGATACAACCACGTTCTTCAGTGGGTCTGGCAAGCGAGCAAGCATTAGTATGGATACCCGGAAACTCCCTATGACATCGGTAAGCGGGGTGTTAGTCCCGGAGAACAAAGCTTGGGCGCCGTACGTGCCAACCCTCTGTCGTATGCTTCGAACGGTTGTGTCTTGGTATACTCCTTGTATTTCAGAACAGTTCTCCAGAAAAGCACTCAGATCGGCGAACGTAAACTGTTGGTCTGGGGCTATCCTATTCCCATTTCTGACATCGGTATACCCGTCTCTGCTGACATAGTTCAGCATGTCGGCTATCAGCATGCCCCTAGGTTCCGCGAATACATCAACCTCAAACAAAGAAGCCCAATCGTCGAGCTCCAGTTCGTGCGCCGCTATATAAAGCTGTCTCACGCCAGGCGGATCAATCGCTGGGTTCTGAAATCCCGCAGGTATCCAAAGGTCTACAGAAAGAGCACGAGACTGGAACCCAGCTTTATCCATAATGGCGAACTGCTTGCGAACTTCTGCGCTTCCGTCATTAATAAGTGGAATTGTTGAGGTCCAAAAAATGTCCATGATATCCAGGACCAACGCGCCGCGCGGGGTTGCCAATTCTGCCAGCCGCGTTGATCCTGCTCCTGAGGCTAAGCCCTCCAAAAGCAACCCGAGCGAGTACGATTTGCCGGTTCCTCGCTTGCCGAAGATACCAACAACCTGCTCACCAGTTATATCGAGCCATAGCCGCCGCCGAGCCCCTGCCTCTGCTAGTGTGCCAAGGAGCAGCTTATCTCGCCCGCGCTGCCCAGCATCGCCCACTACCAAGTCGCCCGGCTGGCGGGTCACTTCAGGTTCGAGCCGATAGTTCGTCATCTCAGATTGCTCATCCAGCAGTTTGATGCTGACCAACATATCTATGCATTGGCGGATTCGCGCAACTCGCGCCTCAGGAATGACGAAATTTTCCGTGCGGGTTTCTAACATACTGCGGGCGCGAGTTTCCCCCCATAGGCTACATTCTGATAGCTAACCCGGTCACAATCTCGTCACAGAGGTTGCAAATTTGGGACTGCAACCAGCTTGACTATGGCAAAGCCGGAGGGTTACCCTCTAACGTCAACCGGCTGTAGCCATTGAGTTATTTCCGGGGTGTGAACGATTTCGATCTTGATTGCGACCGCTGGCTGGCTGCCCTCCGAATGCAGAGATCATAGGTTAGAATCCTATCGGGTGCGCCAACTTGCGATCTGCCAAACTCTCATTTCAGCCACATCTCATAAAGCTGAATGTCGAATCCTGTCCTACCCGCATGCCGCCTCGCTCTCACCGATGGGTCTGGAACCCAATCGGCTTCGAACGACTTGTTGTCGGTAGCTCTTGAAGGGAGAGACCATTGTCCGCACCAAAGGAAATGGATGTCGTCCTCGAAAAGCTGCCTTTGAGGATCGGCGCCTACATACCCGACGACTTGCTGGAGGACTGGTTCGCGCCGGGAACGGGCATGAACCCGGTCAGCAAGGAAGCGCTGGCGGCCGCCAAGACTTACGGATGGCGCTTCGAATGCGAGTTCAAGCACTACCCCGAACGGATGGAGGGCGTGTTCTGGAAGTGGGTGCCGGCGATCTGATCCGCACAATTGCCATCGGCCCCTTGGCGCTTCAGTGATAGAGATTGCCGCGGATCTGTCAAACCGAGTGGACTTGAAGGCCATGCGTACCTATCTGCTAATACGTTCTCAGCGAATGTTAGGCATATGAGTAACGAACGCATTCAACGTCGGCTTGCCGCCATTCTGGCGGCTGACGTCGTCGGCTACAGTCGGCTCATGGAGTGGGATGAAGCAAGCACGCTGACGGAGCTGAAGCTCCGGTGGAGCGATATGGTGGAGCCGCTCGTCGCCCGCCATCAGGGCCGTATCTTTAAGACGATCGGCGATGCGATACTGGCCGAGTTCGGCAGTGCCATTGGCGCCGTCGAATGTGCGATCGAAGTGCAGCAGGCCATGGCCGCGGCGAATGCCGACGTTCCCGCGGAACGGCGCATCGTGCTGCGCATTGGTGTCCATCTCGGCGATGTAATGGTCGAGGGCAGCGATCTTTATGGCGACGGCGTCAACGTGGCCACCCGCATCGAGGGGCTCGCCGATCCGGGGGGCGTGGTGATTTCAGATGGTATCCACGAGCATATGCGCGGCCGCCTGGGCATCGATTTCGTCGACGGCGGCAATCGCGAGGTCAAGAACATCGAGCGCGCGCTGCACATCTGGACCTGGTCGCCGAAGACAGCCGCGCCCGCCGATGCAGTCGGTGGATTGCAGCCGCCGCTCGGCAAGCCGTCGATTGCGGTGCTGCCGTTCGACAACATGTCGGGCGATCCCGAGCAGGGCTATTTTGCCGACGGGATCGCCGAGGACATCATCACCGACCTTTCGAGGGTCTCGGGCCTGTTCGTCATCGCCAGGAATTCCTCCTTCGCCTACAAGGGCCAGGCACCGGATGTGCGCAAGGTGAGCCGCGAGCTCGGCGTCCGCTACGTGCTGGAGGGAAGCGTGCGCCGGGCCGCCAACCGTATCCGCATCAACGCCCAGATGATCGACGGGACGACGGGCGGCCATCTCTGGGCGGAGCGCTATGATCGCGATCTCGAAGACATCTTCGCGGTTCAGGACGAGGTGACCCGCACCATCGTCAGCGCACTCGAGGTGAAGCTGACCGCCGGCGAGGAGGCGCGGCGCGGCAAGCACGGCAAGGTCGATCCGGAGGTCTACGATCTGATTGTCCGCGCCCGTCAGACCGCCTTGCAATTTCGTCCCGAGGCATCGGTTGAAGCGCGCAAGATGCTAGAGCGCGCACTGGCGATAGATCCGGGGCTGGCTCTCGGCTATTCGGGGCTCGCCATGGTCACCTTCGCCGACTACGCCAACCAGTGGAACGGCGCGACCGAGGACAATCTGACCAAGGCGCGGGAACTGGCGCACAAGGCGATCGAAACCGACGACACCGAGCCGCAAGGCCATATCGCGCTTGCGATCTGCCTTTCCTGGATGCGGCGCCTGGACGAGGCGGAGCATGAAGCGGAGCGCGCCATCGCTCTCGACCCCAATTCCGCACAGGCCTTCAGCGTACTTGGCAGCGTGAGGGATTTCCAGGGGCAGCATGAAGATGCGGTTGCGCTTTTTACCCGGGCCCATCGGCTCGATCCCCAGTTCGACATGTCCCTGCACCTAATGGGAAGGGCCCTCCTGGCGCTTGGCCGCTTCGACGAAGCCGAGATCGCGTTCAAGCGGCGGCTGGCGCTGGCGCCGCGGACGGACATGACGCGCTTCTATCTCGCCTGCCTCTATGGCCTCACCGGACGCCATGACGAAGCGCGCCGCTACTGGCAGGAGACGCAGCAGGTCAATCCGAACTTTTCCGTTGAACGCCTCGGTCAGATACTCCCCTATCGGAATCCCAGTCAGCTCGGTCGGCTGGTGGAGGGGCTGCGCAACGCCGGCATCGCGATCTGATCAGATATTCCGGTCCACCAGGCAGATGTGGCAGCAGCCGGAACCATGGCCCGGAGTCCAGGTGACGTTCTCGAAACGCACACCTGTCGCCTCGAACAGGCCGCGATCGAATGCGCCGGCAATGCGGCACAGAACCGCGAGCTCTCGTCGCCAACGCCGGCATCCAGTCAGCCGTCTTTCAATTCGACCGATGCTCGGCTTCAAGCCGACCGTCACCGCCGGCATCATCCTGTCCGGTATCGAGATGGTTCACATGATGCGCAAGCACCAGGCGAGGTACACCTACAATCCCAATCCATCCCTGGCCGAGCAGTTCGCCATTCTCGCCGCCTGACCAACAGCGCACCACTTCTCCCTGCGTCCCAAGTCAGCCGTTGCAACAAAACCAGTCCCGGATCGTGGCGGAGACGCTGGTGCCTGGCACATCGGTGGCCGAAGCGGCGCGCCGGCGCAACATGAACGCCAACATGCTGTTCATTTGGCGTCCCGAGGTCGGGCAGGGCCGCCTGCCAGCTGTCGCGCCCCAGCCGAAAGGGGCCGACAAATCCGCTGCGATGGAGTTCATCCCGATAGGCATCATCGGTCGCGATGACGGGCCCAGGCCTATAAGCGCGGCGCCGCGATGCAAGCCTCGCTCGCGATTATTTCGGGGCCCACTGAGCCGGAGCCGCGCGATACCTTGAGGAGACCCTGGAGCGGAGGGATAAGCGGAATCCAGACACCTGATCATTGCGGATGTGCCGAGGCGGCGGTAGCTTACCTCCGGGCCATCGAACACGGGCCTTCGGGCTAAGGACGGGGTCAAATGAACAGAAGACGTCTATTGCGGACAACCGCAGCAGCCCTCCCCTTCCTGCACAGCCTGTGGTCGTGGGTGCTTAGCCCGATCCAGGCGGCGGCAGCAGACCGTTCTATGTCGCGCGTCCGTCCGACTCACCCGGAATGGCCGTCCCAGGCAAGTTGGGACCGGCTTAACCAGGAGGTCGGGGGTCAACTCGAAAAGGTTCGCTCACCGCTCGCCGCGTGCATGGAAGCGCCGTCGAGCCCCCGCTGCACCGATGTCTTCAAGGAACTGAAGAATCCCTATTACCTCGGCGACGAGGTTGGGCTAACGCAGACCCTCGGCTGGGTCGATGGCTGGACGTCACAGCCGAGCGCCTATGCGGTGGCCGCGCGAACGACCGGCGATGTCGTGGCGGCGGTAAATTTCGCCCGCGAGAACAATTTGCGGCTCGTCGTGAAGGGCGGCGGGCACAGCTATCAGGGCACCTCCTGTGCCCCGGATTCCCTGGTGATCTGGACACGCAAAATGAACGCCGTCACCTTGCATGATGCGTTCGTCGCCACGGGATGTGCCGGGCAACAGCCGCCGCAGCCGGCCGTCACCGTCGAGGCAGGCGCGATCTGGGGTCACGTCTACGACGCGGTCACGACGAAGGCGGGCCGCTACGTCCAGGGTGGCGGCTGCCTGACGGTGGGCGTTGCGGGCCTGATCCAGAGCGGCGGCTTCGGCAGTTTCTCGAAGGCCTACGGGATGGCCGCGGCGAGCCTGCTGGGGGCCGAGATCGTTACCGCCGATGGCGAAGTGAGGATCGCCAACGCCTGCACGAACCCTGACCTATTCTGGGGGATCAAGGGCGGCGGTGGCGGCAGCCTCGGCGTCGTAACGCGGCTTACGCTGCGCACACACGAACTGCCGCAGTTCTTCGGCGCGGTGTTCGCGACGATCAAGGCGGCATCGGACGCCGCCTTCCGCCGGCTAATCGGCCAGATCCTGGAATTCTACAGCGCGGCGCTGTTCAATCCGCATTGGGGCGAGCAGATCCGCCTCCGGCCGGGCAACGTTCTCGATATCGCAATGGTGTTCCAAGGGCTCGACCAGCAGAAGACGGAGACGGTCTGGCGGCCGTTCTTGGACTGGCTGGAAGGCGCTCCGCAGGATTTCAGCCTCGACTCGGAGCCGATGATCATGGCGGTGCCGGCTCGAAATTTCTGGGACCCCGCAATTCTCACAAAACTTCCCGGATTGGTGATCGCCGACGATCGCCCCGGCGCGCCAAAAGCCAACCTATTCTGGGCAGGCAACGTGGGGGAAGCGGGACAGGTCCTGCACGGTTATCAGTCCGCCTGGCTTCCGTCCTTCCTCCTGCAACCGGGCCAGCAGGGCCGTCTTGCCGATGCCCTGTTCGCGGCGACCCGGCATTGGGGCATCTCCTTGCACTTCAACAAGGGCCTGGCAGGCGCCTCTGCGGAGGCAATTGAGGCGGCCCGCGACACGGCGACGAACCCGGCGGTGCTCGACGCCTTCGCGCTGGCCATCAGCGGCGCCGAAGGGCCGCCGGCCTATCCCGGCATTCCCGGTCACGAGCCCGACGTGCCGACCGCCCGCCGGCATGCAGCCGCGATCGACAACGCAATGACCGAGGCGCGCAAACTGCCGGCCGTCGGCTCCTATGTGTCGGAAAGCGATTTCTTCGACGAGGCGTGGCGGGAGTCTTTTTGGGGCTCGAACTACGCAAGGCTCCTCGCCGTGAAGGACAAATACGACCCTGACGGCCTCTTCTTCGTGCATCACGGTGTGGGCAGTGAACGCTGGAGCGCCGACGGCTTCACGAGAGTGACCTGACATTGGCGATCGGGGCAAGGAACCTCTGCGGACACCTCAACCATTCAATGTGCGACGTTTGTTAAAGGCGAAGGTTCGCCACGGTCAGCAGAATGATTTGGCGTCATGGGCAAAATGACGGCCGAACGGATGAGCCGGGTCGTGGAATATACTCTGCTCAGCCACCATCATCGTGGTCGCCGTTCCGAGCGGCTCCCCCGTTCCCAGATTTCGCGCAAATCGCGGAAACGCGCCGCTGTGGCAGAAGAAGTCGTACCAGCCGCCCGGAACTGTGGATCGGCGCGGTCGCGTCGGCCGTTTGCCTGCGCCAACGGTCGGCGCGATCTTTATTGTCGCTTCTTTTTTCAGCCCATCTTGGCAATGACCTTTGCCATATCGTTGGCGTCTAACGCCCTTAGGGTCTGCGTTCGGACGTTGCCGAGCGAAGCTATTGATAAGCTGAGCGCGGTCGCGGCTATATCATCGTCGGCTTCGGCAATCGCGACCACGTCGTGCTGACCGAGCGTCCAGTAAAGCGAATGCACTTTGACCCCGCTTTTGGCCGCCATCTCCTTGAATGCTTCAGCACGCTTTACGGTGTCCTTGACTGTCTTTGCCCCCTGATCCGTGAAGTTGGTGAGCAGCACATAGTAAGCCATATTATCCTCCCATAGACAGGGAGGCGTGCGGGCGCTTCGGCGACCGCCGTATCTCCCGCCTCAAAGCATAGCACGTCACGCGAACTGCGTCCCATTGCTAAGGCCGATTGCAAGAATGGCTCCCTTATGACGCCTTGGCTCGGGAACAGTGGGCGGAAGGCCCTAGCAGGCCGTTGAAGAAGGATCACGTTTGGCCTGGAGGATGGCCTCGTCGCCATTGTGATGCGAATGTGATCTCGATCGAGCCGTGGTCCAGCAGTTCGGCGAAGCCATCCCTGCGACGTCGTCCAACTCCTCGCAGCCGGCCCAAGTGTAGGAAGACCGTCGAGGGACTGTAGCTGAGATCGACGGCCACTTGGAGGACAAGACTTACAGCACGCTTTCGCCACCAGCCAGAACGATTGTCATAGCGGTGTCTGTCGCTGTCCTGAGTCCAGAAGCTCGAGTCTCGATTTTCGGGCAACAATCTTCGCCCGATGTGTGGACGGGTTCATGTAAAGCGCTCTATCGCAGAGATGGTGGCGAAGTTTTCCTTCGCTGATCCGGACAAGGTCGACCGGCTGTCGAACCAGTTTCCGGTCTAGAACGGCGCACCCCGGCTGACATATCCGATGATCGTTGTCGATGAGTTGGTGCGCGGTACGACCATGTTTGTGTCGGCGCGGTGGGGTCTGATCCCGTATTGGGCGAAGGACCCGAAAGGTGGCGCACAGCCGAATCAACGCCAAGAGCGAGACTTTGAAGACCGACGGCCGAGTGGTGCCGCGCGAAGGCGGCGACTGGCAGGTGTCAAACGTGCGGTGCCGTGCCAATCGGCAGCTTTGCCCATTCCAAGATTGCGGGTCCCTGATATATTACTCTGACCATCTCGTTCGCAGGATCCGTTTTGCGCATATGCAGCCGGCAACTCGAGCGAGAGCGTAAGCAAGCCTTCCTTCCCGCCGACGCGCCGAACCTCGGAGGTGTTATGCTAGTACTGGTTTTCGGCCTCGTGATCTTCTTCGGAATCCATTCTGTTCGGATCGCCGCCGGCAGCTTTCGTGATGAGCAAATCGCCACAAACGAGCGGCGCTGGAAGGGACTTTATTCGCTCCTATCGATCATCGGCTTCGTGCTGATCGTCTGGGGCTGGAGTCTTTATCGGCCCAATGCGCCTGAGATCTACGAGCCGCCCTCTTGGGGCCGCCATGTCGCGTCGGTGTTGGTGCTCGCCGCATTCGTCTTTCTGGCAGCCGCTTACTTGCCCACGGGTTCAATCAAGCATCGGCTGAAGCACCCGATGCTGGTGGGCATCATCCTTTGGGCCATCGGCCACCTCCTGGCCAATGGCGACCTTGCCTCGCTCCTAGTCTTCGGAGCATTTCTGGTTTACGCGATTGTCGATCTCATTGCCGTCATTCCACGCGGCGATCCGGCACCCGCGGTCGTGCGACCGCGTAGCAACCTGATTGCTGTGGGCATCGGCTTGGTGGCTTTCGCATTGTTCGGGCTCTGGCTGCACGGCTGGCTGTTCGGAGTCTCGCCCTTCGCTTGAACGTCCGCAGCGACGGCGCGCCTTCGACTAGTGGCATCCCCCGAGTATCTCGCTGCGCATGGCACACCGGGATCGTTGGCGGAGATCGAGAGCCATTGTGGAATCCTCTATGCCAACCGCAATGCCGACTGGCGCTTCGGCAGTCCGGGGAACTGGACCGTGATCCGCCCTCGCGCGGCGCTTCGTGTCAATAACGGCGTGGTCATGCGCGACACCGCTGTCGCCGGCCTCGGCATTTCGCTGCTGCCTACCTTCTTCGTCCACTACCAGCTTGTAGACGGGGCCCTCACCCGAATCGACATTGGTGTAGAGGCCGAAGGCGCGGAGCTGTTCATCGCTTATCCGCGTGAGCGCAGTGCGTCAGCCAAGGTGCTCGCGCTCATCGAAAGTCTGCGGCGAAGCTTCGGCGATCCGCCTTATTGGGACCGAGCGTCCGACCAATCGCCGAGTCGCAACACGCGTCCGCCTTTTGAAGCTTAGAAGAACCGTCACCGTCGCGCCGGAATGTGCCGCCGGCAATCTTGAATTGATGAGCCGCGTGTGCATTCCATATCACCAACAAGCGTTTGCGGCGGAAGAGCTATGGTCGCGAAACTAGTACAGCCAGTCCTTCGAAGCTCATATCGGGCGTTCTGCGGCTCAGGTGTTTGAACCAGCGGAACGCACCATTTCGTGACGTTCACGACAATAAGCGACAAGGTCGCCGTTCGCACGCATCGCGGCCGTCCGAATGTCCGCTATCGTTTTTCGGACACCAGAAGTTGCCGGTCTGCTTCCGGCCCCGGTCCTGCCGGACGGCAAGGCGCCCACAAGCGGTCGTCAAGTATGCCCCATAGCTCTATCTGCAACCTTGTGAGAACACGCTAGCCGGCGTTCGACCAACCGGCGGCGGCGGGCGGCCTGAAATGTGCAGATCGAGAGACAGTCGCCCATCACGTTTCCCTTCCACTCTGCCATTGTCTGGAACCCAATCGGTTTCAGATGACTTGTTCGTTGATAGCTCTTGAAGGGAGAAACCATTGTCCGCACCTGAGGAAATGGATGTCGTCCTCGAAAAGCTGCCTTTGAGGATCGGCGCCTACATACCAGACGACTTGCTGGAAGACTGGTTCGCGCCGGGAACGGGCATGAACCCGGTCAGCCCGGCAGCGCTGGCGGCCGCCAAGACTTACGGATGGCGCTTCGAATGCGAGTTCAAGCACTACCCCGAACGGATGGAGGGCGTGTTCTGGAAGTGGGTGCCGGCGATCTGATCCGCACCATTGCCATGGGCCCCTTGGCGCTTCGGTGATCAAGGTTGCCGCGAGATCGCTCCCCCTGATCGCCTTAGCCGCCGCCGATCGGCGTCGTCACCTTTCCGGTTCCGCCGCATTCGGGGCAGGCGCGGCCGTCGATCATGCCTGTCCCGGCGCAGCGGTGGCACATATGCTCGCCGGCGCCAGGAATGCCAGCCGCGTCGGCATTGGCTTGATCTTCCGCAAGTTGCGCAGGTTTGCCTTGCAGCTTGCCTCGCAACCGGGCGGCGGTCTCGTCGACTTCAAGCGACGTGCTGCTGTCGTCGGGTTCGCCGGATTGGCCTATGGTTTCGTTGCGCGGCCGGTCGTTGGTGCCTGTCGTTATCTTTGCTTTCTGAGCCATTGCAGTACTCTTTTGCGGTGGCGCAGCTCTCAGCTTCTGCGGTTCGAACGCCTCAGCTCCGCAGAGGTTCCGGGTTGGCAATCATTCGCCGGCGGGCCGGACGGACGTGGCAAACAGCCAAGCGCATCCAGGGTGAAACGGCACGCGATCAGGGAGACACTCAAGCAGGGCAGGAAATTCCCTTCAATGGCGCCGCGCCGCTTTTGGGCCAGCGCTACGACAGCCGCTCCGACCGCACTTTCACATCGTCGCTCAGCTGCCGCACGATCCCGGCGGTCTTGCGGATGTCGGCTTCGTCGAGAGCGACGCCCATGGTCGAGGCGATCGCCATGAGCTGGGCGTTCAGCTCGCCGTAGCGCGCGGCGCCTTTGCGCGTCAGCTGCACAAGCTTCGAGCGCCGGTGTTTTGGATTGTCGATGAATTCGACGAGCCCCTCGGCCGCAAGCTCATCCGCCAGCCGCTGCATGCGCTGACGGCTGGTGGGTCGCATCTGGGCGATCTGCGGCACGGTGAGCGGACCAAGCAGCGCCACGCTTCGCATGAAGCCGAACGCACCACCGCCCCAACTGGTGATGAGCCCGGTCTTCTGGCCGAGAGCCCGTATCCTGAAGAAGCACTGGGCCACTTCGAGCATCAGCTCGGTGATCGCCTCGGCCTTGCCGTCATTGTTGGGGTCCGCCCCCTTCGTTCGGTCAGTCCCGTGTCGTGCCGACGCCATCGCTTTCTTTCCATCTATCCAGGCCAATTCTGTCGGGGCCAACTTCTGCGATTGACACCACAGTTGTCAACTTTTAGGATGACACCTTGATTGTCATTTCTAAGCGGCTATGAGCTTCGTAGCCCTAGGCATCTGCGGGAGCAGACATGGAAACGGAACCGGCTGGGGAAGAGGTAACCGACAGCGGAACCGCAGGTGTCATCGCGAGACCGCCCCTGCTCTTTCTCGCTGCTTTTCTGATTGGCTTCGTGCTGGATCGCCTGCTGCGTTTGCCGTTCCCGATTCCCAGGAATGACCTGGTCACCTGGATCATCGGCGGCGCGCTGATCGTGATCGGTTTTGCGCTTTTCGCCGCGGGCATTCGCAACTTCATGCGCGCGGAGACGCCGGTGCCGACGAATGAGCCGACGCGCGTGCTGGTGACGACCGGCATCCACGGCTGGACGCGCAATCCGATCTACCTCGGCATGTTCCTCATCTATGGCGGCATCGGCGTAGCCGCGCAGAATATCTGGATCCTTGTCCTGACGCTGCCGCTGGCGATCCTGATCCGCTACGGCGTCGTCGCCCGCGAGGAGGCCTATCTCGAGCGGCGTTTCGGCGATGCCTATCGCGACTACAAGCAAAGCGTGCGGCGCTGGCTCTGAGCGCCGCAGGAATGCCGACAGCGTGCTCTGATCCCAAAGTCTCGCCGAGCTGGTACTATTTTGTCGGCTGACGACGATCCAGAACCAACACTTAGGGATTTCAAATGAAACTCGGCTTCATCGGCACAGGCGCGCTCACGTCAGCGATTGTCACCGGACTTAAATCCGCCGCGGACAATTCCGTACCGGTTGTCCTGTCGCCTCGTAATGAAGAAATCGCTGCCGGCCTGGCGCTTCGCTACCCGGATGTACGCGTTGCACCCGATAATCAGGCCGTCCTCGACAGTTGCGATACGATCATGCTGGCGGTTCGGCCGCAGATTGCGCATGAGGTGCTTGCAGAACTGCGGTTTCGTCGTGACCATCACGTCGTCAGCTTGATCGCCACCCTGTCGCGCGAGGAGATAGCCACGTTGATCGCTCCTGTGGAGCAGGTGACGAAAGCACTTCCCATGCCGATGATCGCTCACAGGCAGGGAGCGACAATCATCTGTCCGCCCGATCGGCGCATGTCGGCGTTTTTCGGCCGGCTGGGAAAGGTGATCGAGGTCGAGGATCCGAGCGAGTTCGACGCGCTGAGCGTCGTTACCGCGACATTTGCCAGCTATTTCAAATATCTCGATACAATCCGTGGCTGGCTGACAGAACATGGCGTCGCGGATGCGCGGGCGCACGACTATATCGTCACCATTTTCAAAGCGCTGGCCAACGCACCGGAAACAGCACCGGATACGGGCTTCATGGATCTGGCGCAACACTATGCAACACGCGGCGGGCTCAACGAACAGATTTTGCGCGAGCTCACGGCACGGAATGTCTTCGATGCCTTCGCAGAAAGCCTGGATGGCGTGCATCGGCGTATCGCGGCAGGAGCAGCGCCGCGCATTGGCCCTCCATCGTGACGATGACAGTCGGCCCTGCCATAATCCTCCACACCAGCTCGCCGGCGGTGGCGATGAAGCTGTTGCGGGACAAGCATCTTGGGCTGTCGGTTTACCCTTGTGACAGCTACGCCGGTCTGGCCGCCCTGATAGAAGAGACAAAGGCCGAGATCGTCTACTCGGTGCGCTTCGACGGCACAGCGCGCTTTCCGCGTTCCGCTCTCCTGGAAAGCCCGACGGTGAAATGGGTGTCGGTCGGCGGGTCGGGGACGGATCATCTGGGTCGCTGGAACCCCGAAAAGGTGACGGTGACGAACGCCGCCGGTGTCGCGGCCGATATGATGGCCGAGTACGCGCTGGGGGCGATGCTGTCCTTCTCGCTGGGTCTACGAAATTTCGCCAGGCATCAGCGCGCCCGGACATGGATCACCGGTACGGTCGAGCCGATCCAGGGCAAGACCTTGCTGCTGCTCGGCCTCGGCAGGACCGGGCAGGCATTGGCCCGGCGCGCCAAGGCCTTGGGGCTGACGACGCTGGGCGTGCGTGCGCATCCGAGGCCAACCGTCGATGTCGACGAGGTTCACGGTATCGAGGCATTGCCGGGGCTTTGGGGCCGGGCCGACTTCATCACCTGTTGCGTGCCGCTGCTGGAGACGACGCGCGGGCTGATCGGCGCTGCGGCGTTTGCCGCGATGAACCCGTCGGCGGTGCTCATCGACGTTTCGCGTGGCGGCGTCGTCGACGAGGCAGCACTGCTGTCGGCGCTCGACGGCGGCCGTATCAAAGGCGCCGCGCTCGATGTTTTTTCGACCGAGCCGCTGCCAAAGGATCATCCACTTTGGCAGTATGAGAACGTGATCGTCACCCCGCATTGCTCGTCGGTCTATGAAGGCTGGGAGGAGAAAGCCCTCGATATGTTCGCAGACAATCTCAGCCGCTATCGGCGCGGCGAAAAGCTGCTCGGCGTTGTCGATCCAATGCGCGGCTACTAGCGATGAAGTCTCCCGACAGCGCCTCGATACAGGAAGCCGATATCGCGATCATCGGCGGCGGCATTGCCGGAGCGAGTGCGGCCTACGAACTGGCGGCCATCTCGTCGGTCATCCTGCTCGAGCGCGAAAGCCATTGCGGCTACCATTCCACCGGCCGGTCGGCCGCGAGCTTTACGGAGAATTACGGCAACGCCGTCATCCGACGGCTGGCGATCGCCAGCCGGTCTTTTCTCGAAGCGCCGCCCGAGGGCTTTTGCGATCATCCCTTGATGCTTCCGCGTGGCATGCTGACCATCGCGCGCCAGGATCAGCTGGGCCGGCTTGAAGAGGAACTCGAAAGGGCCCGCCAACTGGTCCCGTCGATCCATCGGGTCAGCCCCGAACAGGCGTTTGCGCGCGTGCCGGTGCTGCGATCCGACTATGTCGCCGGTGCGATCGTCGAACCGGACTGTCGCGAGATCGACGTCAACGAGCTTCATCAGGGTTTCCTGCGCAACGCGCGCAAGCGTGGCGGCCGGATCGTCACCAATGCAGGCGTCGAGGCGATCGAGCGGCACAAGGATCGCTGGATGCTGCAGACGAGCCAGGGACTGTTCGCCGCGCCGATCCTCGTCAATGCGGCCGGCGCCTGGGCGGACAGGATCGCCGCTTTGGCCAAAATTGCGCCGATCGGTCTCGTGCCGAAGCGACGTACCGCATTCCATGTCGCGGCACCGGATGACGTCTCCATTGCCGGCTGGCCGCTGGTCAACGATGTCGGCGAGGAATTCTACTTCAAGCCGGACGCCGGCCGGATTTTCGTCTCGCCGGCGGATGCGACCCCGAGCGAGCCGATGGACGCCTTTCCCGACGATTTCGACGTCGCCGTAGGGGTCGATCGCCTGCAGCGGGCGACGACGATCGACGTGCGCCGGATAGAACACCAATGGGCGGGCCTGCGCAGTTTCGTGAGCGACGCCTCGCCGGTGGTGGGCTTCGATGCCGAGGCCGAGGGCTTCTTCTGGCTGGCGGGCCAGGGCGGCTACGGCATCAAGACATCGCCGGCCTTGGCCAGGGCATGTCGCGATCTGATCGGCACCGGACGCTTGCCGGATGATCTGTTGCGTCAAGGCATCGAGCCGGGCGATCTTGCGCCTGGCCGGATCGGGGCGACATCTGCGCCGGAGGAAAAAGCATCGTGAGGAAGGATGACCGCATGACAATCGAACGTTTCGAGAATGGCCCACGCTTCTGCCGCGTGCTCAGCCACAATGGCATTGTCTATCTGGCCGGCATGACGGCCGACGATCTGTCGGGCGACACCACGCAGCAGACGCGCGACGTGCTCGCCAAGATCGACACCTATCTGGCGAAGGCCGGCAGCGACAAATCCAGGATCCTGAGCGCCACGGTATGGCTGCGCGACATTGCCGACTTCGACAAGATGAACGCCGCCTGGGATGCCTGGATCGACAAAAGCGCCATGCCGGTGCGGGCAACGGTCGAGGCCCGGCTCGCCGGCGACGGCTATCGCGTCGAGATCATGGTGACCGCGGCAGCCTGAACTGCGATCTATTGGGGAGACGACGCCATGGCTCGAGACCTGACCATCGCGGTCTGCCAGACCGGCCCTGTACAAAAAAGCGCGCAACGATCCGAAACGGTGGACCGGCTGGTCGCGCTTCTGGAAAAGGCGGCGGCCGCCGGCGCGGAAATCGCGGTGTTTCCCGAACTGGCGCTGACAACCTTCTTTCCGCGCTGGCGGATCGACGACCAGGCCGAGATCGAGGCGTTCTTCGAGCCGGCCATGCCGGGCCCGCAGACGCAGCGCCTTTACGACACCGCGGCGCGGCTCAAGATAGGCTTCGCGCTCGGATATGCCGAGCTGACGCGCGTCGACGGGGTCACGCGCCGCTTCAACACGATGGATCTGGTCGGGCAGGACGGCAAGCTTGTCGGGCGCTATCGCAAAATCCATGTGCCGGGATCGAGTGAGCCGGAACCGGGCACGACCGTCCATCTCGAGCGGCGTTATTTCGAGCCCGGCAATCTCGGCTTTCCGGTCTTCGTCTATCGCGGCGTGCGCGTCGGCATGGCCATCTGCAACGACCGGCGCTGGCCGGAGACTTACCGCATGCTCTGTCTCAACGGCGCTGAAATTGTCGTGATCGGCTACAACACGCCGCTGCTGCTCGATGAGGCGCCGGCGCTGGCGCATCTGCGCATGTTCCACAACCATCTGCCGATGCAGGCCGGCGCCTATCAGAACACTGTCTGGGTCGCGGCAGCGGCCAAGGCCGGCGTCGAGGACGGCCAGGCCTTGATCGGCGGCTCCTGCATCATCGCCCCGACCGGCGAAATCGCGGCGCAGGCGATGTCGCTCGACGACGAGGTGATCGTCCATCGCGCCGATCTCGACCTGATCGCCGTCTGCCGCAAGGTGAATTTCGACTTCGCCAGATATCGTCGGCCCGACCAATATCGGCTGATCGCGGATCAGGTTTGAGGTGACGGTCCTCGCTGGCGTCAGAGCGCTTTGCGTTTTGGTGGAACCAAAACGGCGCCCTAACTCTTTGTTTTAACGCATTTTGTCGGACGCCAAACGAAGACGTTTGGCTGCAAAATGCTCTAGGAAACAGCAACGAGATGACCGTTGCCAAGATCCTTCAGGGCCAGTTTCGGCGGGTCCTCGCCGATGTTTCGAGTCGGGCTCGGGATCTCCTGATCGAGACGCGCGAAACGCGGCCGGCGCTTTGCCGGATCGGGCACCGGCACGGCCTCGATCAAGCGCTTCGTGTAGGGATGGCGCGGGTTCGAAAAGACTTGGTCGCGGGTGCCCATTTCGACGATCTGGCCGAGATACATGACGGCGACACGATCGGAAATGTTCTCGACCACCGCCATGTCGTGCGAGATGAACAGATAGGCGATGCCGAATTCGCGCTGCAGTTCCTTCAGCAGGTCGAGCACGCGGGCCTGCACCGACACGTCGAGCGCCGAAACGCTCTCGTCGGCGATGATGAGTTTGGGCCTGAGCGCCAGAGCGCGCGCGATGCAGATGCGCTGGCGCTGGCCGCCCGAGAATTCGTGTGGATAGAGCTCCATCTGGTCGGCCGACAGGCCGACGCGCTCGAACAGCGCCGCCACAAGCTGGCTGCGCTCTTCCTTCGAGGCGATGCCATGGATCAACAGCGGCTCGGCAACGAGGTCGCCGACGCGCATGCGCGGGTCAAGCGAGGCATAGGGATCCTGGAAAATCATCTGCACGTCGCGGCGAACCGCCTTGCGCTGGTCACGGCCAAGGCCCGCCAGATTGCGCCCGCCGATCACGATATCGCCGTGGTAGGGCACAAGCCCGGCCAGCGCCTTGGCGGTGGTCGACTTGCCGCAGCCGGATTCGCCGACCAGCGCCAGCGTCTCGTGCGGCGCGATCGAAAAGCTGATGCCTTCGACGGCGTGGACACGGCGGTTCACTTGGCCGAAGAAGCCACCGCGCAGGTCGAAATGGACATGCAGATCGTTGACCACCGCCACGCTTGCGGGCATTTCCGCTTCGACGGATTTTTGGCGGCCGACGCCGGTACCAATGCGCGGCACGGCGGCGAGCAGCTCGCGCGTGTAGTCGGCTTGCGGGCGGGAAAAGATATCGGCGGCTGTTCCCTCCTCGACCATGCGGCCGTGCCGCATGATGACGACGCGATCGGCCATTTCGGCAACCACGCCCATGTCGTGGGTGATGAGGATGATGCTGGTGCCATGCTCGCGCTGCAGATCGCGCAGCAGTTCCAGCACCTCGCCTTGCACGGTGACATCGAGCGCCGTCGTCGGCTCGTCGGCGATCAGCACATCCGGTTTCAGCGCCAGCGCCATGGCGATCATCACGCGCTGGCGCATGCCGCCGGACAGTTCGTGCGGAAACTGTTTTAGCCGGCTTTCGGCTTCCGAGATGCGGACGGCCTTCAGCGCCTCGATGGCGCGCCGGCGGGCCTCGGCACGCGACAGGCCGGTATGGGCCTCGATGGACTCGACCAGCTGCCGGCCGATCGACAGCACCGGATTGAGCGAGGTCATCGGCTCCTGGAAGATCATCGCGATGCGGTCGCCGCGAATGCGGCGCATCCGACGCTCATCGAGCACCGCCAGATCGATCTCTCTCCGATCCATATCGCGAAGCCGGATCGCGCCGGATCCTATCCGGGCGGCGGGCTGCGGCAGCAACTGCATGATCGCCAGCGCGGTCATCGATTTGCCGGAGCCGGATTCACCGGCAATGCAAAGCGTCTCGCCGCGCGCAAGCGAGAACGATAGGTCTGATACCACCGGCCGCTCGCCGTCTTCGCCGCGCACGCTGACGGTCAGGTCGGAGATTTCCAGCACCGGTCCGGCCGTGACCGAAACGGCCGGGGCAAAAGCCCCGGTCCGCTTGCTGGTTGCGCCTTTGCTCATTCGAAGACGCAGCGCGGGAAGTAGAACGACACCACCCAGTTCGGCATGTCGACGATCTCGCTGATCCGGAGATCGCCGCAGACCGAAACCAGCATGTAGGCCTCGACCGGCTCCATTGCGTAGCGGCCGGCAAGCAGGTCGACCATCTGGGAGACCGCTTCTCTGGCGCCCGTCATCAGGTCCGGTCCGATGCCGGTCGTCACCTCATAGCCCTTGGCATCGAGATGGCGCGTCACCGGGCCAGGCGTGGTGAAGCGCGGTGTCTTCAGCCGCGCATCCTTGACCAGGTCGAGCTTGAGCACGACATCCATCGGGCTTTCGATCGCCGTGCCGCACACTTCGCCGTCGCCTTGCGCGGCATGCGTGTCGCCGACCGAAAACAGCGCACCGGCCACCTCCACCGGCAGATAGAGCGTGGTGCCGGCCGCGAGATCGCGGATGTCGAGATTGCCGCCGACGCGCCTTGGCGGCACCACCGAGTGGAGGCCCATTTCAGCCGGCGCGTTGCCGATGGTGCCGGCAAACGGTTTCAGCGGCACGCGGGCTTGCCTGCCGAACAGCGCCGGCTCGAGCGAGACGGCGTCGTATGTCCAGATGTTCAGCGCCGGTTCCGGGAAGTCGTCGGCGAGCAGGCCGAACCCCGGAATGTTCCCCGTCCAGCCGAAGCCGGACGGCTTGAACATCTCGATCGTCACCTTCAGTGCATCGCCAGGCTCGGCGCCGTCGACGAAGATCGGCCCGGTCACCGGGTTGATCCTATCAAAATCGAGCTTGGCGACGTCGGCAACGGTGCTGTCGGCCTGAAGCTGGCCACCCGACGAATCAAGGCACTGGAATTCGATCGTCGAACCGGGCGCCACCCGTTCAGCCGGGACAAAGGAATTGTCCCAGCCGAAATGGTGATGGCGCCCATGGATGGTGTAGTCGCAGTTATTGCACATCGGTCACATACACATTGTCATAGTTGATCGGGATATGGACGGGGTCGACATAGAGATTGTCGGCGCCGCCCATCCGTGCCGATTTCATGGTGAAGCGCTGCTCGTTGAAGACCGGTGCCCAGGGCGCGTCTTCCATGATCTTGCCGTAGATCGCGCTCCACATCTTGGCACGTTCGCCTGATTTGGCCGGATCGACGATCGAGTCGGCCTCCGCCGCCTTGGCGTCGAGATCCTTGTTGCAGTACCACGACCAGTTCCAGCCGCCCGGAACCGCGCCGGCGCAGCCGAGGATCGGCCCGTAGAAGTTCGACGGATCGGGGAAATCGGCGATCCAGGCCATGCCGCCGGACCAGATCATCGGCGCGCCGGCCTTGTCGCCGCCGGCTGCGATGACGTTGGCCTGCGCGAGCGACTGAATGCTGGCCTTGATGCCGACGGCCGCCAGATCCTGCTGGATCGCCTGGGCGATGCGCGGGTTGGGATCGGTGTTCATCGCGAACAGCTGCGTGTCGAAACCATCGGGATGACCGGCCTCGGCAAGCAAAGCCTTGGCCTTGGCCACGTCATAGGGATAGCCCTTGAATTCCTTGTCATAGCCGGGCATCGATGGCGGCAGCGGCTGGTTGGCCGGCACCGCACGGTTGTTGATCAGCTGGACGACACGGTCCTTGTTGATCGCCATGTTGACCGCTTGCCGCACCTTCACATTATCGAAGGGCGCCATGGTGGTGTTCATGGTGACGTAGCCGGTGTGCAACTGGCCGCCCTCGACGACGCGGGCCTTCTGCTCGGGATCGGCCATCACCTCCTGGAACTTGGCCGGCGGAATGCCGTCGCCGGGAATGTCGATCTCGCCCTTCTGCAGCCGCAGCAGTGCCACGATCGGCTCCTGCCCGATCTCGAAGCTGACCTTGTCGAGATGCGGCAGGCCCTTGTGCCAATAATCCGGGTTGCGCTCGAAGACGACGCGCTGGCCGAGCGTCCATTCGGCGAACTTGAACGCCCCGGTGCCGACCGGATGCTTGCCAAAATCCGCGCCGTATTTCTCGACTTCCTCCTTCGGCACGACATGCGAGAAGTTGATGGCCATGACATGCAGGAAGGTGGCGTCGGGCCGGGTCAGCTCGAACTTGATCGTGTAGGGGTCGACGACGGTGACGCCCGACAAGCTTTCCGCCTTGCCGGCAGCGACATCGTCAAACCCCTTGATCGAGCCAAAGAAGCCGGCGCCCGGGCTCTGCGTCTTCGGATTGGTGACGCGATCGAGCGAATATTTCACGTCGTCGGCAGTCATCTCGCGGCCATTGTGGAACTTCACCCCTTGGCGCAGCTTGAAGGTGAAGGTCTTGCCGTCGGGCGCAATCTCGTAGCTCTCGGCGAGGTCGGGCCGCAGGTTGGTGGTGCCCGGCTCGTAGTCCATCAGCCCGTCGAACAGGCTCTTGATCATCGACCAGTTCTGCCAGTCATAGCCGATGGCCGGATCGAGCGTGGCGACGTCGTCCTTGTAGGTGATGGTGATCGCGCCGCCCTGCTTGGCGTTCGGATCGACGGCGTCTTCGGCGCGTACGCTTGCCGTGCCGAGCATCAGCGCGAGCGCCGATACCGTAACAGTGGAGGTCAAGAATTTCTTCATCTCATGTTCCCTTTCTCTGGTTTTTATCGGTCTCTTTTTGGTTTTCATCTGAGCTTGATGCGCGGGTCGATGAACGGTGCGACGGTGTCGGCCAGGAGATTGCCAAGTACGATGGCGAAGGCCGAAACCAGGGTGACACCCATGATGATCGGAATGTCGACGCGCTGGATGGCCTGCCAGGCAAGCTGGCCGATGCCGGGCCAGCCGAACACGCTTTCGACCACCACGATGCCGCCCATGAAGATGCCGATGTCGATGCCGATCATGGCGATGACCGGCAGGATGGCGTTGGGAAGTGCGTGGCGGAAGATGATGGCGCCGCGCGCAAGGCCCTTGGCGCGGGCGGTCCGCATATAGTCCTGGCGCAGCACGTCGATCATCGACGAGCGCATCATGCGGGCATACCAGCCGGCGCCGAGGATCCCCATGGTCAGCGAGGGCAGCACCAAATGGCGCCAGGTGCCGTAGCCGCCGATCGGAAACCAGCCGAGCCGCACGGCGAATACATAGAGGAGCAGCAGGCCGACGACGAACTGCGGCGCCGAGACGCCGACAAAGGACGCGACCATCAGCGTCTGGTCGGTGGCGGTGCCGCGCCTGACGGCGGCAAGCAGGCCCATCGTCAGGCCGATCGCCAGCTCGCAAAGGATGGCGCCGATCATCAGCAGCAGGCTTGCCGGCAGCCGCGAGACGATGAGCACCGTGACCTCGGAACGCTGGATGTAGGAGCGTCCGAGATCGCCGCTGAGCAGGCTGGTCAGATAGTGCCAGTACTGGATGATGAAGGGCTGATCGAGGCCGAGCTGCCGGCGGATGTTCTCGACCGTCTCGGGCGTGGCGCTGCGGCCGGCGATCTGGCGGACGGGGTCGGCAGGCAGCAGGTAGAGCAGCGCAAAGGTGATCAGCGAGACGCCCAGCAGGATGAGCAGCGATTGAATGACGCGGCGGCCGAGATAGGCGATCATGCCCGGCCCCTTTGCGTCGGATCGAGGATGTCGCGCAGCGCATCGCCGATGAGGTTGAAGGCCAGCGCCAGCGCCAGGATCGCCGCACCCGGAAAGAAGACCAGCCAGGGTGCTGCCTGGAAATAGGTCTGGTTCTCGAAAATGATGTTGCCCCAGGATGCGGTCGGCGGCTGCACGCCGATGCCGAGATAACTGAGCGTTGCTTCGAGCAGCACCGTGGTCGAGATGCCGAGCGTGCCCCAGACGATGATCGTCGGCAGCAGATGCGGCAGGATATGGCGAAACAGGATGCGTGGTGCGCTGGCACCGATCGTACGCTCGGCGTCGATGAACTCGCGCTCGGCGAGCGAGCTGGTCTCGGTGTAGATGACCCGCGCGGTCTGCACCCAGTTCACCAGTGCGATCACCATGGCAACGATCCACAGGCTCGGCTGGAGTACCGCCGCCAGGCAGATGGCGAGCAGCAGCGCCGGGAAGGCCATCATCAGATCGGTGAAGCGCATCAGCGCGCCGCCGATCCAGCCGCGGAAATAGCCCGCGGTGACGCCGACCAGCGTGCCGATCAAAAGCGCCACGCCGTTGGCGACAATGCCGATGATCAGCGAGGTGCGTGCGCCGAAAAGGATGCGGGTCAGCAGATCGCGGCCGAGCAGATCCGTGCCCAGCCAGAAGCTGGCATTCGGCGGCAAGGGCGCGCCTTCAAGCGTCAGCCCGTCGAACATCTGCTCGTTCGGATCGTAGCCCGTCAGCCACGGCGCCAGGATGGCGCCGGCCACAACGACGGCAACGATCACCAGGCCGATCAATGCCAGGGGACGCTTGACCAGGCGCCGCCAGACGCCGGCGCGCGGCCTGGCCGGCATGCGCCCGGTTGCCGGAAGGTCAGGCGCGATGGGACTGGTCATCGCCGCCTTCTTCCGTCATCGCCACGATCCTGCGCGCGGCCTCCTCGACACTGATCTGCCAGCTCATCGCCAGCGACCGGAGCTGCGCATAGGCGCGGCCGTCCTCGGCGCCTTTCGACAAGGCCTCCACTGCGCGCACGATGGTCTGGCGCTCCGCGACGCGCAGGCGAAGCGACGATATCTCGCTTGCCAAAAGCTTGCGCGCCTCGAAACTCTGCCGTGCGATCAAAAGGGCGCTGTAGACGCCGGCATTGCCGACCGGCTTCAGCAACTGGGCGTCGGCCTTGTGCGACAGCGCCCACTCGATGCGGCCCGGCGCTTCGGAGCCGATCAGCGCGACCAGCGGCATCGGCGCCTCGCCCGGCGCCCATGGGAATTGTTCGTCGAAGCCGAGATCGGCATCGAAGAAGACGAAGTCCGCCACGAGCGCCTCGGCCGGCAGTTCCGGCCAGCAGCCGACCGTATCGAGGCCGATGGCCGACAATTGCCGCGTTATCGCCTGCACCGTCGAATGCGGACGATGCAAGACAAAGGCCCTGGCGCCGCCGAGATTCGGGATGCGCGGGACCTTGCTCACGAGACCACCCTCAGGCGTGGGCGGCCGAACGTCTCGGTCCGGTCATAGCGGGACAGATAGGGATCGGGCGCGACACCCTTGGTCAGCGTGACGGTCCTGAACGCGGTCCCCTCGATGCGCCCGATCTGCACCGGCAAGGTGGCGTGCTGGGTTTGCGGATCGATGGAGATGTCGCCGAGCGGGGTTCGAAACGAGGTTCCGGCAAAGGCCTGGGGAAGGTCCGGCCATTGTGCGCCGGGATTGCGGGCGAGGATCTCGGCAAGCGTCCGCACCGAGGCATAGGCCGCCGCCTCGAAGGACGAGGCCGGCATGATGGAGGGCGCCGAATCACCCTGGCGATCCGCTACCGAGATATCGTGAAAGTACGGCCCGACGGAAAGGTGGCCATTGCCCGCCTCGTTGAGCGCCGGCAACTCGCATTCGGTGAGATTGCAGGACAGGATCGGGCAGCGCTCCGGCCTGAAATGCGGGTCGCGTTCGGCAAGTTCGGCATAGGCCGCGATGAAGGCATAGGACGAGGAGCCGATCAGGTTGTTCAGGATGAACTCCGGCCGGGTGGCCTGGATCTCGGCGATCAGCCTGGAGACATCGACCTCGCCGAGCGGCAGATAGCGCTCGCCCAAAACCTTGCCGCCGGCGTCGGCGATCAGGTCGCGGGCGACACGGTTGGTCTCCCAGCCCCAGATATAGTTCGAGCCGAGCAGGAAGCCGTTGGCACCGAAGCGCGGCACTACATGGGCCAGCAGCGGGACGAGGTGCTGGTTCGGGCAAGCGTGCATGTAGACGACATGCTCGTTCGCTTCGAAGCCCTCATAGGGGCAGGCGTACCAGAGCGTGCCGCCGGCGCGCTCGAGGATCGGAATGACCTCCTTGCGGCTCCATGACGTGATGCAGCCAATGATGTGGCGCGCACTGCTGTTGGCGAGAATGTCGGCGCAGCCCGTCGCGTAGCCATCGATGTTGCCCTGCGGGTCGCGCTCCACCGGAACGAATTCGATCGGGATGGCGGGATCGGCATTGATGTCGGCGATGGCCGTCATCGCACCCGAACGGCAGGATTCGGACAGCAGGCGGTAGTTGCCCGACCGCGAGTAAAGGATGCCGATTTCGATACGCCGTCCCAAGCAAATCCCCAAAAATAACAATGCCCCGCAGCCGCCGCCGCGGAAGGCGAGGCATACGAGGCATTTTTGCCGCCCGGCGGTCGGAGCCGGTATTTTCCCCATTAGCGTATTCGGTACGGCGGGTCAGTCAAGCGGGAAAAGCGAGGGCCGGGAAAGTGACCGCGTTGCATCTGGTTGCGCGAAGGGGTCCCGCGGAAAAATGGCGTGCCCCGCCTAAACGATGCACGCGGTAAGCCCCCCTGTGCTCGCAATGGCAGAATCTTTGAGAGAATATTCCCGGCTTCGCATTTGGCGAGAAACGCGGTTCTTTGATCCGGCGGCCAGCATCCCCGATGCTGTGAAACAAGGCTTCGCACTTTGCTTGGCCACCATGATCTAACAACGGACGGGATTCATCATGATAGGGAATACCAACACTTTGCTGTCGTCCTTTTCGGCAACTATAACTCGGCGCACAGGTCTCGCATTACTTTTCGCTTCGGCCGTCGCAATTGCCGGCTTGGCTGCACCCAGTTCGGCCTTCGCCGAGGACAAGAAGGCGGTCAAGGTCGGCATCATCAGCGGCGAGGATGAAGACGTATGGCGCGTCGTCACCGCGCAGGCGGCCGAGAAGGGACTGACGATCGAGACCGTGGTGTTCAACGATTACACCCAGCCCAACGAGGCGCTTGAGCGTGGCGAAATCGACGCCAACGCTTTCCAGCACAAGCCCTATCTCGACAATCAGATCAAGACGCAGGGCTATCACATCGTCCCCGTCGGCTATACCGGCGTCTGGCCGATCGGCCTCTATTCCAAGAAACACACTGATGTCGCCGACCTGCCCGAGGGCGCCGTCATCGGCGTGCCGAACGACCCGTCCAATGAAGGCCGGGCGCTGCGCGTCCTGCAGAACGAGGGCCTCATCAAGCTGAAGGACGGCACCGGTATCCTGGCGACAACGGCCGACATCGCCGACAACCCGAAGAAACTGGTCATCAAGGAGCTCGACGCCGGCATCGTCGGGCGTTCGGTGGAAGACCTCGACGCGGCCGTGGTCAACACGGATTGGGCGCTGAAAAGCGGCCTGACCCCCGAAAACCGTGTCGCTCAGGAGCCGATCGCCGACAATCCGTACCGCAATTTCATCGCAGTCAAGGCCGGCAATGAGAACGAACCCTGGGTGAAGACGCTGGTGGCTTCCTTTCAGAACGAGGCGGTAAAGGCCGAGTTCGACAAGGTCTACAAGGGCACCGGCACCAGCGCCTATTGATGAGACATGGATCCGGGGCGTCCCGGATATGAAAAAGCGGTCCGCGCCCAACGCGCGGGCCGCAATCCTATTTACGGACCGCCGAAACAGGAACGGCCATGAACCAGCATTTCCCCGCAACTGCCGAGATACCAGCCGGCACCCCGGAGCGGCCGGAGCATGTCGTGCGGCTCACCGAGCTGAAGCGCCGCTTCGGCGCAACGCCGGCGCTCGATGGCGTGTCGCTCACCGTCCGCAAGGGTGAGATTCTCGGCATCATCGGCCGCAGCGGCGCCGGCAAGTCGACGCTGATCCGCTGCCTCAACGGTCTGGAGCGGCCGGATTCCGGCCAGGTCTTCATCGAAGGCCGCGAGATCAGCCGGCTTGGCGAGCGCGAATTGCAGCCGCTCCGGCGGCGCATCGGCATGATCTTCCAGCACTTCAACCTGCTTTCGGCCAAGACCGTCGAAGACAATGTCGCGCTGCCGCTCAAGATCGAAGGCCGTCCCGAGGCCGAACGCCTGGCGCGCGCGGCCGAGCTGCTCGAGTTCGTCGGCCTGTCGGAGAAGGCGAAAGCCTATCCGGCATCGCTGTCGGGCGGCCAGAAGCAGCGCGTCGGCATCGCCAGGGCGCTTGCCGCCCGTCCCGCGCTGCTGCTCTCGGACGAAGCCACCTCGGCGCTGGACCCGGAGACGACCCGCTCCATCCTTGCCTTGCTGAAAGACATCAACCGGAAGCTCGGCCTGACCATTCTGCTGATCACCCACGAGATGGAGGTGATCCGCTCGATCGCCGACCGCGTCGCGGTGATCGATGCTGGACGCATCGTCGAGGAAGGCCCGGTCTGGACGGTCTTTGCCGATCCGAAGTCGGCAATCACCCAGAGCCTGCTTAGCGGCATCCGGCCGCAATTGCCGGCGGAGATCGCAAGCCGGCTGACGCAGGGCGCCGGCACGGAGGCGATCCTGAGGATCGACGTCGCGGGCGAGGCGGCGCGTGGGCCACTGCTGTCCGACCTTGCTGCCGCCCTACCAGGCGGGTTTCGCCTCGTGCATGGCGGCATCGACCATGTCCAGCAGCAGCCTGTCGGCACGCTGTTCCTGGCGGTGACGGGGGCCGACGCAAATCACCTTGAACAAGTGACCGCGTTATTGAGAGCCCGCGAGGCGCGGGTGGAGGTGCTTGGCCATGTCGCCAAATCTGTTTGAGCTCCTGCTTCGTTCGATCTGGGAGACGATCCTGATGACGGCCGCGTCCGGATTCATTTCGCTCCTCTTCGGCCTGCCGCTCGGCCTGGCGCTGGTCGCCACCGACCGCGGCGGCATCGCCGAAAACCTGTGGGTGAATCGCTTCCTCGGCGCTGTCATCAACGGCTTCCGCTCGGTGCCTTTCATCATCCTGCTCGTCGCGCTGATCCCGGTGACGCGGCTGATCGTCGGCACCTCGATCGGCACATGGGCAGCGATCGTGCCGCTGTCGATCGCGGCCACGCCTTACTACGCCCGCATCGCCGAAGTGTCGCTGCGCGAGGTCGACCACGGGCTGATCGAGGCGGCGCGTGCCATGGGCGGCAACCGCTGGACGATCATCCGCGAGGTGCTGGTGCCGGAAGCCCTGCCGGGCATCGTCGCCGGCTTCACGCTGACGCTGGTGACGCTGATCGGCGCCTCGGCAATGGCCGGGGCCATCGGCGCGGGCGGGCTTGGCGACCTCGCCATCCGCTATGGCTACCAGCGCTTCGAGACGTCAGTCATGGTCGCCGTGGTCATCGTGCTGATCGTCCTGGTCTGCGGTATCCAGTGGGCCGGCGACCAGCTGGTGGCCAGGCTGGATCACAGGGGGTAGGATCAGACTCTCAGCCTCGCCCCGTCAGGATCGAAGAACGGCATCGCCGACACCACCGCGCGTGTCGGCATGCCATCGATGTCGATGCTGAGTTCCGTGCCGATCCGCGTGAACGGCAGCCGCAGATGCGCGGTCGCCAGCACCGTCCCCAGCGAATAGCCGTGGTCGCTGTAGGTGACGACGCCGGCATCCTCGCCATCGGCCAGAACCCGCGCATTCGCCGCAGCCGGCGTGCCGCCTTCGACGATCAGCCCGGTCCAGCGCTCGTCGACGCCTTTGTCGCGGATCTTGAGCAGCGCCTCGCGGCCGACGAAATCGCCCTTGTCGAATTTGATCCAGCGGTCGAGGCCGACATGGAACGGCGTGCGGGTCTCGTCCATGTCGATGCCGTGCGCCGGATAGGCCTTCTCCAGGCCAAGCGTGAACATCGCCAGCACGCCATAGGGTTTCAGGCCAAAATCGCGGCCGGCCCGCATCAACGCGTCCCAGACGGTGGCGGCCTCGTCGGCCGGCACGAACAGCTCGAAGCCGAGCTCGCCGGTGACGCCGGTGCGCGAGATCAGCAGCTTCGTCTCGCCGATGCGCCCTGATGCGAACGACCAGCGCTTCAGCCCGTCGAGATCGGCGTCCTGCACCAGCACCTTCAAAAACTCGCGCGAGCGCGGCCCCTTTATCGTCGGGAAGGCGATGGCCGCGGTGATGTCGGTGACATAGGCCTTTCGCCCTTCGGCGTGATGCAGCAGCCAGGGCAGCATTTTCTGGCGGTTGACCGAGCCGGTCACCAGCATGAAATGCTCAGGCCCGAGCCTGAACACGGTGAGGTCGTCCATGATGCCGCCATCCTCGCGGCAGATGGTGGAATAGCGCACCTGGCCCGGCCGCATGGCGGCGGCGTCGTTGACGATGACATGGTTGACCAGGGCCTCGGCATCCGGACCCTTGATGTCCATCTTGCCCATGGTGCTGAGATCCTGGACACCGACATTCTTGCGGGTGTTCAGATGCTCGTCGGCGACGCCGGAATAATATCTGGCCGAGGTGAAATCGCCGCCGACCCGGCCCATTGTCGCGCCGAGCCCGACGATATTACTGTAGAAAGGGGATCGCCGCTCAGGCATGATACTTCTTCACCAATTGTCGATGTCGGCGCTGCCCCTCATCTGCCTGCCGGCATCTTCTCCCCGTATAGTGACGGGGAGAAGGGGCTGGCCGCAACCTGGCGCCGATCCTCCACCGTCGCTGATTGGCGAAACCGTCGATGAGAGCGCCCTTCTCCCCGTCACTATACGGGGAGAAGTGCCCGGCAGGGCGATATGAGGCAGCACAACCCGAAGCGATTGCCCTGGCGTTTAAACAAGGCACTCCGTTCGAAGCGCCTCGCTACTCGCCGTAGACGTCGAAGGCAAAATACTTGTCGTTGATTTCCTGGTATTTGCCGTTGGCGCGCAGCGCGTCGATCGCCGCGTCGAGTTTTGCGGCCAGCTCCTTGTTGCCCTTCTGCAGCGCGATGCCGACGCCTGGGCCATGGATGGCCGGGTCGGGGGCCAGGGTGCCGAGCAGCTTGCAGCAGGCGCCCTCGGGCTTCTTCAGCCATTCGGTCAGCAGGATAGAGCCGTCCATCACCGCGTCGAGGCGACCGTTGACCATGTCGGTGCGGGCGTCGTCGCCGGTCGGATAGGGCTTGATGGTCGAGCCGCCGTATTTCTGCTCGGCGAAATTCTGGTGGATCGTCGCGCTCTGCACGCCAAGCGCCTTGCCTTTCAGATCGTCGGGCGAGGTGCCTGATACAGTCGAATCCTTCGGCACCGCGATGGCCGGCGGCGTCTGGTAGTATTTGTGGGTGAAGTCGACCTTCTCGGCCCGCTCCGGCGTGATGGTGATGTTGATGATGGCATCGAACTTGCCGGCCTGCAGCGCCGGGATCGAGCCGTCGAAATCCTGCACGACGAATTCGCATTCGGTCTTCATCTCGGCGCACAGCGCCTTGCCGAGATCGATGTCGAAGCCGCCCAGCGTGCCGTCGGCATTGGCATAGTTGAAGGGCGGATAGGCGCCCTCGGTGCCGAGCCTGAGTTTCTTGTCCTGGGCGGAGGCGGCGCCGGTTGCGACAGCCATGGCGACGGACGCGGCAAGCACGAAACGACCGAAAAGACGCATGATCCAGATCTCCGTTGATCCGGCAAGTCTACGGGCTTTTGTGTGCGCGGCGGAGACGGAAACGACATGCCCTGCGGCGATCACGGCGCGGCCGGGCCGATTGGAAGCTTCGTCGGTCAGCGGTATCCGGCTGCTCGTGCCCGCTCGGTGGCGGCTCGGTCGATTGCCGACCCGTCCGCCGACAGGGCGACGCCAAATTTCTCGCTGGCCTGTTCGGGCCTATAGTATCCCAAGGCCACATCCCTCTGCACCAGTTCCGGATCGCGCGCCAGGGGATCGCCATAGCCGCCGCCGCCCGGTGTGCCGACGCGCACGCGGTCGCCGGCCTTCAGGGCGATGTCCTGCTCCTTGGAGAGGTGCGGCGGCACATGTTCCTTGCCGTCGCGGAACACGGTCACCGTGTTGACCGCGCCGTCCTTGCCGCCGAGTGCGCCCTGCGGGCCGAAGCGGCCGTGGTCCATGACGAAGGAGGCGCGGGCGTCGCCGCGCAGGATCTCGACCTCATAGGCGAGCCCAAAACCGCCGCGATGCTTGCCGGCGCCGCCCGAGCCTTCGCGCAGGGCATAGTGTCGGTAGAGCACCGGAAACGCCTGCTCCATGATCTCGACCGGCGGCGATTTGGAAATGCCGATGGTCGAGCAGCCATTGGTCAAGCCGTCATGATCGGCATTGCCGCCATAGCCGCCGCCGGAGATCTGATACATGACATAGTCGCGGCCGCGTGCCGGGTCGTTGCCGCCAAGCGCGAAATTGCCGCTGGAGCCGGCGGGAGCCGCCGTCACCTTGTCAGGCAGTGCCTGCACCATCGCCGCAAACACCGCCTCGGCGATGCGCTGCGAGACCTCGGCCGCACAGCCCGATACCGGGCGCGGATATTTGGCATCGAGGAAAGTGCCTTCCGGCCGCTTGACGATCAGCGGCTCGAAGGCGCCGGCGCTGATCGGCACGTCGGGGAAAATATGGCGCATGGCGAGATAGACCGAGGACAACGTCGTCGCCAGAACGCTGTTCATCGGCCCGGCGCAAGGTTTTGACGAGCCTGAGAAATCGAAGCTGAGCGTATCGCCCTGTTTCTCGACGGCCAGCGCGATGGTCAGCGGCTCGTTCACCACCCCGTCGGAATCGACGAAGGCCTGCGAGCGGTAAATGCCATCGGGAATGGCTGATATGTTGGCGCGCATCTGCTCGGCGGCGCGGCGGCGCAATTCAGCGATCGCCTCGACAACTGTTTCGTCCCCGTAACGATCCAGGATTCCAAAGAGCCGGTCCTGGCCGATCAGCAGTGCGGCCGCCTGCGCGCGGATGTCGCCGATGCGCTGGTCGGCAACCCTGATGTTCGAGCAGATGATGGCGTAGATCTCGCGGTCGAGCACGCCCTTCTTGAACAGTTTGACCGGCGGCAGCCGCAAGCCTTCCTGCTCGACCGCCGTTGCCGAAGCAGAAAAACCGCCCGGCACCGAGCCGCCGATATCGGGCCAGTGGCCGGTGTTCGACAGCCAGCAGAAGATCCTGCCGTCCCTGTAGACCGGCATGGCGAAGCGCACGTCCATCAGATGGGTGCCGCCGAGATAGGGGTCGTTGACGATGTAGATATCGCCTGGCTCGGGCGGCAGGCAGCGGCCGTCGGCGATCATTTCGATCACCGTTTTGGTCGAATACTGCATCACGCCGACGAATACCGGCAGGCCCTGGCTGCCCTGTGCGATCAGCGAACCATCGACCGCCGAATAGATGCCGTCGGAGCGGTCATTGGCCTCGGCGATGACCGGCGAAAAGGCGGCGCGCGAGAAAGTCAGGTCCATCTCGTCGCAGACCTGCTGCAGCGCCGCCTGGATGACCGAAAGCGTGATGGCGTCGAGCTTTGCCATCTCAGGCCTCACCGATGTCGATGATGATGTTGCCGTCGCCGTCCGAGCGCGCCCGGTCGCCGGGCTCGAGCACGGTGGTGGCGTCCATCTGTTCGAGGATCGCCGGCCCCTCGACGACCGCGTCGAGCGGCAGCTTTTCCCTAATATAGACCGGCGTGTCGTGCCAGCGCCCGCCATACCAGACCGGCCGGATTTCGCGGCGGGCCTCATCAAGCGTTTTGGCGCGCCCTGCCGGGTCGATCAGCCTTGAAAGATCGATCGCCGGCCGCATGCCTGTCACCGAGGTGTTGAGGTTGACCAGATTGGCGCGGATTTCCGGGAGCTCGACCTTGAAGCGGGCGAAATAGGCCTTTTCGAACAGTTGCTGCAGCACCTCCCGCGTCACTGCGGACGAGGGTAGTGGCACGTTGATGATGTGGGTCTGGCCGACGAACTGCATGTCGGCGGAATGCGTGACGCGGATCGTCTCCGGCTTTACCGCTTCCTTGGCGATCAGCTCTTCGCCTTCGTTTCGGTGCCGTTCCAATATCGCGTGAAGCTGGGTTTCATCGAACCCGGCTACCGGCTGGTTTACGGTGTTAACGAAATCGTGCCTGAGATCAGCGACGACGCAACCGAGCGCATTGGTGATGCCCGGCCGCGCCGGCACCAGCACTTTTGGCAGGCCGAGCTC
This sequence comes from Mesorhizobium onobrychidis, assembly GCF_024707545.1. Taxonomy (NCBI): domain Bacteria; kingdom Pseudomonadati; phylum Pseudomonadota; class Alphaproteobacteria; order Hyphomicrobiales; family Phyllobacteriaceae; genus Mesorhizobium; species Mesorhizobium onobrychidis. The sequence goes on from NZ_CP062229.1 coordinate 620,208, forward strand.
GCGCGCCAGCGCTGTCGCATGCAGCGGCCCGGCGCCGCCGAAGGCGAACAGTGCGAAATCGCGCGGGTCGTGGCCGCGCGACACCGAGACCATACGGATGGCGCCGGCCATCTTGATGTTGCCGAGCCGCAGCACGGCGCCCGCCGCCTCGACGCCGGACAGGCCGGTGGCACGCCCGATCCTGTCCTCGAATATGCCGGTGACGTGTTCGACAGTGACCGGATTTTCGACCGCAAGCAGCTTTTTCGGCGCCAGCCGGCCGAGCACCAGATTGGCATCGGTGATGGTCGGCTCGCTGCCGCCGCGCCCGTAGCAGATCGGGCCGGGATTGGCGCCGGCGCTTTCCGGGCCGATCTGGATCAGGCCCGCCGCATCGACGCGGGCGATCGAGCCGCCGCCGGCGCCGACCGTATGCACCGCCACCATCGGCACATGGATCGGCATCGCATATTCGATCTCGATCTCGTTCGATACCGCCGGTTCGGCATTGCGGATCAGCGCCACGTCGGTCGAGGTGCCGCCCATGTCGTAGGTGACCAGGTTTTCGAAGCCGGCGCGCTTGCCGGTATAGGCCGCGGCGATGACGCCGGAGGCCGGGCCGGACATCACGGTCTTGGCCGATTCACGTGTGACAAAGCGGGCCGAGATCATGCCGCCATTGCCGTTCATGATCAGGAAGTCGCGGGCATAGCCTTTTGACCCCAATTCCTTGCGCAGCCGTTCGACATAGCGCTCGAGGATCGGCTGCACCGAGGCGTTGACCGAAGCGGTGACGCCGCGCTCGAATTCGCGCGCTTCCGACAGCAGCTCATGGCCTGTCGTGATGTAGCTATTCGGCCAAAGCTCGGCGGCGATCTCGGCGGCGCGCCGCTCGTGCGCCGGATTGGCGTAGGAATGCAGGAAATGGATGACGAGGGATTCGCAGCCGGCCTCGATCAATTCTGAAACCGCCGCGCGCATCTCGGCTTCGTCGAGACGGATGCGCACCGCGCCCGAGGCTTCGACGCGCTCCGACACTTCAAGCCGCAGATTGCGCGGAATGATCGGGACGAAGCTGCCTGTCATGCCATAGGCCTGCGGCCGCGTTCGCCGGCCCAGCTCGATGACGTCGCGAAAGCCGCGCGTGGTGATCATGCCGGTCTTGGCCAGCCGGCGTTCGAGCACCGCGTTGGTGGTGGTGGTCGTGCCGTGCACGATGAGGTCGATGCCGCGGATGGGAAAGCCGGTGGCACCGAGCGCCGAAACGACGCCGAAGGCCTGGTTGTCGATGGTGGTCGGGGTCTTGGCGATATGCACCCGGCCGCCGTCACGGCCATCGATCAGAAGCAGGTCGGTAAAGGTTCCGCCGACGTCGATGCCGGCGACGACGCTGCCCGAGGAATCCAGCGTCTGCGCCGAAAAATTCTCTTCCATTGTCGAAACCCGAAATGTCAGGACTACAGATATGTCTCAGTTTGGAAAGGTGTTTCACGCTGGCGTCTTGACGCAAATATCATTTGTATACTAATAAATTCCGGACACAAGAGCTTACCGCTTCGCAGTGTGCAAACGGCACGCCGGAACCTGATCGGTTCGGGCGCGCAGGAGAAGGTTTGGCGTCAGCGCCCTCGGGTTGGCCAGAAGGTTAGGTTTGATGAACACCACATCCGCGCTCAACACCGCCGGCGCCCTGCCGCTGCAGTTCCCAATTCCGGCCAATGTCTATGCCGAAACCGTCGTCTCGGTGAAGCACTATACCGACCGGCTGTTTTCGTTCCGCATCACCCGGCCGCAATCGCTGCGCTTCCGCTCCGGCGAATTCGTCATGATCGGCCTGCCCAACGCCGAAAAGCCGGTGTTCCGCGCCTATTCGATCGCCAGCCCTGCCTGGGACGACGAACTGGAATTCTTCTCGATCAAAGTGCCGGACGGCCCGCTGACCTCGCAGCTGCAGAAGATCGAGATCGGCGACACCGTCATCATGCGGCAGAAGTCGACCGGCACGCTGGTGGTCGACGCGCTGACCCCGGCCAAGCGCCTGTTCATGATCTCGACCGGCACCGGCATCGCGCCCTTCGCCAGCCTGCTGCGCGATCCCGATACCTATGAGAAGTTCGAGCAGGTCGTCCTGACCCACACCTGCCGCGACAATGCCGAACTCACCTACGGCCAGGAGCTGGTTGCAGAGCTGGAGAACGACCCGCTGATCGGCGAGCTGACCGGTGGCCGCGTGTCGCTCTACAATTCGACGACGCGCGAAAGCTCCGAGCGCATGGGCCGCATCACCGCGCTGATCGGCTCGGGAAAGTTCTATGCCGATCTCGGCATCGACAAGCTCGATCCTGAAACCGACCGCATCATGATCTGCGGCTCGATGCACATGCTTAGGGATGTCAAGGAACTGGCCGAAAGCCTCGGCTTCCAGGAAGGCTCGCTGCATCATCCGGCAAGCTTCGTCGTCGAGCGCGCCTTCGTCGGCTGAGATGGCGGGGCGCTGCGGCGCCCGCCTCAAGCGGGTTTGACCATACGGTCAAAAATCTGCTGCTTTCGCGGCCTTTTTCAACTATGACCGCTTGAAGGACTCGTGAAGCGCTGCTTCGCGGGCTATTCTCGGTGGACGTCGCTGAACAAAGGGGCAGGAGATGAGCAGCACAATCCGCGAGGCCGATCTTGGCGCATCCAAGATCACGCCGCTGCCGGCGCGCACCGCCGCCAACGCGCCGGCGCCGCAAGCGCACGGCATTGCCCGCAATCCGGGCATGAAGCTCGATCTCGGCTTCATGGAATCGATGCGCAGCGTCAACCGTTCGGCGCTGGAACGGCGTGTCGCCAGCCTGACCAAGCGGCGCTCGATCAAGGCCGACAACCAGGCGGCCTGGCTGCTGCGCGCCGTCGCCTGCATGGACCTGACCACGCTGAACTCGAACGACACCGACGAGCGCGTGCGCCGGCTCTGCGCCAAGGCGGTCAATCCGTTCCGCCGTGACATCGTCGAAGGCCTCGGCATTACAGGTGAAAAGATCCGCCCGGCGGCGGTCTGCGTCTATCATCCCTTCGTCGCCACCGCCGTCGATGCGCTGCGCGGCACCGGCATCCATGTCGCCGCCGTTTCCACCGCGTTCCCGCACGGCCTCACCCCGCTTTCGACGCGTCTGCAGGAGATCGAAGCTTCGGTGAAGGACGGCGCCGACGAGATCGACGTCGTCATTCCGCGTGGGCTGGTCTTCGGGGCAAAATGGCAGGAACTCTATAACGAGATCGTCTCGATGCGCGCCGCCTGCGGCGAGGCGCATCTCAAGGTCATCCTCGGCACCGGCGACCTCGCCACGCTGCGCAATGTCATGCTGGCGTCTATGGTGGCGATGATGGCGGGCGCCGACTTCATCAAGACCTCGACCGGCAAGGAAAGCGTCAACGCGACATTGCCGGTCGGCCTTGCCATGGTGCGCGCCATCCGCGCCTATTTCGAGGAAACCGGCTACCTCATCGGCTTCAAGCCTGCCGGCGGCATTTCGACCGCCAAGGCCTCGCTCGACTGGCTGGTGCTGATGAAGGAAGAGCTTGGCCGGCGATGGCTGGAGCCAGACCTGTTCCGCTTCGGTGCGTCCAGCCTGCTGACCGACATCGAGCGCCAGCTCGAACACCATCTTACCGGCCATTATTCGGCCAATCATCGCCAAGCGATGGCGTGATTTTCGGGAGCGCCTTGTGAATATTCTCGAACGCTATCACGCAATGGACTACGGCCCGGCGCCGGAAGCCCGCAACGAGGCCGACGCGTGGCTCGCCGCGCGCGATTTTTCCAAAGCGCTGTTCGTCGGCGGCGACTGGAAAGCGGCCAGCGGCGGCAAGACTTTCGACACCAGCGATCCCGCCTCCGGCAAATTGCTGGCCAAGGTCTCGGATGCCGGAGCTGCCGATATCGATGCGGCGGTTTCGGCCGCCGCCAAAGCGTTGCCGAAATGGAGCGCCAGCTCCGGCTACAGCCGTGCCAAAGTGCTCTATGCCATCGGCCGCGCCATGCAGCGCCACCAGCGGCTGTTTGCGGTGCTGGAATCGATCGACAACGGCAAGCCGATCCGCGAAAGCCGCGACATCGACGTGCCGCTGGCCATCCGCCATTTCATCCACCATGCCGGCTGGGCGCAGGCGCTGGACAGGGATTTCCCTGATCAGAAGGGCGTCGGCGTCGTCGGCCAGATCATCCCGTGGAACTTCCCGCTGCTGATGCTGGCCTGGAAGATCGCGCCGGCACTCGCCGCCGGCTGCACCGTGGTGCTGAAACCGGCCGAGTTCACGCCGCTCACCGCCATCCTGTTCGCCGAGATTTGTGAGCGCGCCGGCGTGCCGAAGGGCGTCGTCAACATCGTCCAGGGCGGGCCGGAGGCGGGCGCGGCCATCGTCAATCACCAGGGCGTCCAGAAGATCGCCTTCACCGGCTCTTCCGAGGTCGGCAAGATCATCCGCAAGGCGACTGCCGGGTCTGGCAAGAAACTGTCGCTGGAGCTCGGCGGCAAGTCGGCCTTCGTCGTCTTCGAGGACGCCGACCTCGACAGCGCCGTCGAGGGGCTGGTCGACGGCATCTGGTTCAACCAGGGCCAGGTCTGCTGCGCCGGCTCGCGCCTTTTGGTGCAGGAAGGCATCGCCGAAGCCTTCATCGCCAAGGTCAAGACACGGATGAGCCGGTTGCGCGTCGGCAGCCCGCTCGACAAGAACACCGATATCGGCCCGCTGGTCGACTTGACCCAGCTCGATCGCGTCAAGGGGCTGGTCGCCGAAGGCGCCAAGCAGGGCGCCGTCTGCTGGCAGCCTGACGTGGCGCTGCCGTCTTCCGGCTATTATCACCTGCCGACACTGGCGACGGGCGTTTCGCCGGCCAACATCCTGGCGCAGGAGGAGGTGTTCGGCCCGGTGCTGGCGACCATGACCTTCCGTAACACCGAGGAAGCGGTCGAGCTCGCCAACAACACGCGCTACGGCCTGGCCGCCTCGGTGTGGAGCGAGAACGTCAACCTTGCGCTGCACGTCGCGCCGCAATTGAAGGCCGGCGTCGTCTGGGTCAACGGCACCAACATGTTCGACGCCGCCTGCGGCTTCGGCGGCTACCGCGAAAGCGGTTTTGGCCGCGAAGGCGGGCGCGAGGGCATGTTCGAATATCTGTCGGCGAAACTGCCGCTCGGCCCGGTCGTCAAGCCGGCAGCGGCTTCCACACAACCCGTCGAGCAGGCCGAAAGCGACGCCATCGACCGCACGGCAAAGCTGTTCATCGGCGGCAAGCAGGTGCGGCCGGACGGCAATTATTCGCTTGCCGTCGCCACCGCCAAGGGCAAGCTTGCCGGCGAGGTCGGTCTCGGCAGCCGCAAGGATATCCGTGATGCCGTCGCGGCTGCACGCGCCTGCAAGGGCTGGCCGGAGGCGACCGCCTACAACCGCAGCCAGGTGCTTTACTATCTGGCCGAAAATCTTTCGGGCCGTGCCGACGAATTTGCCGCGCGTCTCACCCAGCTTACCGGCGCCACCGCCAAGGCCGCACGCGACGAGGTCGACCAATCGATCGAGCGGCTGTTTCTCTATGCCGGCCTGGCCGACAAGTTCGAGGGCCGCGTCCACCAGCCGCCGGCCCGCGCCGTCACTTTGGCGCTGCATGAGCCGGTCGGCGTCGTCGGCATCGTGGCAGCCGACAATGCGCCCCTGCTCGGCCTGATCTCGCTGGTGGCGCCGGCGCTCGCCATGGGCAACACAGTGGTCGCGGTGCCTTCGGAAAAATATCCGCTGGTTGCCACCGATCTCTATCAGGTCATCGAATATTCCGACGTTCCGGCCGGCGCCATCAACATCGTCACCGGCCGCAGCGCCGATCTCGCCGGCGTGCTGGCCAAGCATGACGATGTCGACGGGCTCTGGGTGTTCGCCGATGCCGAGACCTGCGCCAAGGCCGAAGCCGAGTCTGTCGGCAATCTCAAGCGCGTCTGGACCGGCAACGGCCGCAGCCTCGACTGGGCGTCGGCCGATGCCGCCGGCGATGCATTCCTGCGCCGTGCCGTCGAGGTCAAGAACGTCTGGGTGCCCTACGGCGATTGAACGGTCGCCTTGCGCGCTGCGTCGGACGAGAAGCGTTCGGGCTTGACGGGCCAAAAGATGTTCTTTACCGAGAAAAAACATTTGGCCTGCAGGCGAATATCGGAATAGGCGGCATGGTAGCGTCCGTCTGGCACATTGCGCCTTGGCCTTGAGCCGGTAAACCGGGCGATCGCAGACAGGCGAGGAGAAAAGCATGGCGGATCTGGCAGGCAAGATCGTTGTCGTCACGGCGGCGGCACAGGGCATCGGCCGGGCGAGCGCGCTGGCTTTCGCCAAGGCAGGCGCTATTGTCCACGCCACCGACATCAACGAGGTGCTGCTCGCCGACTTAGGCAAGACGGCAGATATCAAGACCCGCAAGCTCGACGTGCTGAACGACGAGGCCGTGACCTCGGCCTTTGCCGAGATCGGCGCCGTCGATGTGCTGTTCAACTGCGCCGGCTTCGTCCATTCGGGCTCGATCCTCGAGATGAAGGACGCCGATCTCGACTTTGCCTATGATCTCAACGTTCGCTCGATGATCCGCACCATACGCGCAGTGCTGCCCGGCATGCTGGAGCGCGGCGACGGTTCGATCATCAACATGGCGTCGCTGGCCGGCTCGACCAAGGGCGTGCCAAACCGCTTCGTCTATGGGCTGACCAAGGCTGCCGTCATCGGCCTGACCAAATCGGTCGCCGCCGATTATGTCGGCAAGGGCATACGCTGCAACGCCATCTGCCCGGGCACGGTCGAAAGCCCGTCGCTGCAGGACCGCATGAATGCGCAGGGCGACTACGAGGCGGCCCGCGCCGCCTTCATCGCCCGCCAGCCGATGGGCCGCCTCGGCACGCCCGAGGAAATCGCCGATCTCGCCGTCTATCTGGCCGGTGCCACCTATACGTCGGGGCAGGCTTATAATATCGACGGTGGCTGGTCGATCTAGGAGTCTGAAAATCCTATTCTGCCGGGCGCCTGACGCGGCGTCTGCGCTTGCCTAGGCTCACGTACTTTAAGTACGCTCCGCTCCGGTTCTCGAAACCCACGCCATTCGCCGCAGCGGAGCGAGTTTGCAAACGGCCTCTGGTCGCAACTGGGAGAAAAATTGCATGAAACTGCTGCGCTATGGCGAGGCGGGGAGCGAACGCCCCGGCCTGCTCGATGCGGATGGGACGATCCGAGACCTCTCCGCCCATGTCACCGACATTGCCGGCAAGGCGCTCGACCCGGCATCGCTCGAGACATTGTCGAAGCTCGATCCGAAATCGCTGCCGGCGGTTTCCGGCAAGCCGCGCATCGGCGCCTGCGTCGCCGGCACCGGCAAATTCATCTGCATCGGCCTCAACTATTCCGACCATGCCGCCGAGACCGGCGCCACCGTGCCGCCGGAGCCGATCATCTTCATGAAGGCAAGCTCGGCCATCGTCGGGCCGGACGACGACGTGCTGATCCCGCGCGGCTCGGTCAAGACCGACTGGGAAGTCGAGCTTGGCGTGGTCATCGGCAAAACCGCGAAATACGTCACCGAGGCCGAGGCGCTGGACTATGTCGCCGGCTACTGCGTCGCGCACGACGTTTCCGAGCGCGCCTTCCAGGCCGAGCGCCAGGGCCAGTGGACCAAGGGCAAGTCCTGCGACACGTTCGGGCCGATCGGCCCGTGGCTGGTGACCAAGGACGAGGTCAAGGACCCGCAGAACATCCCGATGTGGCTGAAGGTCAATGGCAAGACGATGCAGAACGGCTCGACCAAGACCATGGTCTATGGCGTCGCCTACCTCGTTTCCTATCTCAGCCAGTTCATGTCGCTGCATCCGGGCGACATCATCTCGACCGGCACCCCGCCCGGCGTCGGCCTCGGCATGAAGCCGCCGGTGTTCCTGAAGGCCGGCGACGTCGTCGAGCTCGGCATCGAAGGGCTGGGCATCCAGAAGCAGACGTTCAAGGCGGATTTGTAGGCGCTCTTCCTTCTCCCCTTGTGGGAGAAGGTGGCCGAGCCCACGGGTCTTGCCTCCGGCAAGCGCGAGGACAGGCTCCGCTCGGTCGGATGAGGGGTGTTCCAGCTTGGCACCGACAGCATTCCGTCCAGCACCCCTCTTCCGGCTCGGCGCTGCGCGCCGATCCACCTTCTCCCACAGGGGGAGAAGGAAGAGAGGCGCTACTTCAGCACCTTGCCATCTGCCCCAAACCGGTAGGTCTTGGCCGGATCCGGCGTCGCATAGAGCGTAGCACCAGGCTCGGCGTTGTAGACGCCAAAAATGCGCACGGTGATCAGCCCGGCCTTTTCGCAGTCGAGATAGAGGTTGGTGTCGGCGCCGAGATGCTCGGCATGGACGACCGTGCCTTTCCAGGCGCCGGATTTCGCATCGACGGTCAGGTGCTCGGGACGGACGCCGATGGTCTTGGCCGTCTCGCCAAGCCTGGCGCCATCGACGAAGTTCATCTTCGGCGAGCCGATAAAGCCGGCGACGAATTCATTCGCCGGCGAATTATAAAGCTCCATCGGCCCGCCGATCTGCTCGATCTTCCCCGCGTTAAGCACGACGATCTTGTCGGCCAGCGTCATCGCCTCGACCTGGTCGTGAGTGACATAGATCATCGTCGCCTTCAGTCGGCGGTGCAATTGCGCGATTTCCAGCCTGGTGTTGACGCGCAGTGCTGCATCGAGGTTGGACAGCGGCTCGTCGAACAGAAAAAGCTTCGGCTCGCGCACCACGGCGCGGCCGATGGCGACGCGCTGGCGCTGGCCGCCGGACAATTCGGCCGGGCGCCTGGCGAGATAGGGCTCCAGCGACAGCATCGACGAGGCGATGCCGATGCGACGATCGATCTCGGCCAACGGCGTGCCCGCCTGCTTGAGGCCGAGGCCCATATTGTTCTTCACCGTCAGATGCGGGTAGAGCGCGTAGGTCTGGAACACCATGGCGATGCCGCGTTTGGCCGGCGGGGTTGCGGAGACGTCCGCGCCGTCGATCACCACCCGCCCCGAGGTCGAATCCTCCAGTCCGGCGATGACCCTGAGCAAGGTCGACTTGCCACAGCCGGAGGGACCGACGAAGACGACGAACTCGCCATCGGTCACTTCGAGGTTGATGCCCTTCAGCACCTCGACCGGCCCAAAGGCCTTCTTCACATTCTCGATATTCAGCGAGCCCACGGCTTCGTCCCTGTTCTAGAGTTTGACTGGTCTAGAGTCTGATTGGGGCGCCGCTGCGAACGCTCTCGTCGGCGGCAAGGCAGACGGCGAGCGACTTCACTGCGTCGTCCATGTGGCGGGTCAAGTCGAGATCCTCGCGGATCGCCTTGAGCAGAAAGGCCTGTTCGAGGTCGCAGAGATCCTGATGGCCGGGTTCGCCTTCCATCGACAGCATCTCATCCGCTTTGGCGAACTTGCCGTCCGCGCCGGTCGCCGCGCTGTGCAGGCGGAGGGTCGAGGTCTTGGTGTGGGTGTCGATATCGTCGGATTTGACGCCCTCCTTCATGACGATCGACACGCAGCCATTGGGCGAGATCACGTCCTTCACGAAGAAGGCGGTTTCCGAGATCATCGGCCCCCAGCCGGCCTCGTACCAGCCGACCGAACCATCGTCGAACAGCACCTGCAGATGACCGTAATTGTACATCGTGGGCGCAATCTCGTCGGTCAGCCTCAGCCCCATGCCGCGCACCTCGACCGGCCTGGCGTCGGTGATCTGCAGCATCACGTCGAGATAATGCACGCCGCAATCGACGATCGGCGATGTCGTCTGCATCAACTGCTTGTGCGTCTCCCAGCTATGGCCGGAGGATTGCTGGTTGAGGTTCATGCGGAACACGTAAGGACCACCCAGCTTGCGCGCCTCGGCGATCAGCCTGATCCAGGACGGGTGATGGCGCAGGATGTAGCCGATCACCAGTTTTTTGCCGTTGGCCTTTGCTGCCGCGACGACGCGTTTCGCATCCGCCACCGTCGTCGCCAGCGGCTTTTCGACAAAGACATGGCAGCCGGCTTCGAACGCCTCCACCGCATAGTCGGCGTGGCTGTCGGAATAGGTGGCGATGCAGGCGACATCAGGTCTTTCGTCGCGCAACGCCTCGTCGAAGGAGCGCCTGATGCCATAACCGGAAAGCCCGGCCGGCAGCGGCACGTCCGAACGGTTGACCAGTGCGGCGATCTCGAAGCCGGGATTGGTGTGATAGGCCAGAGCATGGCTGCGGCCCATATTGCCGAGCCCGGCGACGACGACGCGACGAGGTTTTTCCTCACTCACTTGACCGCTCCCGAGGTAATGCCGCGGATCAGCTGCCGCGAGAAGATGACGTAAAGGATCAGCACCGGCATGATCGCCAGCGAAAGTGCGGCCAGGATGGCGTTCCAGTTGGTGACGAACTGGCCGAGGAACAGCTGGGCGCCGAGCGTCACCGTCTTGGTCTCCTCCGACGGCGCCAGGATCAGCGGGAACCACAGATCGTTCCAGATCGGGATCATGGTGAAGACGGCGACCGTCGCCATCGATGGCCTGACCAGCGGCAGGACCAGCCGGAAGAAGATGGTGTATTCGGAGAGACCGTCGATGCGCCCGGCATTCTTCAGATCGTCAGACACCTGCTTCATGAATTCCGACAGGATGAAGACGGCGAGCGGCAGGCCTTGCGCCGTGTAGACCAGGATCAGCGCCGTCAGCGTATTGACCAGTCCGCTCGCCACCATCAGTTGCAGGATGGCGACGGTACCGAGGCGGATCGGGATCATGATGCCGAGCGCCAGATAAAGCCCCATCAGCGAATTGCCGCGAAAGCGGTATTCCGACAGCGCGAAGGCGGCCATCGCGCCGAACAGCAGTACGAAGAACAGCGAGGCGACGGTGACGACAAGGCTGTTCTGGAAATAGTGGATGAAGTCGCCCTGGCCGATGACGGTGGTGTAGCCGATCAGGTCGAAGGTTTTCGGCGTCGGCGGCGTCAGCGGAGCGCCGAAGATGCCCGCGCGGGATTTAAACGAATTCATGATGACGATGATCACCGGAAACAGCGCGATCACCGTGTAGGTCAACAGCACCGCATGGGCGCCGATGGTGCGGGGCAGGGAACGGGTTGCCGTGCTCATGTCTGGCCCCCTAGAACTGATAGCGACGCAGGCGCGTCTGGACGAGGAACAGATAGACGCAGACGCCGCCAAGAATGATCAGGAACATCATCGTGGCGATCGCCGCGCCCATATTGGGATCGCCGATTTGCAGCTGGAAACCGAAGAAGGCGCGGTAGAGGAAGGTGCCGAGAATGTCGGTCGAATAATTCGGCCCGGCCAGCGCGCCTTGCGCGGTGTAGATCAGGTCGAAGGCGTTGAAATTGCCGACGAAGGTCAGGATCGAGATGATGCCGATCGACGGCAGGATCAGCGGCAGCTTGATCTTCCAGAACTGCGACATGCCGGTGATGCCGTCGCATTCGGCCGCTTCGATCACCTCGTCGGGGATCGACAGTAGCGCCGCATAGATCAGCATCATAGGGATGCCGACGAACTGCCACACCGAGATCAGGCTGAGCGTGGTCAGCGCATATTGCTCCTTGCCGAGCCACGGCGTGAACAGGCTTTTGAGGCCGACAAGATCCATCAGGTTCGGCGCGACGCCCCATAGCGGCGACAGGATCAGCTTCCAGGCGAAGCCGACGATGACGAAGGACAGGATCGTCGGCACGAAAATCGCCGTACGGTAGAAAGCGGAGAACCTCAGCCGCGGGCTGGACAGCAGTGCGGCCAGCAGGACGCCGATCGGGTTCTGCACGACCATGTGGATGATGAAGAACCAGACATTGTTTCGCAGTGCGTTCCAGAAACCCACGGACCAGTTAGGATCGCCGAACAGCGTGCGGAAGTTTGCCAGTCCCACGAAGACCTGGGACTGGTCTATGTTTCGGAACAGCGAGAGCTGCAGCGTGCCGGCCAGCGGCAGGATCATGATTGCCGTATAGACCAGCACCGCCGGCGCCAGGAAGACGACGATATGCCAGCGGAACGGTCGTTTCGATGTTACGGCCATGCGTTCGGTCCCCGCCGATCAGGTTTTTGCCGCCAAAGGCGCGGCGCCTCCCTCCCCCTCGAGGGGAGGGTGCCTCGCGAAGCGAGGCGGGTGGGGTCGGCCAAGGCAGTGCGCCATCGCGACTTCGACCGTGCCTTCCAGCAACGATCAAGTCGCAGCCTGCCTCAACCGACCCCCTCTGTCGCCTGCGGCGCTATCTCCCCCTCGAGGGGGGAGATAGCGCTCGTTCTTACTTCGCCGGCTTATACCAGCTGTCGAGGCCGTCCTGCAGCTTCTTGGCGGCAGCTTCCGGCGTATCGGTGCCGTTGATGACGTTGGCCGATTCAACCCAGGTCTCGTTTTCGAGGTTCGGCGTGCCGCGCCCCAAGATCTGGTAGGTCGAGCGGATCGTCGACTTGCACTTGTCGCGCCAGGAGACGAATTCCTGGGCCAGCGGGTCTTCCATCTTCACCGGCGTGTTGTTCAGGCTGAAGAAGCCCGGCAGCGCGTTGGCGTAGATAGTGGCGAAGTCCGGCGAGGCGACCCAGGACAGGAAGATCTTGGCTGCATCGGCATTCTTCGACGCCGCATTCAGACCCATGCCGATATCGGTGTGGTCGGAGATGTAGCAAGTGTCGCCGGCCTTCTGCACCGGCGGCGGGAAGGCGCCCATCTTGAACTGGGCTTGGGTGTAGAACAGCGCGATCTCCCACGAGCCGGCAGGGTAGATGGCGGCGCGGCCAAGCGTGAACAGGTTCTGGCTGTCCGGATAGGTCTGTGCCTCAAAGCCGTCGCCGAGATAGGGCTTCCATTTGGCGAGTTCGGCAAAGGGCGCGACCCACTGCGGGTCGGTCAGTTTTTGCTCGCCCTTGATCAGCGCGGTACGGCCTTCCTCGCCCTTCCAGTAGTTCGGGCCGATGTTCTGGTAGCCCATGGTCGCGGCTTCCCAGAGGTCCTTGGTCCCCATCGCCATCGGGATGTAGGTGCCGTCGGCCTTGATCTTGTCGAGCGCGGCGTAGAACTCCTCATTGGTGGTCGGCACCTTGATGCCGAGCTGGTCGAAGGCGTCCTTGTTGTAGATGAAGCCGTGGATGACCGAAGCCATCGGCACGCAGAAGGTCGCCTTGCCGTCGTCGGTCTGCCAGGCGGCCTTGGCGACGTCGGAAAAATTCTCCATGCCCGGCAGCGCCGACAGATCGGCGAGGTTGCCCTTCTTGAAAAGTTCCAGCGACTTGTCGAACGGGCGGCAGGTGATCAGGTCGCCCGCCGAGCCGGCGGCGAGCTTGGCGCCGAGTGCGGCGTCATATTCGGTCGGCGCCGACGGCGCGAACACCACCTTGATGCCGGGGTTCTTGGCTTCAAAAGCCGGGATCAGCTTGTCCTTCCAGATCGCAAGGTCGTCGCCGCGCCAGCTTTCGATGTTGAGCGTTACGTCCTGGGCATAGGCCATTCCGGCTGAGCCGAGAATGCTGGTGCCGAGAAGAAGTGCCGTCAGTAGTTTCGTTGTCATGCTCAGTCTCCCTGTTGACCTTTTTCAGGTTCGGTTTTGAGAACAGAGGCTTTCTGCCTCATGCTCCCCTCAATCGCGGAAAGGGCCGGCCGCAGCTTCTGGCCGGTCCCTTCCAGTATCTTCTCGGCCGCATCGGCGCTGGCGGCGCCGGCGGCGAGCAGAATCGCGGTCTTGACGACGCCGCCGCTCTTCTCGAGCAGCTTTGCCGCATCCTCCTTGTCGCGTCCGCTGATCGCGGCGACGATGCGGGCGGCGCGCTCGCGCAGCTTGATGTTGTCGGCCATGAGGTTGACCATATAGCCGTCATAGACATGGCCGAGATGGATGGCGGCCAGCGTCGACAGCATGTTGAGCGCGATCTTCTGGGCTGTGCCGGCGCCCATGCGCGTCGAGCCGGCGATCAGCTCCGGCGGTGTTTCGAGCAATATGGCGATGTCGGCCAGCCGAAGCAGCGGCGCATCCTTGTTGTTGGCGATGGCGATGGTCGCCGCACCCCGGCGCCTGGCGTCCTCGATCGCCGTGACGGCATAGGGTGTCGAGCCGCTGGCCGAGACCGCGATCAGGCAGTCGCCCTCGCCGATGCCGGCAGCGGCAACCGCCGCAGAGGCTTCGGCGGTGTCGTCCTCCGGCCCGCCGGCAAGCGTTCTGAAGGCTTCATCGCCGCCGGCGATCAGGATGGCGATACGGTCGCGCTGAATGCCAAAGGTGCCCGGCAGTTCCAGCGCATCGGCCAATGCCATCAGGCCCGAACTGCCGGCCGCCGCGTAAGCGAGCCTGCCGCCGCTGTTCAGCCGGCTTGCGATGATCTCAGCTGCTTTGGCGATTGCGGGAATGGCGCCGCGCACCGCCTTGGCGGCCTCGATCTGCGCATTGGCCAAAGAGGAAAGGATGGCGTCCGGAGCCTGGATGTCCAGCCCCTCGGCATTCTGGTGAAGCGCTTCGGTGCGCGTTTCGGCCATCCGCTTTCCCTCCAATCCAGAAACAATACCAAAAAAATACCACTTGTCCACACGCATTAGCGACTTCCCTGCCTCGGAATTGGCTTTCCGGCAAAATGCGCAGGTTTTTCAATCGAATACGCCTTAATCTTTTTGAAATGGAAATTAATCCTTGGCTATTGGTATTTTATTGGTATTATCCGCCCGGAGGAGAAATCGTGTGAATTTCGTGCTTGGCATCGATGGCGGCGGCACCAGCTGCAGGGCGGCCGTTGCAACAGCGGACGGGACCGTCGTCGGCCGCGCCAAGAGCGGCGCGGCGAACATCCGAACCGATCTCACCGGCGCCAGGGCCAACATCGTCGACGCGGCGCGACACGCCTTTGTCGCCGCCGGACAAGACCCCGAACTGATCCCGCAGACCCCGGCCATCCTCGGCCTCGCCGGCGCCAATGTCGGCACCTACAGGCAGCAGCTCCAAGCCATCCTGCCGTTCAGCGTCAGCCGTGTCGAGACCGACGCCGAGATCGCGCTGGAAGGCGCGGTTGGCTCCGGTGACGGCGCCATGGCCATCCTCGGCACCGGCACCGCCTATATGGCGCGCAAACAAGGCAAGTCGCGCGCCATCGGCGGCTGGGGTTTTCAGGTCGGCGACCAGGGCAGCGGCGCCCGCATCGGCCGCGACCTGCTCGAACAGACGCTGCTCGCCTATGACGGCATCCGCCAGGGATCGCCGCTGACGCAGGCCATGCTCGCCATCTTCCGCGACAATCCCGAGGATTTGGTCGAGTTCACCACCAACGCCAAGCCCGGCGACTTCGGCGGCTTCGCGCCCAAGGTCTTCGAGCATGCCGAAAAGGGCGACGCCGTCGCCAGCTGGATCCTCGACAAGGCAATCGCCGACGTCGAGGCCGCACTTGGCGCGCTCGATCTCGGCGGCGACGATCCGCTGTGCCTGCTTGGCGGACTGGCGCCGCTCTATGCACCACGCCTGTCGGGGCGCTACCGGGCGCTGCTGAAGCCGCCGCTCGACGATGCGCTGGGCGGCGCGGTGCAGATGGCGGTCCGTGTTTTCTCGAATGCGGCGGAGGCAACGCGATGAGCGAAGCCGCCGACCAGATCTTCGCCACGCTGAAACAGTCGGCGCAAAGCGGCGCACCGCTCTATCTGCAGCTCAGGAAGAGCATCGAGGACGCGGTCAATCGCGGCCTGATCGGGCCGGGCGATGCGCTGCCGTCCGAGCGCGACATCGCCAGCAAGGCCGACATTTCGCGCGTCACCGTACGCAAGGCGGTGCAGGATCTGGTCAAGGGCGGCATCCTCGTCCAGCGCCACGGCTCCGGCACCTTCGTCGCGCCGCGGATGGAACGCGTCGAGCAGTCGCTGTCGCGGCTGACGTCTTTCACCGAGGATATGGCGCGGCGCGGCATGGCTGTGCGTTCGGCCTGGCTCGACCGCGGCCTCTATGCGCCCTCGCCGGACGAGATGATGGTGCTCGGCCTGTCGTCGAACGAATTGGTGGCGCGGGTAGCGCGCCTGCGCATCGCCAACGACACGCCGCTGGCGATCGAGCGCGCCGCCCTCTCGGCCAGCGTGCTGCCGGACCCGGCAGAAATTGGTTCCTCGCTCTACGCGGCGCTGGAAACGACCGGCCATCGGCCGGTGCGGGCGGTGCAGCGCATTTCCGCCGCCAATCTCGGCGACGACGACGCAAGCCTGCTCGAAGTGCCGCCTGGCATTGCCGCCCTGCACATCGAGCGTATTTCCTATCTGGCGAGCGGCAAGGTGATCGAATTCACCCGCTCGATCTACAGGGGCGACGCCTATGATTTCGTCGCCGAACTCCGGCTGAGCGGGCCGGGCGAAGAGGGCCGGCCATGAGCGCGACAATTACCCATATGCGGCGCGAGATCGAGGAGATCCCGGAGGCGACCGCGCGCCTGCTCGACGGCTCGGCAGCGGTGCTGACCGAGGCCGGGCGCGGCATCCGCGAGCGCGATCCGCAGTTCGTCGTCACCGTGGCGCGCGGCTCCTCCGACCATGCCGCCACCTTCATGAAATATGCCGTCGAGCTGACCGCCGGCCTCGCCGTCGCATCGATCGGTCCGTCGATCGCTTCGATCTACGGCGCCAAGCTCAAGCTGGCCGGCTCGGCCTGCCTGGCGATCTCGCAATCGGGCAAGAGCCCGGACATCGTCGCCATGGCGCAAGCCGCGAGAGCCGGCGGTGCCCTGACCGTCGCCATCACCAACACCGCCGATTCGCCGCTGGCGCGCGCCTCCGATTATGCGATCGACATCCTCGCCGGCCCGGAACGCAGCGTTGCGGCGACCAAGACCTTCGTCAATTCGGCCGTCGCCGGCCTCGCCTTGATGGCGCATAGCACCGGCGACGATAAGCTTCTGGCAGCACTTGCCCGCTTGCCGGAGCATTTTCGCAAGGCGATCGCCTGCGACTGGATGGCGCTGGCCGGCGCGTTGGAGACGCCGAAATCGCTGTTCATCCTCGGTCGCGGTCCGTCCGCTGCGATCGCCAATGAAGCGGCGCTGAAGTTCAAGGAAACCTGCGCCATGCATGCCGAGGCCTATAGTGCTGCCGAAGTGATGCATGGCCCGCTGGCGCTGGTCGGGCCCGATTTTCCGGTGCTGGCGCTCGCCGCCCGCGATGCTTCCGAGCCGTCGGTCGCCGAGGCCGCCGACAGCCTGGCGGGCAAGGGTGCGGCCGTCTTCGTGACTTCGGACAAGGCGAAAAGCGCTCAGTACCTGCCGCATGTCGCCACCGGCCATCCGTTGACCGACCCGCTGGCGCTGATCGTGTCCTTCTATGGCTTCGTCGAGGCCTTTGCCCGTCATCGCGGTCTCGATCCGGACACGCCGCCCAATCTTCGCAAGGTGACGGAAACCATATGAGCGACCGTTTTGCCCTGACTGGCGCCCGGATTTTTGACGGCGACGACTGGCACGACGAAGCTGCCCTTGTCGTGCGAGACGGTCTCGTCGAGGCCATCGTTGCCACCGGAGCCGTTCCGTCCGGCGTCGAGCGTATCGAAACCGGCGGCGGCATGCTTGCACCGGGCTTCGTCGACCTGCAGGTCAATGGCGGCGGCGGCATGATGCTCAACGACCATCCCGATGTCGCTTCGATCGAAACCATCTGTCGGGCGCACGCGCCGTTCGGTACGACGGCGCTGTTGCCGACGCTGATCACCGACACGCCTGAGATCACCGCGGCGGCGGTTGCCGCCGGAGCGGAGGCCGCAAGGCAAAAGGTGCCTGGCTTTTTGGGCCTGCATCTCGAAGGCCCGCATCTGTCGATCGCCCGCAAGGGCGCGCATGACCCAGCGCTGATCCGACCGATGCTGGATTCCGACCAGGCGATGCTGATTGCGACGCGAAAAACCCTGCCGGTGCTGCTGACCACGATCGCGCCGGAATCCGTCGACACCGTGCGCGTTTCGGCGCTCGTCGAGGCCGGCATCGTCGTCAGCCTCGGCCATTCCGACACCGGCTATCCCAAGGCGCGCGCGTTCGCCGATGCCGGCGCAACAATGGTCACCCATCTGTTCAACGCCATGAGCCAGATCGGCAACCGCGAGCCGGGGTTGGCGGGTGCTGCCATCGATACAGGCACATTGTTTGCCGGCATCATCGCCGACGGCATCCATGTCGATCCAGCCACCATGGCCATCGCTTTGCGCGCCAAGCAGAGCCCGGCAAAAATTTTCCTGGTCACCGACGCCATGGCGACGATCGGCACCGACATGACCTCGTTCACGCTGAACGGCCGCACCGTCTACCGCAAGGAGGGCAGCCTGCGGCTTGCCGACGGGACGCTGGCGGGCGCCGACCTCGACATGATCTCCGCCGTGCGCTTCGTCCACCGTGTCGTTGGACTGTACCTGTCGGAGGCGCTGCGCATGGCTTCGCTTTATCCGGCGCAGGCGATCGGCCAATCACACCGGCTCGGGCGGTTCGCCAACGGCACCGCCGCCGACATTGTTGCGCTGTCGGACGAATTGGACGTCAAGGGCGTCTGGATAGAAGGCGACAGGGTTTTCGAGGCCGGTGTCGCAAAGGGCGCCTAAGGTATCAGCCGTTCGGCCCGCAGCCTGAAGCGGGTGGGTTGCTCATATGTCCCTCTTGTCCTCAATCCCCTGAGCTTGCGCCGGAAGCCGCGGCGCGGCCCGGTCTCGCCGGTTCGGCAGCAGGCGGCGCACGGCAGGCGCGGCCGCTACATCGTTCCTGGCGGCGAACAGCTCGTGGTTCTTCTCAATATCGTCGAGCTTGTAGCGATAATTGACCATCAGGCCATGCGCCTGACCCAAGGCGCGGGGCGACAGGTCGCCGAAAAGGTCGATGCGCTCCAGCCGCGCGCCATTGCCGAGATGGAACCGGGCGACCGGATCGATCACCTTGCCGGAAGCGGTGCGGGCTTCGAGGAAATACTGTGCCGCAAGAGGAAGCAGGGCCTGGCCCGCGCGGTCGCGCGCGGCAGCGTCCGCATGCCAGCCCTCGTCGGCGACGAGGTCTAACACTTCGGCGGCGGAGGGGATGGTTTCAGCCTGCTCGGCCAGCCAACGGGCAAAGCCCGGCACCGGGGACAGCGTGACGAAATCGGTCAGGCCGGGAAGGTCGCGGCGCAGATCCTCGACCACCTGCTTGATCAGAAAATTGCCGAAGGAAATGCCGCGCAAGCCCTCCTGGCAGTTGGAGATGGAATAGAACACCGCTGTCGTGGCCTGCCGTGGCTGCACCAGCGGCCGCTCGTCGGCAAGCAGCTCGGCGATCGTCGTCGGCATCGCCCGGGTGAGCGCGACCTCGACGAAGATCAGCGGCTCGTCGCCGAGCTGCGGATGAAAGAACGCATAGCAGAGCCGGTCGTCGGGTTCGATCCGGCGGCGCAGATCGTCCCAGGTGTGGATGGCGTGCACCGCCTCGTAGCGGATGATTTTTTCCAGGATGTTGGCCGGGGTCGACCAGTCGATCCGCCGCAGCACCAGGAAGCCGCGGTTGAACCATGACGACAGGAGGTGCGTGAAGTCGGCATCGACGATGGCGAGATCGGGCGATGTGGGCAGCCGGGCAAGCAGATCCTCGCGCATGCGCACCAGCGTCTCGATGCCGCCGGGCGCCAGGTTCAGGCGGCGCAGGAGCTCCTGCCTGGCCGGCTCGGCGGCGTCGTGCAGGGCAAGTGCCGAGCGATCGTCGGGCTCGGCGCGATAGGCATCCACCGCGGCGGCAAGCCTGGCATGATCAGTGCCGAAACGATCGCGCAGCACATGCAGGAAAGCCAGCCTTCCGTCAGCGCCGAGGGTGCGCCAGCGCTCCAGGATTTCCCTTGCATAGGCGACGCCCGATGCCTCGCCCTGACTGGAAAGCAGACGGGCGCACAGACGCCCCAGGCTGTCGGCTGAAACCGGCTCGTCACCGCGAACGAGGTTCAGCATCATCCGGCCGCGATCGGCGATGGTGTTCAGCAGGTCAGCGAAGAAAGGGCTGCGGTTCATCGATCCGACCGTCGAAGAGGAGCCTGCGGGAAGGTCCGGAGAGGCATGAGGGTGAGACAGAGAATATGGATGTAGTTTTTGATATACCAAAAAAATTGCCAAAAATGGACAAGGACATTTTTGGCTGGGGGACCGCATGTCACGAGCACGAGCGCACCGGCGTCGGCCAACGAATTCCTGACCGGCTGGGGAGAACAGCGCGTGCTGGTGAAGGCGCCGGCAGCGTCAGCCGGCCACTTGGTCGGCCGCTGTCCTGATCGCCTCGATGTTTGTCCGATAGGCGTCGACGCTGCCGCCCTTGAAGATAGCCGCACCGGCGACCAGCACGCTGGCGCCGGCGGCGGTGACCAAAGGTGCTGTTTGCGGCGAGACGCCGCCGTCGATCTCGATCCGGATCGGCCGATTGCCGATCAGCGCTTTCACCCGCTTCACCTTGTCGACGACCCCCGGAATGAAGGCCTGGCCGCCAAAACCCGGATTGACGGTCATGATAAGGATCAGATCGAGCCGGTCGAGCACATATTCGATCGCCGTTTCCGGCGTCGCCGGGTTGAGCGACACGCCGGCCTTCTTGCCGAGGTCCCTGATCGTTTGCAGCGAACGGTCGAGATGCGGCCCGGCCTCGGCATGCACCGTCATGCCGTCGCAGCCGGCTTCGGCGAAGGCCTCCAGATAGGGATCGGCCGGCGCGATCATCAGATGGCAGTCGAAGAAGGCCTTGGTGCGGTTGCGGATCGCCTTGATTACCGGCGGACCGAAGGTGATGTTGGGCACGAAATGCCCGTCCATGACGTCGAGATGGAT